>JBKJHN010000178.1:0-19968 GCA_046599015.1 Ramlibacter sp.
GGCCTGCGTGTCGTGGCCCGCAGCGATGTGCGGCCACGCCATCCCAAAGCAGTGGATGCATCCGATCAGCTGCATGCGGCCCGCGGCAAGGAAGTCACGTCCCTGTGGCGCCTGCGGGCCGGGTAGCGGCAGGTTCCTACAAGCGCGCCCGCCGCCCTCCGGCGCAAGCAGCCCGCGAGCTGTGGGGATGGCACGACGCCGCGTATGCCCTGATCGCTTTGCAGGTCGCACTCGCCGCGCTCAACATCCGGGGAGTCTCGAAGACCGAGCCGCCTCAGGATTAGCTGTCGTCCTACGCTCGCTGGCGTTGTCGGCGCATACGTTCGATAGCTCTGCGGTTCATCATCCATGGACAGCAACAGCAGCCCGGAGGGTTTCATGGAAAGTTCGCAACCAGTCATCACACCCACTGCGCCCCGCGCCGGCGTTGCTGTGTCCTTCGATCATTCAGGCCGAGTGCAGAACGAGGAGATGGCGCTCGGCTTTGAGTGCGCCAACCCGGTTCTGCAAATCGAGCGTTGGGGATTCGAACAGGCTCTGCAGGCGGGCTCTGACTGAGCCGCAATTCGTGACAGCGGTGGTCCTACAGGCTGTGCCTGCAAAACCCCACTTTTATTCCCGAGAACCAAAAGTAGTCTGAATCAGCTGGCTTCGGGCCGGCTTTTTTCCAACCTATTCCCTTCGGGGTTTCCTCACTCAAGGAGTAAGACATGATCACAACCAAGAAAACCCTGACGACCCTGGCTGCTGCGGCGGCACTGGCCATCGGCGGGCTGTCGTTTGCACAGAGCTCGGGCTCGAGCAGCGGCACGAGCGGCTCCGGCACGTCCGGTTCGGGCTCGTCGGCGACGTCTCCGAGCACCAGCGGCGCAGCGGGCTCGAGCGGCACCATGGGCTCGGGAAGCACCGGCTCATCCACGACCACGCCGAGCGCGAGCGGCTCGAGCTCGGGCACGATGGGTTCCGGCAGCACGGCGTCGGGCAGCGGCACCACCGGCAGCGGCAGCACCGCATCGGGCAGCGGCATGACCGGCAGCGGCAGCAGCACCACCGGAAGCGGCACCGCCAGCACGGACACCACCACGAGCGGCAGCCGCAGCACTTCCATGGGCGCCAGCGGCTCGGACGGCACTGCTTCGGGTAGCGGCCGCGTGGCCCGCACCGACCGGAACTAAACCGGAGCACGAGGCGTCCCATCGGGTCCAGGCCCGATGGGCCTCATCTGACACACCGATGAGTCAATCAGAAAGACCTCGCCCAAGGGGTAGCGCTTCGGATCTTGCCGCTTCTTTGCGAAATGGCTTGTTGCTGGGTGCTGCCCTCCTGGTCCTGGCGTTGCCGCCAGCCCTTTATTTGCTGCCCTACATCAAGTCGGCGCCAGCCCGTGCCGTTGCAGTCGCACCGGCTCTATCGCAGCCACAGCGCCTCGATGCGAACGGGACGCGAAGCCACTCCAATCAACGCGCCCGATTCGGCGTCGAATCCGCATCCCCGCAGGTACGCCAGATGGCGAACTGGGTGATGGAGTCGGGCGATCACGGGAACATGTCGTTCCTGGTCATTGACAAGACGGCCGCAAAAGTATTTGTTTTCAATCCCGCGGGCAAACTGCAGGCCACGGCGCCAGCCTTATTGGGCGAAGCGCTCGGCGACGACTCGGCGCCGGGTATCGGCGAAAAGCCGCTGTCGCAAGTGCTGCCTGAGGAAAAGACCACGCCGGCGGGGCGTTTTGTCGCCGAAGTGGGCATGAGCACCCGCGGCGAAGATGTGGTCTGGGTCGACTATGACGCAGCCGTCTCGATGCACCGCGTGCTTAAAATTGAACAGCGCATCACGCGGCTGGCTTCCCCGAGCCCCGAGGACAACAGGATGTCGTTCGGCTGCATCAACCTGCCACCCCAGTTCTACGAGCAGGTGCTGCGGCCCACGGTGGAACGCGGTGCGGTCATCTACATCCTGCCGGAGACGCGGCCCTTGCGTGCAACCTTCGCCGGGTTCTACGATGTGGACTCACCGGTCAAGTTGGCGCGCGCTCCCCAGTAAATCTTCAAGCGCAGCCGGCGTCTTACATTCAGTCGAGGTGTCCACGTACGCCGGAACTCCTCCAGCGGAACCAGGCTCCGAATACGGCGGATCATGCCGCTGCGATGCTGTCACACGGAAAAACCGGGCTCTTTGGCCCGGTTTTTCTTGGCGCCGCGGCGTCGGGTTCGCTGGACAATGTTCGCGCGTTTCGCGCAAGCGCGGAAGCCTGATACCTGTCTTTGTAACGCGAACCCGGGCCGCACGATCAAGTGTGCACGTGTCCCATGAACCGCGCCGCAAGCCGGCAACTCGACTGAGTGTAGGCAGGCTCCGGCAGCGGCGGCCGTTGGATAACGTCGTCTCGATTCTCGACAGTTTTGGCTCGACGCCTTCTACCGCGCAGGCTCCTGGCGTCGGTTTCCAGTCTTCTGTTGCCCGATGCGCTCGAGGATCAGCTGGCGCGTCGCGCGCACTTCGGCGGCGAAAGGTCCCTGCGGAGCCGGCGCTTTCTCGATCTGGGCCAGCGCCTCCGCATGTCGGCCCTGGTCCGAAAGCGCCTGTGCCAGGTTGTTGATGACGATCACCGACTGCGGATGGCGCCGTTGCGCGGCGCGCAGCACCGAAACGGCTTCCCCGTTGGCGCCCCGCGAGTGGTGCTCGTTGGCCAGCCCGATGGCGGCCGGAAGGTTGTCCGGCCAGCGCTCGAGCGCCGCGGTGTAAGCCTTGGCGACCGCATCAGCCCCGCCTGATCGTGACATTGCCAACACGGCAGCGAGCCAGCTGTCCTCGGTGGCGGTGACGGGAATCCGATCGGGAGGTGTGATGACCATCGCCCAGTAACCGCCCTTGATCCAGGTGCGCTCGAAGGCCGTGAAAGGCGACTCTTCGCGCGGTCTTGTGCCCGAACGCAGGTACAAGGTGCCTGACGGGTAATCGAAGCCGTTGACCACCGCGTAATGCCATTGCGTGAACATCAGACCGACGTCCTGCAGCACGATGACCGGATTACCCGCGGCTACTTCACGCAGCAAATCGGCGTAACGCGGGGCGAGCTGCATGGACACGCGCCCGTATCGGCGCGGCGCCGCCAACATTTCGATCTGAAGGCTACCCAGGCGCGCCGGCAGAAACACCTGATTCACCAGCGGTTCGGGCGTGACCGGCACACCGGTATATGAAAGCACAGTGGCCAGCGCGGCCGGGCCGCACTGGTAGTCCTCCTGCGGGAAGAAGGACACCTTTTTCAATTCAACCGTCTGCGGCACGCCATCGGGCCAACCGGTGCGCAATGCGATGGTCTGCGGCACCAGCTGCGCGCAACCCGCCAGGAAGGCGAGCACTACGCCGCAGAAAAGGCCCGCGCAGAGGCGAGCCGTCACGCGCGGTCCGCTCATGCGGCGCCGGCGCGGGTCACCTGCGGAACGCGAAGTACCAGACCAGCGCCGCGATCAGCACCACCGCCAGCCAGCCGCCCGAGCTCAGCGCACCGGCCGGAGCCGTTTGCATGTCCTGGGCCAGAGTTTGAACTTCCTGATCGGTCATGGCCGCCACGCGCTCACGCGCCATGCCCGGGTCGATACCCTGAGCCTGGAGTTGGGCAGCTGTTTCGGCGCGGCTGAGCACACTGAGCACCATGCCGCGGTCGGTCTGGGCGGCACCCGCCGCTGCGGCCTGGTCGGCGCCGATCATCCCGGCGTTGGCCGTCTGAAAGGACAAGGCCAGCAGGGACACGACCAGTGCACGGCAGGTCATTTTCTTCATCATTGAACTCATCGAGGGGCTCCTTGGGTGGGGTTGGGTCATTGGGCGCCGGCGGCAAAACCCACCATGGCGCGAGATCAATATACGCGCCTGCGACCGCCTTGTGTTGTGTGCCGCACCATCGTTGTGTGGTGGTGTCGAAGAAGCTACTCAACCATGGACCTTCGGTCCGACGCTATTCGGCGATGTTCGAGTCCTTGCGGATGGTCTCGCGGTCACGGTGCTCGTGACGGTCGAGCTTGCCGAAGGTGTGTTCCAGCACCCGAATCAGCTTCTGGGTCGCTCCCCGGAAGGCTTCGTCCTGGGATTCGCTGTGGTGGTTCACGGCAACGGGTGCGTGGCCATTGAGTCGCGCCTCGAGCATGCAACGCTTGTCGGCTGCGCCTTTCTTGCCGCTGTTCTCGTCGGTGAGCTGGACTTCAACCCGGGTGATTTCCTGGTTGAAACGCGCCAGTGATTCGTTCAGGAACTCGGTCGCCCACCGTTCGAGCGTCTCCTTGTTCTCGATACCGTTGCTGGTGTTCACTTGTACTTGCATGACTCGCTGCCTTTCATTGTTGATCTAAAGTGTGAGCCTGTCGCCGCCACGGTTGCGTAGGGAATTGTCCTGTGCGACCTGTGGGAGAAGGCGGGCCAGGCATTGCCTGTATGCTGCCCGTTCCTTCAAGAAATATACCGTCATGGCTGCGCTGGAAATCATCGAAATCGAAACCGGGCCCGAGCCCGACGCCACCGTCATTGTGCTCCACGGGTTGGGCGCGGACGGCAATGACTTTGTGCCGATCACGCAAGAGCTTGACCTGCAACAGGTGGGCGCCGTCCGGTTTGTGTTCCCGCACGCACCGGTCATCCCGGTGACGATCAACAACGGTTATCGCATGCGGGCGTGGTACGACATCCTGGGCATGGATCTGGTGCGGCGCGAGGACGAAGCGGGATTGCGCAAGTCGCTGACAGCGGTGGAAGAATTGCTGGCACGCGAGAAACAACGCGGCATGGCCGCCCACCGGATCGTGCTGGCCGGTTTCTCGCAGGGTTGCGCGATGGCGCTCCTCGCCGGCTTGCGCCACGGCGAGCGGCTCGCGGGCATCGCCGGGCTCTCAGGCTACCTGCCGCTCACGCCATCGACGGCCGCCGAGCGCAGCCATGCCAACGCGCTCACGCCGATCTTCATGGGTCACGGCTTCCAGGACAACGTGGTCGATGTCGAGCGCGGCAGGGCGTCGCGCGATGCACTTGCCGCGCTGGGCTATACGGTGGAGTGGCACGAGTACCCGATGGCACACTCGGTTTGCATGGAGGAAATCGGCGATCTCAACGAGTGGCTGCTCAAGGCGCTGGCGCGGCCTTAGGAGAGGTCTGAGCAAATGCTGCCACGCGCGCCTAGACCTCGCCGCCGAACTTCTTGATCAGGTTGGCGATGTACTTGTCGACGAGCTTCTCGAACTCCCCCTCGACCACCGGCGCCACCACCATCTTCATCAGCCCGGGCAGGGGCAGCGTGATTTCGCCGTTGATCTTCAGCTCGATGGCGGTGGACTTCTTGTTGTCCTTGATTTTCCACTGGCCGCCCACCAGGGCATTGCCGACGCCTTGAACCGGGGTCCAGACGACCGTGCCCTTGGCCTGGTTACTGGTGTATTTGCTGGCATAGACGGTCTGGATGTTCACCTGCGCGGTGCCCACCTTTTCCATCTCCCACTTGTACACGCCACCACCCATGTCGGTGAGCTTGTCCACCTTGGGGAAGTGCGACACCGAAGCGGGAACGTCCGACAGCAGTTCGAAAACCTCGCCGGCCTTGGCTTTGACGTCGAATTGATAGCCCAGATCGATGTTGACGGTCACGGCCATGCGGGGCCTCCTCGTTGTTTCTTCTGCGGGTGGCTCATTCTGCCACCCGGCAGCGTCAAGCGGCCTTGTGGGCGTTGGCCTGCTGGTAGGCAGCGGCTCGCTCGATGGCCGTCTGCGCCGCCCCGACCAAGGTGTCGATCACCACTTCAGCGCCGTCTGCGGACAGGGCCAGCCCCTTGGCGTAATAGCCGCTGAATGCCCGCTGGGCACGCGCCGCGTTCTTGCGAGTCTCGGGGGTCAGCTTGGGGCCCGCTTGCCTCAGTCCGGCCTTCCAGCGCTGCTCCAGCGCGCCCGATAGGCGATCGCCGCCCTGGCGATAGGCGCCGATCGCCTTGTGGGCGGCGTCCGCGAGATTGCCGATCAAGCCGGTTGCGGTGGTGGAAAAGTTCTTGGTGTCCATGTGAGGCTCCTTTGCGTGGTGATGAGTTATTCTCCCCACCTCGGCTAGTGCGGGCGACCTAAAGGCGGCCCTCTTTCTAGAGGCAGCGGTCTACCCGGCAGCGTGCCATGCCTACCAGACTCCCCCTTGACCCGTCTCCATGCAGAAATTCACCAGCCGTGCTACCGTCACCAAAACCACATGAGACACAGGCTTTGTCGAGATGAGTAATCTGCAGGCGCGATTGGCAGCTATTTCGCCGCATCGCTTGAAGGGTATACGCCGCGGCATCGAGAAGGAGAGCCTGCGTGCCACGCTCGAAGGCGGGCTGGCCATGACGCCCCATCCGCTGGCCCTGGGCTCCGCACTCACGCATCCTCACATCACCACCGACTACAGCGAGGCCCAGCTGGAGTTGATCACCGGCGTGCACGCCACGCCGGAAAGCTGCCTCGAAGAGTTGTTGCAGGTCCACCAGTTCACGTATCGCGCGCTGGAAGACGAGATGCTGTGGGTCTCCAGCATGCCGTGCATGCTGCCGGCGGACGAGAACATCCCCATCGGCCGGTATGGCTCTTCCAACGTCGGTCGAGCCAAGAGCGTCTATCGGATGGGCCTGGCGCATCGCTACGGGCGCCGCATGCAGACCATCTCCGGCATCCATTACAACTGGTCGCTTCCCGACGTGTCGAGCGACCAGTACTTCGGGTTGATCCGCAACTTTCGCCGCCACGCGTTCCTGCTGCTGTACCTGTTCGGCGCTTCGCCGGCCGTTTGCTCCAGCTTCGTTGCCGGCCGGGAGCACGCGCTCGAAGCGCTGTCGGCCGGCACCATGTACATGCCGCACGGCACTTCGCTGCGGATGGGGCGGCTGGGCTACCAGAGCGAAGCGCAAGCCACCCTCGCCGTCAGCTACAACGGCCTGGACGGCTACGCAGCCTCGCTCCAGGAGGCGTTGACCCAGCCCTACCCGGCCTATGAGGCGGTAGGCATCATGAATCCGGGCGGCGAGTACAACCAGCTGGCCACCAGCCTGCTGCAGATCGAGAACGAGTTCTACGGCACCATCCGGCCGAAGCGGGTGATCCGTCCGGGCGAGCGGCCCCTCCACGCGCTGCGTGAACGCGGCGTGGAGTATGTGGAGGTGCGACTCCTCGACCTGAATCCATTCGTTCCGGTGGGCATCACAGTCCAGAACGTCCGCTTCCTGGATATCTTCCTGCTGCATTGCCTGTTATCTGACAGCCCGCCGGACACGCCCGCCGAAATCGCGGCGCTTGGGCGCAACCAGCATAAAACCGCGGCTTTCGGCCGCCAGCCCGGGCTCTGCCTTGAGCGCGGCGACAGTGAAGTCGGGCTGACAGACTGGGGCGCCGGATTGCTCGATGCCTTCACGCCCATTGCCGCGGCGCTCGATGGCACGCACCAGACCAGCGACTATGGCGATGCGCTTCGCGCCGCGCGGGCGCTGCTGCGCGAACCCGATCTGTTGCCCTCGGCGCGGGTGCTGGCCGTCATGCGAAAGGACTTCGAGAATTCTTTTGGCGGCTTTACCCGGTCGCAATCCACGCAGGCCAAGGCGAAGCTGCTGGCGTTGCCCTTCAGCGCGGCACAACAGGGCAGGATCACCTTGCTCGGCGAGCAGTCGGTGCGCGATCAGAAAGCCATAGAAGCCCGGGACACCATGCCGTTCGAGGAATACCGCCAGCAATATGTGTCGCCCGAACGGCTGAGCTTGACGAAGGCGGCCATCGCACCGGCGCTGGCCGCGGTCTAGCGCGGCCGCTGCGCCGAATTGGCGGAGCGGGTACAATAAGAGCTTCGATTGCGCAGGCGATTGAACGCGCCCACAAAAACACTCCTTTCCCCAGGCGCGCCAGGTCCGCACTGCGCACGCGTCTTCCGGGACATCCCAAAGTCCCAGCATCGGCCCTGGCAAGCCGGTCATCCCACCTGACGCAGTCCCGGCCCTCTGTGCGAGGCCATGGCACCGGAATCGATTTGCGCCGGCTTGCTTCAGGCAAGCCCCCACAGACTTTCGCGGGCGCAGTGTTGCACCCGCAGGACCCTCTCACAAAACAATGAATTCGCAAGACAACATCATCGTAGGCAAGTACCTGATCTCTCCGCTCACCAAACTGCTGGCGAACGGCTGGTACGGGTGCTCCGTTTCGATCCGTACCGGGTCGGGGAGCAACACGCACGACCGCGTGCTTCGGCTGACCCGGTTATTTCGCAGCCATGTGGCTGCCGTCGGCTACGCCACGGCCGAAGGGCTGCAATGGATCGGCCACCGTCATCCCAGCGTTCAGGGCGCCGCCCTTGCCGCGCTTTAACAGTACAGGAGTCGCAACATGGCCAAGGAAGAACTGATCGAGATGAAGGGGCATGTGGACGAAGTGCTCCCGGACTCGCGTTTTCGCGTGACGCTGGAAAACGGGCACCAGGTCATCTGCTACACCGGGGGCAAGATGCGCAAGCACCACATCCGCATCATCGCCGGCGACAACGTGTCGCTCGAGATGTCGCCCTACGACCTGACCAAGGGCCGGATCACGTTCCGTCACATCGCCGGCCGCAGCGGCCCCCCGCCGGCGCGGCGTTAAGGTTCCGCCAGCCATCTATCGCAGTTCGCGGCCCAGTCCTACAGCGGCGAGTCGTCCGATGGGCGAAGCTAACCGTTGAGCATGCTCAATGCATGACCCGGAGCCCGACATGAACAAAAACACCCACACGCGCCGCCTGATCGCGCTGGCCATCTCTTCGCTGCTTTTTGCCGGCGCCACACTGGCCAAGGACGACAATGGGCAGGGGCAGGGCAAAGGCAACAAGCACGCTGAAAAGCAGCAGCAGCAAGCCGAGAAACAGGCTGACAAGCGGAATGAAAAGGCCGAAAAGCACGCGGACAAGCGAGGTCGTGAAGAGATCCGTCATGGCAGCTACTTCAACGATCAGCACCGCACCTACGTGCGCCAGTACTACACCGAGCACTACGGTCACGGCCGCAACTGTCCGCCGGGACTGGCAAAGAAGAACAATGGCTGCCTGCCCCCGGGGCAGGCCCGCAAGTGGGATGTCGGGCAGCCGATCCCCCGCGGTGTGACGGTCTATGCAGTGCCGCAGACGGTTGTGATGCAGTTGCCGCCGCCGCCGTACGGCTACCGTTATGCCCGTATCGGCAACGACGTCGTGCTGGTGCAACGGCAAAACAACATCATCGTCGACATCATCGTCAACCTGTTCGGTTGACCGGCGCTGTTATCGCGCCAGCCAGCGGCGCAGCCTCTGGTAAACCTCCGGGCTGCTCAGCAAGTCCAGGTGGTTGACCCCGCGCGCGATCCACATGTGTGACGGCGCGATATGCAGATTGCGCGTGGGCCTGTCATGCCGCCCCAACGCGCTGGCCAGCGGCACCAGCCCATCACCCAGCCACTCGTCGCTCTTGCCTTGTCCGAGAGTGCCCGCGATCGCATAGCTCGCGACACCCGCCGGGAGCGGCACAACCACGCGCGTGTCGCGCTGGGCAAAGCGGCCGCCCGCTGAGTCCGCTTCAAGCAAGTTGCCGTGCCGCAAGTCGGTGATGCCTTCGCTGCGCAGCCCACTCAACCGTGCAACCGGCGCCACGTACGGACTGATGCCCAGACTGCGGTGCAACCAGTTGCCACCGCGCTCGAGCGGCGCGCCGTGGTGCGGTGTACCCAGGAACACCAGGTGCCGCAGGCGGTCCGGCCAGGCCATCCCCGTTTGCCTTGCCTGCTGCACGGCGCTGCGAGCGACCAGGCCGCCCATGCTGTGGCCGATGATCGAAATGCTCTCGACCGGCGCCGGCCAGCTGTCGATCATCTTTTCCAGTTGGGCCGCCAGCTCGCGCCCATTGGTCCAGACATGACGGCCGGAGTTGTATTGCACGTAGACGGGGGTGAGGCCGAGCGCTTCCGCGAGAGCCAGGCCGTGGTCATGACCGTCACGCGTCCATTGATGCTCATTCATGCACAGGCCGTGCACGAGCAGCAGCATGCGCGGGCCGCGCGCGACGCCGCGAACGCGCAACGCCATGCCGATGGCCAACGGATTCTTGGTGCGCTCCAGGTAGTCGCCGAGCACGCCATTGAGCGCCGCGGCCACGGCGTCCCGTACCGGCGCGGCCTGGTCCTTGTCGCCGCCTTCGGGTGGTGCTTGCAGCAACCCCTGCACGCCGGCGAGCGCCGCGTCGAGACCCTTGCCAACCAGCCCGGTCGTGCCGCGAATGCTCCGGTACACCAACCCGGTGATGCCGCGCGCCGGAGTGTCCGTGACCCTGCCGATGACCGGCGACACCTGTGCGATGCGCTGGTGCATCGACTCGACGATGCCGGTCACGCCGCTCACGCCATCGATCACCAGCCGGACGCCCCCGCGCAGGTCGGTCACGGCGCGCGCCGGCCGCCTGGGAAGATAGGCCAAGGACAGCCGATTATTTCGTTTTGGGCTTGCCGCGCGGTATCACGGCCGTCATCGGAGGGGTCGGGCGGTCCGACGTCCCCTGCTTGGGCGGCGAGTTGTCCTTTTTGGGCTTCTTCGCCATCTTGTTGCTGCGTTGATCACCTTTTGCCATAGCTCCTCCAGGGTTGCAGTCTGAATGGGCTGGATGTTAAAGCACAACCGCGCCTGCGGCGACAATGGCCGCACCCGCGAATGCAAGAGAACGGAATCCCATGACGCAAGACCTGCCCGAGTTCGAAGTCCTGCCGCGCGATCTCACAGCCTATCGCATTGGAAACACCGGGGTCGACTATGTACACCGTTTCCAATCCGGCAAGCCCGGACCTCATGTCCTCATCAATGCATTGACGCACGGCAACGAGGTCTGCGGAATGGTCGCGGCAACGCACCTGCTGGACAGCGGCGTGCGGCCCGACATCGGCACCTTGACCGTGAGCTTCGCCAACGTCCAGGCGTATCAGTCCTTCGACCGCGCCGATCCCTCCGCCAGCCGTTTGCTGGTGCACAACCTCAATCGCATCTGGTCGGCGCCATGGCTGGACGGCGCGCAAGACAGTCCCGAATTGCGGCGTGCACGCGAACTGCGCCCGGTCGTGGCGGCAGCCGACCATATCCTCGACATTCATTCCACTTCGCAGGCGGTCGCGCCGTTCTGGGTGTACCCCGGCTTCGATCGCAGTGCCGCCGCCGCGATGGCGATCGGCCGCCCGGACATTCATCTGGTCATGCCTCAGGGATTGGGCACCGGCACTCCCCTGATCCAGCATGGTGCGCACGGACAGGCGGAGGGCGCCGGCGTCGCCCTGGTCGTCGAATGCGGGCAGCACTTCCTGCAAGCCAGCGCCGACATGGCGGTGGATGTGACCTTGGCGTTTCTGGCCCACTTCGGTTTGATCGAACGCGATCCGGTGGCGCACGCGCCCGGGCCGCAACGCCGGTTCGAATTGCTGAACACGCCGTTGATCAAGACCGAGTCTTTCCGATTTGCCAGGCCGCTGGTTGGGATGGAGACTTTCGCAAAAAACGAACTGATCGCAACCGATGGCGCGGACGAAATTCGCGCGCCGATCGATGGCTGCACCGTCTTCATGCCGGCCCGGGCGGCCATCGTCGGCCGCGAGGCCGTGTACCTGACTCGCCGGCTATAGCGGCAGCGCGGCTGGCCGGAAGACCAGCAGCAGGTTGTTGGCCGGCATGGCGTGCCGCGATTGGAGTGCCAGCCCCGCAAGGCCTGCTTCGCGGCGAACGTCCTCCAGTCGGCGAATGCCCCACTCGGGATTGCGGGCACGCAGGTCCCGGTCGAAGGCGAGGTTGCCGGGCGCTGTCACGACATCGTTCTCGAAGTACGGACCGTACGTGATCAGTGCGCCTCCCGGCGAGAGGTGTCGCCCACTGCCCCGCATCAGTGCCGCGCAAGTCGACCAGGGCGAGATGTGCAGCATGTTGGCGCAAAAGATCGCATCAAACGCCCGCTCGAACGCCGCACCTTCGGAAGGCCAACGCGCCGACATGACATCCAGCCACAACGGTGGCCGCACGTTGTCCAAGCCGCCCCGCTCCGTCCACTGCGCGATGGCAGGCAGCGCGCCCCTGTCGGCGTCAGTCGGCTGCCATGTCCAGCCGGGCAGGCCGGCTGCGAACCAGGCTGCATGCTGGCCCGTACCCGAGGCGATCTCCAGGGCGGTACCGCGCGCCGCAAGAATGTCTCGCAGCGCGTCGAGGATGGGTTGTTTGTTGCGCTCAGCCGCGGGACTGGAAGGTTGTTCGGACATGCAGTTCAGTGGGAGCTCAATCACTCCAGTGTGCAGCCGCGACCACCGTTCAGAACGGCCCGGGCAAAGCCTTCAAGCCGAGCCAAGCGGCGCCGATAATAGCGATAGAGCAGGGTGCGCAATGCCAAGCGTTCCACGGCGTCTCCTTGGACAGTCGTACTCTGTGTTTCTCGCATCGATGGTAGGTCAAGCACGGCCGCAATCGATGTAGGACGAATCCTATTCGAAGCAGATGCAGCCTGCAATCGCTCCCGAGGCGATCACAGTTGGACGTCAATCGTCGAGCACCCGCGCCTTCACGCTCTTGCCCTTGATCCGCCCGTCGTTCAGGCGCCGCGCAGCATCATGGCCGATCGCGCGATCGACGGCGACGTAGGTGGAGAACTCGTTGACGTCGATCTTGCCGATCTGCTCGCGGCTGTAGCCCAGGTCCGCCGTCAGGGCGCCCAGCACATCGCCGGGCCGGATCTTCTCCTTGCGCCCACCCTGGATGTGCAGCGTGACCATCGGCGGCACCAGCCGGCCGCTGCCGCCAGGCCTGAGTTCCTCCAGCTTGTGCCAATCCGATTCGCGGCCTTGCAGCGCATCGATCTTGCCGACCGAGCCCATCTCGTCCATGCTCACCAGGTTCAACACCAGCCCGGTCTCTCCGGCGCGGCCGGTGCGGCCGATGCGGTGGATGTGAACCTCGGGGTCCGGCGTCACGTCGACGTTGATCACCGCGGCCAGATTCGCGATGTCCAGGCCGCGTGCCGCCACGTCCGTGGCCACCAGCACCGAACAGCTTCGATTGGCAAAGCGCACCAGCACCTGGTCGCGTTCGCGCTGCTCCAGTTCGCCAAACAGCGCCAGCGCGCTGAAGCCTTGCGCCTTGAGCGCATCGGCCAGCTTCCGGCACTGCGCCTTGGTGTTGCAGAAGGCCAGGGCGCTGGCGGGCCGGAAGTGACTCAGCAGCAGGCTGACTGCGTTCACGCGCTCGCGATCGTCCACCTCGTACCAGCGCTGCTCGATCTGCGCACCCGCGTGTTGCGCCTGTACCTTGATGGTGACCGGATCGCGCATGAATTGCGCCGCCAGCTTGCCAATGCCCTCGGGGTAGGTGGCCGAGAACAGCAAGGTCTGCCGCGCCTTGGGGCATTGGCGTGCCACGGTCACGATATCGTCGAAGAAGCCCATGTCCAGCATCCGGTCGGCCTCGTCCAGCACCAGCGTGTTCAGGGCGTCGAGCTTGAGGCTTTCGCGCGCGAGGTGGTCCATCACCCGGCCGGGCGTTCCAACCACAATGTGCGCGCCATGCTCCAGCGTCGCGAGCTGGCCACGCAGCGGCACGCCGCCGCACAGCGTCACCGCCTTGATGTTGTCTTCGGCCCGCGCCAGCCGGCGAATCTCGGCCGTCACTTGATCCGCCAGCTCGCGCGTGGGGCACAGCACCAGCGACTGGACGGCAAAGCGGCGCGCGTTGAGATTGGCCAGCAAAGTGAGGGCGAACGCCGCTGTCTTGCCGCTGCCGGTCTTGGCCTGGGCGATGATGTCCTTGCCCAGCAGCGCAGGCGGCAGGCTCGCGGCCTGGATCGCAGTCATGGTCAGGTAGCCCAGCCGCTGCAGGTTGGCCAGGGTGGCGGGATTGAGGGGAAGGGCGGCAAAATCAGTGGGCCCGGAGGCTGGCTTGCTCATCCTCCGATCATGCCTGCGGGGATCGCCGCAAAATAGGATTCGGTCACACGCCCCTTGGCGACGGCCACCACGCCCACCACGACGTGGAAGGCCGCGCCGGGGCCCAGCCGATGCGAGCCCGCCACCGGCCGCAGCAACTCAAAATCCATCGCTTGCACTTTGCCGCCGGCCAACCACTGCGCCAGCGGCAGCCCCGACCGGGCGGTGAACCCTTCGTTGCCCAGCAGCACCGTGCAATTTTGCTGCAGCGGGTCGAGTCCTGGAACGGTACCGGTGACGGGGGTGACTTCGGCCCTCAGATGCCGCGTGAACGGGGTGCCTGGGCCGAAAGGGTTGGGAGGACGTGCGCGACGGGGCAACTTCCGGATGACGAATGCCACCAGGTTGCCCACCGCCGGCAGCCAGAGCACCAGCAGCAGCGTGCCGATGTCGTGCGCCAGCGAAGGCTTGTCCGCCCAGTAGCGTATGACTGCGCCCAGCACGGCCAGCGCCAGCAGCACTGCCATCACGACCTGGCGGCGGGACGAATCGACGATCTTCATGCAGCGCGGCTCAAGTGGCCGGGAACCTCGCGCGTGCATCGCGCCCGGCCAGCCGTTGCAGCAAATGGTCCACCTCACTGCGGGCCGCCGGCGTCAGGACGGCGGCGGGCTTGCGCTGGGCGGCGCTGGTCAGCAGTCCGCGCCGCTGCATCACGTACTTTCGCACCGCCAGTCCGACGCCCGGCTGCTGCTCGTAGCGCAGCAGCGGCAGGTGCGCGTCGAACAGGTCATGGGCTTCTTCGCGCTGACCGGCAGCCGACAGGCGCACCAGGTCGCACAGCATGTCGGGGAAGGCATATCCGGTGTTGGCGCCATCGGCGCCGCGTTCCATCTCGTAATCCAGAAACAGCCCGTTGTTGCCGCACAGGATGGAGATATGACGCATCGAGCCGTCGCGCTCGAACCCGCGCAGGGTCGAGATCTTCTCCAGTCCCGGCCAGTCTTCATGCTTGAGCATCACACAGGATGGCAGCTCGGTGACGATGCGGCGGATCACGCCAGGTGTCATCTGCACCGAGAACGTCAGCGGATAGTCCTGCACCACGAACGGCACGTCGGACCCGATGGCATCAACTGCCTGCCGGTAGTAGCCCACGATCTGATCGTCGGTGCGCAAGGTGTTCGGCGGCGCGATCATCACGCCGGCGGCGCCCGCGTCCATCACCTCCCGTGTCAATGCGCGCATCGCGGCGAATCCCGCCGCCGACACCCCGACGATGACGGGCAGTTTGCCAAGCCGGCCGATCATTCGGGTGGCGACGGACACACCTTCGCCGTGTTCGAGCTTGGGCGCTTCACCCAATTGGCCCAGCACAGTGAGCCCACTCGCGCCGCAAGCCAGGTAGAAGTCGGTCAGGCGGTCGATCGAGCTGGTGTCGATCGTGCCGTCGTCGAAGAATGGCGTCGGCGCGATCGGCAGAACGCCTCGAACCTCGGATGTCAGCAGCATGGTGGTTTTTCCTCAGATCACAAAATACCATACGTGACAGTTTGCACGTCCGCTGTCGATCGCGTTCAACCCGGCAGAATGCCCGGATGGCAAGACGCACCCTTGGCTCGGCGTGGGCCAAGGCGATCGAGCGCAGTTTCGTCGCCTTGACCCGCAACACCCTGCGGGCCGGCACGCGCGCGGCGGGCGCGGCAATCAAGCGCAGCGCGAAGCATCGCAAGCCACCGCCGGGCGAGGGCGACTGGATCGCCGGCATGGCAGTAGCTCTCACAGGCGCACGCCGGTACCGGCTGTATCGTCCACCCGGGGTCGCCTTCGGCGAAAGCCTACCCTTGATGGTGATGCTGCACGGATGCGGGCAGGACGCCAACAGCTTCGCGCGAAGCACCCGCATGAACCGCATCGCCGCGCGTGAGCGCTTCCTGGTGCTCTACCCCGAGCAGGACCGCCTGGCCAACGCGCAAGGCTGCTGGAACTGGTTCGACACCCGCTCGGGCCGCGCCAACGGTGAAGCGGACCTGATCATGCACGCCATCGATCAGGTGTGCCTTCTCTACGGCGTGGACCGCACGCGCATCGCCGTGGCAGGGCTGTCGGCCGGCGCCAGCATGGCGGCGCTACTCGTGACGCGCCATCCTGAACGCTTCAAGGCTGTCGTGATGCACTCCGGCATTCCGCCCGGCACGGCGCATTCCACGATGTCGGCCGTGGGTGCGATGCACGGTATCCGCGCAGTCAAGCCGTTGAAGGCCACTCCCGCGGCGATGGCGGCGCTGTGGCCGCCGTTGATGGTGATTCACGGCAATGTCGACCGGGTGGTGTCGTCCAGCAATGCTCAGGCGGCCGTGCGCGTCTGGGCCGGGGCGGCAGGCGCGCGTGCCGTCAAGGGCCGCAGCGTGCAGCGCGGCCGTCGCTATCCGATGACCGTCACCGACTACAAGCTCAGAAGCAGCACGGTCGCGACGCTGGTGGAGGTAGAGCGCCTGGGCCACGCGTGGAGCGGGGGTTGTGCCAGCCAGCCCTACAGCGACGGCCAGGGTCCGGATGCTTCGCGGATGCTCTGGGCTTTTACCGCCAGGCAGTTCCGCGGTTGAGCTTGCGGCAGTGCCCGTGAGGCGTGATGGGCACGCGCATGCGGTCAGGTCCTACGTACGCAGCCGCAAGCGCCCCGTAACATACCTTGCAATGACCACAAGGGAGTTGCAATGTCCAGTGACAAAATTGAATCGCCAGTAGAAGTGTGGGCAGCCCGCTATGACGACCGCGACGCTGAAGATCTGGCGTGCCGCCGTTGGGCCGCCGGAATGACCGTACGCGAGCAAGCCATGGCCCAGCCCTTCAAGAATTTTGTGGTGGCCGACGAACTGGCGCCTGAGACCGAGGCGACCGAAGCCGCCAACGACCCGTCGTCGCACTAGACGGGGCTCATAGCTGCAGGCACAGGGCCACGAGGCCTGCCAGTACCAGCAACAGGCCGGTTTGCTCGGCCCGCGAGACTTTTTCCTGCATCAGCCCGCGCGACACGACGTAGCTGAACACGACTTCCACCATGCCCAGCGTGCGCACGTTGGCTGCCGAGGTCAGCGCGTAAGCGGTGAACCAGCCAATGGAGGCCAGGGCGCCCGCCGTACCCGCAGCAGCCGAAATCCGCCACGCGGCTGCCATGGCCTGCAGCGCGGACGGAGCCCGCCAAGCCAGCCACGAGCCCAGCAACAAGGACTGCAAAGCCTGGGCAAACAGCACTCCCCACGCGCCTATCAGCCACGGCGAAGCCTCGGGCAGTGCCAGGGCGGCGCCACGATAGCCCACCGAAGCCAGCGCGAAGCCGCCACCCGACGCCAATCCATAGAGCGCTGCCGGGCCGGTCCAGGCCCAGGCCCGGGTTCCGGCTGCTGGCGCGAGGGACAACATCAGCACACCCGCGGTCGCCAGGCCGATGGCGAGCACAGTGCTCCAGCCGGGCAGCTCGTGCAGGAAGATCGCCGCCAGCAGGGCCACCTGCAGGACTTCGGTCTTGGAATAGGCCACACCGACGACGAAGTTGCGCTGCTTCATCGCGGTCAGCAGGAAGGTCGTGGCTGCCAGCTGGCTGACGGCCCCCAGCGTCAACCAGGCGAAGTAGCCCACATTGAAATCTGGCACGGGCGCGGCGGTGGCCGACCATGCATGCAGCAGCAGCACCCAGGCTGCGGCGAAAGGCAGGCCATAGACAAACCTCGCCAGCGTAGCGCCCAGCGTTCCGGCCTGTGCCACCAGCGAACGCTGCGCAGCGTTGCGCGCAGTCTGAGCCAATGCGGCCCACAAAACGATCGGGACCCAGGCCCAGGAGACGATGGAATCTGGCATGGACCGCCGAGCGTAACAGCGCGGCGCGCGGCGGCGCCAGGTGCTCGAGCGTGCCGGACGCCGGTGCCGCACAATCACGCCATGGATCGTCGCCGGACCCTCACTCTCCTTGCCGCTGTTGGCATTGGCGCTGCTCAAGCCCAGTCAAGCGCGGGCGCCCTGGTCGATGCCGCGGCCCGTGGCGACGTGGCGCGGGCGAGGATGTTGCTGGATGCCGGCGCGCCCATCGAACAACGCGACGGGCGCGGCCGCACGCCGGTGCTGGCGGCAACAGCATCGAATCACCTGGAGGTCGTGCGCGTGCTCATCGCCCGCGGCGCCGACGTCAACGCCCAGGACGATCAGCGCGACAGCGCGTTCCTGCTGGCCGGCGCCCGCGGCTTCACTGAAATTGTGCGCGCCACGCTGACGGCGGGCGCCGACTTGAGCAGCACCAACCGGTACGGTGGCACGGCCCTTATTCCCGCGTGCCACTACGGTCACGTCGAAACGGTCCGGTTGTTGCTGACGACCGCCATCAATGTCGATCATGTCAACAACCTGGGATGGACGGCGCTGCTGGAAGCCGTGATCCTGGGCGACGGCGGGACAGCGCATGCCGAGATCGTGCGGATGCTCGTCGCGCGCGGCGCCAATGTGAATTTGCCGGATCGCGATGGCGTGACTGCGCTGGCGCACGCGGTCCAGCGCCGTCAGACACAAGTGGTGCAATTGCTGCGAGCGGCGGGGGCGCGGTGAGTAGTGGTCATTGCGGGCCTGAACCGCAATCCATGAATTCGGTGCCTCGAACGCCCAGCACCCGCGCCAGCTCCATCAAATCCGTGCAGTGCAGGTCATTGCCTTCCCGTGCCGACACGTCCTTCACGTGGGCGGCGCCGAATTCCAGAGGCCGCTCGATGTAGGCCGTGCGCAAGCCACAGGCGCGCGCGCTGGCCAGGTCATCGTGATGTGCCGCCACCAGCATCACCTGCGAGGGCTGCAGATCGAATACGCGGGCGACACCGAGGTACGTCGCGGGATCGGGTTTGTAGGCGCGAAACACCTCCGCCGAGAGCACACAATCCCAAGGCAGCCCGGCGCGCTTGGCCATATCGGTCAGCAAGCCAATGTTGCCGTTCGACAGCGTGCAGATCGTGAACTGGCGCTTCAGGCGCGTCAGGCCCTGGGCGCTGTCGGGCCAGGGATCGAGCCGGTGCCAGACGCGATTGAGATGGCGGCGTTGCGCCTCGGCCATGTCCTGCAATCCGAACTGCGGCAGGATCTGGTCCAGGATCATGCGATGCAGATCATCGATCAGCGTCCAGCCCAGCTCCCCGCTCATCACTCGGGCCATCGCCGGCTGGTAGCCGGAGCGCCAGGCGCGCGCAAACGCGTCGCCGTCCACGCCCGGGTGCAGTTGCGCCATCTCGCGAACGATGCTGCCGTGCCAATCGACGACGGTGCCGAAGATATCGAAGGCCAGGACCTGAACATTGGAAGCCAGTGGATGCGCCATGGCTAGCAAGCTCCCGCGCGCCGGAAGGTTTGCCCTTGCGCCAACGCCAGCTCGCCCTGGGCGGACGTGATGCGAAGTTCGTTGCCCACAAATTCCAGTCCGAGTTCGCCGTTGCGCCCGGCGGCTACAAGAAGTGTCGTGCCACGAACGCGGCCTTCGATGGCGCGGCTTCGATCGTTGCGCCTCAGCGAGCCGCTCAGCATCTGGTAACGCTGCGCGAGCTCCAGCGCGGCCCCGCGCAGCAGACCGGTCCCGCACCACAGGCCCCCGATGCGCGCGGGCACCACCCACAGGTGAACCTTGCTGGATCTTTCCAGACCCACCGCCTTGTCCGGCACCGGCACCACTGTTGTCTGCTCGGGCTGCCAGTCGCCCATGTCCCAGTCGTGCGACACGACACGCGTTCCCGGTTTCAATGCCAGCAAAGCGGGCCGCAATTTGAGATTGAACTCCGGCAGCAGGTACATGGTGATCACGGTCGCCGGCGACAGGTCGGTCATGAACAGGTCCTGCACGCGGAATTCCACCCGCTCCGCCACGCCGGCTGCGGTTGCATTGAGCACGCTGCGAGTCACCAGCTGCGGATCGATCTCCACGCCCAGTCCGGTCGCACCGAAGCGGCGCGCCGCCTGGATCACGATCCGCCCGTCGCCCGAGCCGAGATCGATCACGTGGTCGCCGGAGCCGAC
>JBKJHN010000063.1:0-53861 GCA_046599015.1 Ramlibacter sp.
ATGTGTTTCAAGACGCCGGTTCTTGGACAACAGGTCGTTCAGGTCACGGTAGAGGAAACGGTACTGCCAGATCAACTCGAACAACGTGTGCAGGAAGAACCAGGCGTCCTCGACATCCCGCACGCCGTCGCTGGCATTGAGCAATTCGCCCAGCGACCTTTCGTACCGGTCGAACAGCGAGTTGATCAGTTCATCCTTGGCTGGGTAATGGTAGTAAAGATTCCCTGGGCTGATGTTCAATTCAGCTGAAATCAGGGTCGTGGAAACGTTGGGTTCGCCGAACCGGTTGAACAGGTCGAGGGTCACCTCCAGGATGCGTTCGGCTGTTCGACGGGGGGCTTTCTTGGCCATTGCGTCAGCGGGCCGAATGCAAAGCCGGCCGGATCACGTGGCCCAGGTCGTCCATGATTTCTTCCAGCGCCACGATGGCGCGCCCAATGCGGCTGGGTTGGGCGCGCCGGGCCACGAGCCGCCGGTCGGCCTGATCCAATCTCGCATGGTCGAGCCTGATCCCGTGCCGTGCGAGTGTGGCGCCCAGGCTGTCGCGTCGCGAGCGCAGCATGCCCCGCGTCTGCTGGTAGGCATGTTCGGCCAGCCGGCGCCGCTGGCCGTAGCTGAAGGTATTGGCGAGGTAAAGCTCAGGGTCGCGGTGGTCGGGCTCAATCAGCACGATGTCCGTCCGCGGGTAGGCGCGCTCATAGTGTTTCATCCCCAACTCCATGCGTGAATGAATCATGGAGCGGAATGTCTGACTCAATACCGCCGGCAGTCCTCCATCCGCAATGCGCGGAATGCGCTGGTTGACCGGCATGGCCTTGGCCTGAGCCGGCACCGTGGAATTGAAGGGCACCAGCGGATTCAGGCACAGCATCAGATCGACCTGGGCGTCCAGCGCGATCGAAGCGTGCAGTGTCTTCTTCAAGGCGCCGTCCACAAAAGAGTGGCCGTCGATCTCCACCGGGGGAAACAATCCGGGGAGCGCCGAGCTTGCCTGCACCGCCTTCGAGATCGGCACATGATCCCAGCCCGGCTGGCCGAACGGGGCAGCTTCGCCGGTGTCCAGATCGGTGGCGACCAGCGTCAGCTGTGTGCGCAACAGGCGGAAGTCGTTGGTACGCCCCGGTCGCGAGAACAGCATGGCGAGCCGCCGGTCGATCAGTTCGTTGGAAAATATGCCGGTGGGCAGGCTCGGGCCCAGCCGCTCCAGCGCGTGCATGAACGATCGGCCGCCAACCGTGCTGCGCCACAGGGCCGATGCTGCAAGACGCGGAAACATGGCGGCGCGCCGGGCGAATTCGCGATAGGCGGGCACCATCAGCCACGACGGATCGAACAAGTCGCTGCCGCGATCGTCGTCCTCGATGAAGGACGCGCACAGCTGGCGCGGCGTCATGCCGTTGGCCAGACCCGCCGCGATGAAGCCACCCGCCGAAACTCCGACATAGTGGTCAAGGCTGGTCAGGTCAACGCCGTGCAGCGACTCTTCGAGCGCGCACAGGGCGCCGATTTCGTAAATGGCCCCCAGCGGCCCGCCGCCGGCCAGGGCCAGGGCAATCTTGGGCGCGCGTGTTTTTTGGGCTCTCATGTGCGCGCAGTGTAGGCGGGCCGGCCCGGCGCGCCTTGTTGCATTGCAGCAAATGGTTCGAGCATTTAAAAAGGCGCCGCAGCGCCTTTGAAACAGCCGCCGCGCCGGTCAAGCAGTCTTGCGAGTGGCAGCGCGCTTTGCGGCAGGCTTGGCCGCGCCACTGGCGGCGCGGCGCGGGGCAGCGGCGCCCGTCTTCGCACTCAGCCTGGCAACACTGCGATTGAGCTCGTCGATGCGGGCAACCAGCACGTCGATGTCCTTGGACGAGGGCACGCCAAGTTTGTTGAGCGCCTTGGCAACGCGCTCTTCGAAAATCGTTTCCAGCTTGTCCCATTGCCCCGAGGCCTTGGACGAAATGTCGGTGGCCATCGTGGCCATGCGATGGGTGGCCTCGGAAAGCTTCTCCTCCGCGGCCGCCTGCGTCTTGCGCTGAATGGACGTGCCTTCCTTGACCAGCGAGTCGAACACCTTACTGCCTTCTTCCTGCGCCTTGGCGAATGCGCCGAGTCCGGCGAGCCAGATTTGCTGGGCCGATTCCTTGACTGTTCCCGACAGCGGGGTCGCAGTCTGTTTCTCGGCGGTAGCTGCTTTTTTCATTTTCGTGACCATGGAAGCTCCAAAGTGGATGAGGGACGGTGCTGCCGCGGCACTTCGGTCCCGGCGCATGAGTGCACTTTAAGCCTTGGCCGTCGCGGCGTTTAGATGCTGCTTCCTAAATCACGGGCCGGTTGGCGCGGGCATCGCACCTTGCAACGACATTTCAAGCAGGGTCGATGCGCACCCCCGCGGGCGCACGGGTTTGTGCTGAATCGTTGGCTTCGTGCTTTGGGCAAAAATGCCCAAGCCAAATCAGCAATCCCACGGAGGTCTCCCATGCAGTATTTCGTCACCGGCGCCACCGGTTTCATCGGCAAACGCCTGGTCAAGAAGCTGCTCGAGCGAAAGGGCTCGGTGGTGCACTTCCTGATTCGCAAGGAGAGCGAAGCCAAGGTGCCGGCGCTTCGCGAATACTGGGGCGTCCCGGCGGCCCGCGCCGTGCCGGTGTTCGGCGACCTCACCAGCAAGAAGCTGGGCGTCGCCGCGGATGACATCAAGAGGCTCAAGGGCGAGGTCGCGCATTTTTATCATCTGGCCGCGGTATACGACTTGTCGGCGGACGAGGAGAGCCAGGTCGCCGTCAACATCGAAGGCACGCGCAACACGGTCGAGTTCGCCAAGGCCATCGGTGCCGGGCATTTTCATCATGTGTCATCGATCGCCGCGGCGGGCCTGTACGAAGGCGTGTTCCGCGAAGACATGTTCGAGGAAGCCGAGAACTACGAGCATCCTTATTTCTTCACGAAGCACGAGAGCGAAAAGATCGTGCGCAAGGAATGCAAGGTGCCCTGGTCGGTGTACCGGCCGGCCATGGTCGTGGGCGACAGCCAGACCGGGGAGATGGACAAGATCGACGGCCCGTATTACTTTTTCAAGCTGATCCAGCGCATGCGCCAGCTGTTGCCGCCGTGGCTGCCCGCCATCGGACTGGAAGGTGGGCGGGTCAACATCGTGCCAGTGGACTTCGTGGTGGACGCGCTGGATTTCCTCGGCCACAAGCCGGGCATCGACCAACGCTGCTTCCATCTCGTCGATCCCGTCGGTTATCGGGTAGGTGATGTGCTGGACATCTTCAGCCGCGCCGCGCACGCGCCAAAGATGAACCTGTTCATCAACGCCGCGCTGCTGGGCTTCATTCCGAAGAGCATCAAGAAAGGTCTGCTGGCGGTTGCGCCGGTGCGCCGCATCCGCAGCGCGATCATGAAAGACCTGGCGCTGCCGGACGACATCCTCACGTTCGTCAACTATCCGACCCGCTTCGACAGCCGTGAAACCGAAGCGGCGCTGAAGGGTTCCGGCATTTCCGTGCCGAACCTGAAGGACTATGCCTGGCGCCTCTGGGATTACTGGGAACGCCATCTCGACCCCGACCTGCACATCGACCGCACGCTCAAAGGCACGGTGGGCGGCAAGGTGGTGCTGGTCACCGGCGGGTCCTCGGGCATCGGGCTGGCGGCCGCGCACAAGTTCGCCGAAGCCGGCGCCATCACGGTCATTTGCGGTCGCGACCAGGCGAAGCTGGATGAGGCTTGCAGGGACGCCAGGTCCAGGGGTCACGAGTTTGTTGCGTATGCGGCCGACATCGCGGACATGGCCGACTGCGACCGATTCACGCAGCTGCTGGTGGCCAATCACGGCGGCGTGGATTACCTGATCAACAATGCGGGCCGGTCGATCCGGCGCGCGATCGAGTCCAGCTACGACCGCTTCCACGATTACGAGCGCACCATGCAGTTGAACTACTTCGGCTGCCTGCGCGTGACGATGGGCCTGCTGCCGGGCATGGTGGCCAAGCGCAAAGGGCATGTGGTCAACATCAGTTCGATCGGGGTGTTGACCAACGCCCCGCGATTCTCAGCCTACGTCGCCTCCAAGGCGGCGCTCGATGCGTGGACCCGCTGCGCATCCAGCGAATTCGCCGATCGGGGCATCACCTTCACCACCATCAACATGCCGCTGGTGCGCACGCCCATGATCGCGCCGACCAACATCTATAACAACGTGCCGACGTTGGCGCCCGAAGAGGCCGCCGACATGGTTGCGCAAGCCTGCATCTTCAAGCCGGTGCGGGTTGCCACGCGGCTGGGCGTCACCGGCGAGTTGTTGCACGCGCTGCTGCCGCGGGTCGCCCAGATCGCCATGAACACCAGCTTCCGGATGTTCCCCGATTCGTCGGCCGCAAAGGGTGACAAAAGCGACAAACAGACACTTTCGCCCGAAGCCGTCGCCATGCAGCAGATGATGCGCGGCATCCACTTCTAGCCCGCGTAGAAGGGGCGCTTACAATCGAGGGATGCCCGCGCCGCGTGCAGTCGCCGGGCCGAGGTGCCCGCGTCCTATGAAAATCCTGCACGTCTACAAGAGCTATTACCCCGACACGCTAGGCGGCATCGAGCAGGTGATTGCGCAACTTGCGGCCGGGCTGGGCGCGCTCGGTGACGAAAGCCGCATATTCACCCTGAGTCCGAATCCCATGCCGCGCGTGTTGCGGCGCGCCGAAGGCGAGGTTCACCGCAGCCGCACCACGCTTGAAATCTCGTCGAACCCGATGTCGATCGAGGCTTTGGCGCGGTTCCGGCGCCAGTTGCAGTGGGCCGATGTCGTGCATTACCAATTTCCCTGGCCGTTTGCCGATTTGCTGCATTTGTTGTTGGGATCGCACAAGCCCAGCGTGGTCTCCTACCAGTCCGACGTCGTGCGGCAGAAATGGCTGCTGCGCGCTTACACGCCGCTCATGAACCGTTTTCTGGATACCGTGGGGCTGGTCGTGGCGACATCGCCGCAGTATCTTGACAGCAGCCCCGCGCTCGCGCGCCAGCATTCGCGGGTGCGGATGATCCCGAACGGCATTGACGACGCCAGCTATCCGCGCCCATCCCAGCGCACGTTGGGCGAATGGCGCGCCCGCGTCGGCGAAGATTTTTTCCTGTTCGTCGGCGTGTTGCGCTATTACAAGGGGTTGGACACGCTGCTCGACGCGGCCAAGGGCCTGCGCGGCCGGATAGTGATCGCAGGGTCGGGACCGGAGGCGGCAAGGCTGGAACAGCATGCCGCGCGCGAACGGCTGGACAACGTGCGCTTCCTGGGCGAAGTCAGTGACGAGGACAAGATCTGCCTGCATCAACTCTCGCGTGGCTTCGTGTTTCCTTCGCATCTGCGCTCCGAAGCGTTCGGCATGTCGCTGGTCGAGGCTGCCATGTGTGCCAGGCCCATGGTGAGCTGCGAGATCGGCACCGGCACCTCGTTCATCAATGTGCACGGCGTAACCGGCTGGACCGTACCGGCGCAAGACCCGGGGGCCTTGCGCGAGGCGCTGCACCAGCTGCAGGACCAGCCCGAACTGGCGCAGGCGATGGGAGCCGCCGCACGGCAGCGCTTCGAAACCCTGTTCACCGCGCAGCGCATGGTCCTCGCTTACCAGCATGTTTACCGTGAAGTCATCGCGCGTTCCCTAGAATCAGGCGTTTTGAGCAAGGAAGGCGCCAGTTGAACCCGAAAGAATCGATCACCGCCACGGTTGTGCCTGTCATCCTGTCCGGTGGCGCGGGTACCCGTTTGTGGCCCGTGTCGAGAGAAGGCCATCCCAAGCCCTTCATGAAGCTGCCCGACGGCCAGACGCTGCTGGGCAAGACAGTGCAGCGGGCAGCGAAAGCCGCCATTGGCGGCAAGATCCTGCTCGTCACCAACCGCGACTACTACTTCATGTCCAAGGACGAGGTCGCGCGCGCACTGGGTCCGTCGACCACCACCAGTGCAAATTACCTGCTCGAGCCGGTGGGGCGCAACACCGCTGCCGCGATCGCTGCCGCGGCCCACTGGATTTGCGCCAACGTGTCGCCGGACGCCATCATGCTGGTGCTGCCGGCGGACCACCTGATTGCTCCGGTGGAGGACTTCCTGGTGGCTTCGAAGCAGGCCGCCGCTCTGGCCGCGCGGGGCAAGCTGGTCACCTTCGGGATCCAGCCCCACTCCCCGGAGACGGGCTATGGCTACATCGAAGCGGGCGAGTCGATCGACGGCGGGCCGGCTCACAAGGTGCTGCGCTTCATTGAAAAGCCCGACGCGCCGACGGCGCAGGCTTACCTGCAAAGCGGCCACTTCCTGTGGAACAGCGGCATGTTCGGCATGCGGGCGCGGACCCTGCTCGATGAGCTGGCGGCGCACCGGCCGGAACTGGCGCAAGCCATGCAGACTTGCTGGGACGGCGTGCCCGCTGATCCGAAGGCCCACTTCACGGAACTGCCCGCCGAGTGCTTCGGCGAGCTGGAAAGCATCTCCATCGATTACGCCGTGATGGAACCCAGCCGCAAGCTCGTGGTGTTGCCCACCCGTTTCTCCTGGAACGACATCGGATCCTGGAGCGCCGTAGCTGGGCTGGTGCCGAAGGACGAAAGGGGCAATCGCGTGCACGGGGATTCGGTCCTGCTGGACTGTTCCGACTGCTTTATTCGCGCCGAAGATCGGATGATCGCAGCCGTCGGCCTGCACGGGGTGATGGTGGTGGATACGCCTGACGCCCTGCTCGTGGCCGACGCGTCCTGCGCGCAGCAGGTCAAGGAAGTGGTGACGCAACTCAAGCTGCGTGGCCACGAGACTTATCGGCTGCACCGTACCGTGACCCGTCCCTGGGGAACCTACACGGTCCTGGAAGGCGGGCCTGGCTACAAGATCAAGCGGATCGAAGTGAAGCCGGGCGCCGCGTTGTCACTGCAGATGCACCACCATCGCAGCGAGCATTGGATCGTGGTCAGCGGCACGGCGCGCGTCGTATGCGACGACAGCGAGTTCATGGTCATGACCAACGAATCGACGTACATTCCGCCCGGCAAGAAGCATCGAGTGGACAACCCCGGCATCCTCGACCTGGTGATGATCGAGGTGCAAAGCGGCGCCTACCTGGGCGAGGACGACATCGTTCGCTTCAGCGATATCTACGGCCGCGCACCGGGCTAGACTGGCCAGGCTAAATCCGCGCGTTCCTGTGCTGCAGGATCATGTCGTTCAGGGCCAGGGCTTTCAGCGCTTTCGGGTCGCGCACGATCAGCCGGTGGTTGTCCTTCTCCACGATCCGCTCCTCGGTCAGGATTTTCGTGGCCCGGGACACCGTCTCGCGGCTGGTATTCGCCATGATCGCCAGCTCCTGCTGCTTGGGTGGGAAATCGATCACCACCAGCCCGCCCGGAGCCACTTTGCACAACCGCTGCAATAGCGCGAACACGCGTTGCGAGGCATTGGGCAGGCACAGAATGGTCTGGTAGAGCGACGCGCTGCGCAGCTTGCCGGCCAGGCCCAACAGTACCCGTTCGGCTACCAGCGGATTCTGGTGGAACAGCTCCCAGGCGTGCGCCTTGGGCAGCAGCGCCACGACGGAGTTGTCCATCGCCACGACCGAGGCGGACCGCGGCGCGCCGTCGATGATGGACAGTTCGCCGAAGTAATCGCCTTCGACCAATAGATTCAGGCCGATCTCGCGTCCGCTTTCGGTCACGTCCAGCACTTGCAGCCGGCCCTCGATCAGGAACAACAAGTGATCGCCCGCGGACCCCTTGAACAGCACAGGTTCACGCTTGCGCACTTCGCGCCAGGTGACGGAAGTTGCGATGTCGGCCAGCGTCTGGTCGTCCAGTCCCGCCAGCAGCGGCAGGCTGCCGAGTTTGCGCACGGCACCGGGTAGATCGAATGGGCGCTTCATGGCTTGGGAACAGCTGGGCAACGGGGCATTGTTAAACTCACCCGTTTATCGCACAAAAGAATACCTTACCTTGAGCGACACAAAGAAGCTGCTGGCGACAGGCCATCGAGGGTTTGTCGGGACGGCCCTTCGGGAATTTTTGCAGGGAGCTCCGGGGCAAATCGCCAGCTGGTGCGACGTAAGGCAGGAATACGATGTCACGCAGCCGCGCGAGCTGCGTGAAATGCTGGAAGAGCACCGGCCCGACTGGATTATCCATTTGGCCGCGCAGAGTCATGTGCCGGCTTCATGGGAAGACCCCGCCGGCACCTTGGCCGTGAACGCGGGGGGAACGGCCAATCTGCTCAAGGTCTTGAGCGATACCGGATTTGCCGGGCGCCTGCTCTACGTCAGCAGCTCCGACGTGTACGGTGGGGTTCCAGAGTCGGCACTGCCGGTGACGGAGGCCTGCATACCGGCGCCCCGCAGCCCGTACGCCAGCAGCAAACTGGCGGCCGAAACCTTGTGCCTTCAGTGGGCGCGGTCGCGGTCGCTTGATGTTGTGATCGCCCGGCCCTTCAATCACACCGGCCCGGGCCAGCGCCCGGATTTCGCCTTGCCCGCATTCGCCCGCGACATTGCGGCCGTCAAGCTGGGGCGGCGGTCGGGTCCGATCCTGGCTGGCGACCTCGAAGTGACCCGCGATTTCCTCGATGTGCGCGATGTGATTGCCGCATATCTGGCGTTGCTTGGGCGGGGCAACGGCGGGGAAATTTACAATGTCTGCTCGGGCCGGGAACAGCGGTTGAGTGAGGCCTTCGCGACACTCGCCTCGCTCGCCGGGATCGAAGTTTCCGTTGCCACGGATCCGGCGCGTTTGCGCCTTGCCGAACAGCGCCGCATGTGCGGCAGCCACGCCAGGATCACTGACGTTTGCGGGTGGCAGCCGCGAATAGATCTTCGCGATACCTTGACCCAGTTGATCGAGCATTGGATGCAGGAACCAAACGAATGACGCAGAAGAAATGACGAAAGCCGCACTCATTACCGGCATCACGGGTCAAGACGGCGCTTACCTCGCTCAGTTGCTCCTGCGCAAGGGGTATGCGGTCAGCGGAGTCATGCCGCGCCGGTCCACGGAGACGCTCTGGCGATTGCGCGAACTGGGCATAGACGGCGAAGTGGAGTTGGTCGACGGCGACGTCACCGACCTGAGCGCGATGCTGCGCGCGCTGCAAGTCAGCAAGGCGCGCGAGGTTTACAACCTGGCGGCGCAAAGCTTCGTCGGGACCTCCTGGCACCAGCCGCTCTTGACCACGCAGGTCAGCGGCGTCGGTTGCGCGAACGTGCTGGAAGCCATCCGCCTGACCGACCTCACGATTCGTTTCTACCAGGCATCGACCAGCGAGATGTTCGGGCTGATCCAGGCCGAGCGCCAGGACGAGAAGACGCCGTTCTATCCGCGCAGCCCTTACGGCGCAGCCAAGCTGTACGCACACTGGATGACGGTCAACTACCGTGAGAGCTTCCAGTTGCATGCCAGCAGCGGGATCCTGTTCAATCACGAGTCCCCGCTGCGCGGCATCGAGTTCGTGACGCGCAAGGTGACCGATGGCGTCGCGCGTATCAAACACGGGCGGCAGAAGGAACTGCGGCTTGGCAACATCGACGCCAGGCGGGACTGGGGCTTTGCCGGCGACTACGTCGATGCGATGTGGCGCATGGTGCAGCAGGAGCAGGGCGACGACTACGTGGTGGCCACGGGTACCACGACCACCGTGCGCGAAATGTGCCGCATCGCCTTCGCCCACGTCGGGTTGTCCTATGAGGATCACGTGGTCATCGATCCGCAGTTCTTCCGGCCGGCCGAAGTCGAGGTGTTGCTTGGAAATGCCGACAAGGCGCAGCGCCAGCTCGGCTGGAAGGCCACCACCACCCTGGAGCAGCTGATCACGATGATGGTGGACGCCGACATGCGGCGGGTCGCCGCTGTCAGCCGCTGAGCGCGACCCGGCGATACGCGGCGAGAGTCTGCTCGAAGCACTTGTCCCAGGTGAACTCCGCGGCGCGCGCCAGGGCCCGCGCTGCCAGTTCGGCCCGCTCTTCGGGCGAGTCGATCACCAACGCCATGGCGTCACGTAACGCGCCATGATCGTAGGGGTCGACCAGCAAGCCGGTGTCGCCGACGACTTCCGGCAGTGAAGCCACCTTGGAGACGATCGTCGGCACGCCGCAAGCCATCGCCTCCAGGGGGGGCAGGCCGAAGCCTTCGTAGATCGATGGATAGACCAGCGCTGTTGCGCCGGCGATCAGCGTCGCCAGGTCGTCGCGCGACAGGTAGCCGGTCAAACGCGCCTGGCCGCTGGCGACGAGGGGCGCGAGTTCCCGATCCAGGGCGTCGCTGTGCCAGCCCTTCAGGCCGGCCAGCACCAGCGGGCATTCCCGCCGTGTACCCTCGGGCAACTGCGCATACGCGCGCAACGCCGCAATGAGATTCTTGCGGGGCTCCAACGTGCCGACGGTGAGGAGATACTGGCCGTGACGCAGGCCCTGCGCGTTGCGCAGAACCGCCGTTTCATGTTCCGTGCGGGGTCGAAACAGCGGGCCGACACCCAAGGGAATCGCCACAATCCGCTCGGGGGCGATGCCGAACACCTCCATCACCTCCTGTCTGACAAAGCTCGAGTCGGTCAGAATCAGCGACGATCGCCGCAGTCCCGGCTCGAAATACCGGTTCATCGCGCGCACGCGCTCGATCGGGTGAGCCTCGGGAAATCGGATCCAGGACAGGTCGTGCACCGTCACGATGGTCGGACCCTTGAAACGGAACGGCAGGAAATTCGGTTCGTGATACACGTCGAAACGCCCGCGCTCGGCGCGGCGCGCAAAGTTGCGGCCCTGCAGGAAGCGGCTGATCGCGTAGGAGTTCGGGATCGCGCGCCGCAGCCACGGAAACAGCGTCGCGGCGGCTTTTACCGGGCTGGTGCGCACTTCGCGGCTCCAGCCGAGTGCGTAGAAGAACTCGGCCTCGTGCTGCGGGTGCGCGGCCAGTCTGGTCGCCAGTTCAAAGGCGTACTGGCCAATGCCGGTCAACGGCGAGAGCAGGGCGATGGCGTCGAAAGCGATGCGCATGAGGCAGGCGACGGGGTTAATCGGCCGACGCGGGATCGAGGGTGAAGATCTCGATCGGCCGCGGCATGCCGCGGACCTGCACCGGCCCGAGCGGCCGCAGGGCCGCGCCGTCGATCCGGCTGCGTGCCTCGGGGCCGACCACCACCACTTCGCCGATGTCCCGGGCGATTTCCTGCAGCCGTGAGGCCAGATTGATGCAGGTGCCGACGGCGGTGTAGACGCTGCGCACCGAACTGCCGAGGTCTCCCACCAAAGCCTCGCCGCTCTCGATGCCGATGCGCATCGCCAGCACGGGCGCGCCGCGCGCCGCCCGGACCTTGTTGAGCTCCTTGACGGCTTGCAACATCTCGCGGGCCGCTTCGAGAGCGCTGGAAGCATGGTCCGCGCGAGCCAGCGGCGCGCCCCAGAACGCGATCAGACCGTCGCCGGTGTATCTGTCCAGCGTGGCGCCGCTTCCCAGCACGGGGCCGGTGATGGCCTCAAGGAATTCAGTGGTGAGCCTCGCGCTCTCCTCCAGGGACGACTGGGCTGTCAGCCGCGTGTAGCCTGCCATGTCGGCCACCAGCACGGTGATCTCGCGCCGTGAAGGGGTCAGGGTTCGCTGCAGGCCCTGCTTGACCAGCAGCTTGAGCACCGGTTCGGCCACGTAGTGCGAGAGCGTATTCATCATGCGCTTCGATACCCTGCGCGCGTCGATGAAATCCAGCCCCAGCCAGGACCCGGCGTACGCCGCGAACGCGGCCGTCGGCGGCAACACCGCAAGCGACAGGCCGCGCCCGTACGCCACGGCACAGACCGCCAGCCATCCGCCCATCACCACCAGCAGGGCCGCCAGCCCGAAGCGAATGCCGCGCCACATTGCGACTGCCAGAACCAGCAGTCCCAGCCCGACGGCCGCGACGGTGAGCAGTTGCGATTCAATCCAGCGCGGGCCCGGTGGGCGCTGGCCGGCCTGCAGCAGTTCGGCCATCACCTGGGCGTGGACCAGCACGCCAGCCGTGACCGGCTGCAGCGGGGTGGCGACGTAATCGCTCAGCCCCACGGCCGAGGAGCCGATGAGCACGAACTGGCCTCGGACCATGGCCGGATCGACTTCGCCGTTCAGTACGGCCTCGGCCGGTAACGTGACGAACGTCGAAACAGGCAGCCGGAACGGCACCCGCCACAGGCCCTGGGCTGGGTTGCCCAGTCCGGCCAGCGCCCGCTGCGCCACGCCCGGAGCTACACATTCGAGCAAGGCCAGAGACAAAGTCGAATAGACGCGCTGCGCCGCCGAGGCCTGCAGGTGCACCCGTCTCAACACGCCATCGGCGTCAGGACGCACGCCGATGTGGCCAACGCACTGGGCCTCGCGCAATCCCGCGTGATTGGCGACGTAGCCCGCCGCGTGGACGATGGAGCCCGCGGCCTTGGCTGCGGGACCGCCTCCGGCCGGCGTGCCGATCGCGATCGTCGCGGGCCGTTCGGCAAAATCCAGCACTTGCGCCAGCGTCAACGGCGCGTGCATTGCCAGCGAGGCGAGCCGCGCGTCGCCGGCGGCGTCGGCCACTTCAGGCAGCACCATGTCGAGAGCCACGCCACGCGCGCCGAGCGGGCCCACCAGTTCCTCCACCAGGTCCGCGAGCCGGGCGCGGCTCCATGGCCACGTCCCGACGGCCTTGAGCGATTCCTCGCTGATGTCGATCACCACGACATTGGGCACCGGCTCGGCCGTAACGGTCAGCGCGGTCAGCGCATCGCGGCTGCGCTCTTCCAGCAGCTGCAAGCCCGGCAGCGCCCAGACAAGCAGGGCCGTGGTCACGGCGCAGCCGGCCGAGAGCATCGCACGGCCGCCCGCGCCGAGTGCGGTAGGCGCTGCCAGGGCCGAAACAGAGTGCTCGGGTTTTTGCAAGATGTGCGCATCCTAAGCGCTGTTGGCGCCCGCTCCCAGAGGGAAAAGCGCAAAAGTCAAGGGTTATACTGCCTCGCCCTCACGGACATCCGTCCCCTCTTGTTCACATGACATCGCATTCCCTCTTGATTCGAAGAGGCGCCCAATTCTGGACCTGGCGCGGCTTCATCGTAGCTTCGGCGATGCGGGAGCTGCGCGCGCGCTATGCACGCTCCCTTTTTGGCTGGGTCTGGCTGGTGCTGCCGCCCGCCGTGCTGATCGCGATCTATTCGCTGGTATTCAGCCGGCTGATGCGCGGCGCTGGCCTGCCGGATCACGGCCCCTATACCTACGCTATCTTTCTTTGCGCGGGGCTGCTGCCCTGGCAATGGTTTTCGGAGCTGCTGACGCGGGTGGTCGGCCTGTTCACGAACTACGCCACGTTGCTCAAGAAAACCGCCGTCCCGTGGTACGCGCTTCTGGTGGTCGATGTCCTGGTGACAGGGTTCGGGATGGTCGTGCAGATGGGACTTTTCGCCGTTTTCCTGCTCGTCGTGGGCCAGTGGCCGGGCTGGAGTGCGGCCTTGTTCCTTCCGCTGCTGCTGGCGCAGGCCTTGCTGGCGGTGGGCCTTGGGCTGGGGTTGGCGGTGCTGCAGGTGTTCTTCCGCGACGTCGGCCTGGCCGTTCCTCTGGTGCTGCAGGTCTGGTTCTGGATGACTGCCATCGTTTATCCGCTGTCGGCGTTGCCCGATGGCGCGCAGCACCTGCTGGCGTGGAACGTGATGTCGCCGCTGGTTCAGGGTTACCAGAACCTGGCGATGCCAACAGAACAGGGGGTCTGGTGGGCCGGAGTGGGCGGCGTGGTCGCCTTCTCGGTGCTGGCGCTGCTGGCATCGCTGCGCCTGGTTTATCGCAATCGCGGGCTGATCCGCGACGAACTCTGAAATCCGCGCGATGAGTTTGCCCGTCCTTTCGGCGCGCGGCGTGGGCAAGTGTTTTCGGCGCTATCCGGGCCGCTGGGCGCAACTGCGCGAAGTGGTCACCGGCCGGCAGACGCATCAGCCCCAGTGGGTGCTGAATGGCCTGACATTCGACATCGGGCCCGGCGAGGCCGTGGGCCTGGTGGGGCGCAACGGCGCGGGCAAGAGCACCTTGCTCAAATTGCTCACGGGCGTGCAGTTGCCCACCACCGGAGTGATCGAGCGGCGCGGCCTGATCTCCGCGATCCTGGAGCTGGGAGTCGGTTTTCACCCGGACTTCACCGGGCGCGAGAACGCCCGCCAGATGGTGTTGCTGCAGGGACTGCCGGTCGATCGGGTGCAGCAGTTGATGCCCTTGATCGAGGAGTTTGCCGAAATCGGCGCGTACTTCGATCAACCGGTACACACTTATTCATCGGGCATGCAGATGCGCGTGGCATTCAGCGCCGCGACGGCCGTGCAGCCCGACCTGCTGCTGGTGGACGAGGCGATGGCGGTGGGCGACGCCTATTTCCAGCACAAATGTTATGAACGCATCCGGGTGATGCGCGAGCACGGCGCCGCCGTGGTGCTGGTGTCGCACGATCCGACGTCGATTCGCACGCTGTGCTCGCGGGCGATCCTCCTGCATGAGGGCAAGGTGTACGAAGACGGGGCGGCGGCCACCGTGCTGGAGACCTACAACATGCTGCTGGCGCCGGACATGGCCCGGCAGTACGACGAGATCCCCACTTCCGATGAAGGCCAGGGACGGCGCGCCGGGACGGGCGAGGTCCACATCGATTCCGTCGAGTTCCGGCAGCAGGACGATCGCCGCCAGGTGCTGGTGAGCGAAGTCCCGGTCCAACTCGTTGTGCAGCTCGAAGTGCGTGAGCCCATCCCCGACCTGACCGTTGGAATCCTGATCCGTGATCGGCTCGGCAACGATGTCTTCGGCACCAACACGCACTATCACGGCCTTGCTCTGCCCCGGCAGCCCGGGCGCCAGGAATTGACGTGGGACCTGAGCGGATTTCACCTGGGCTCCGGCTACTACAGCCTGACGGTCGCCGCGCATGCAGGCGCAGAGCACCCGGCCGGCAACTATGACTGGTGGGACCGCTGCCTGACCTTCCAGGTCCTGCCGCCGAACGCGGTGTTGTCGATCGGCCCCTGCTCCCTGGGCGCCACCGTGACATCGCGATCGCTGGCCGAAGCGAGCTGATGCCCATGTCGCTGAGTCAAAAGTTTTCCCAGGCACTGCACTTCCTGCGCTATGGGCCGACCGAGCTGGCCGATGGCCGGGCCCGCGTGGCCGACCTCGAACAGCGCCAGTCCGCTCAGGAGGAATTGCTGACCCGCTTCTACGAGGCCCTGGAGCGCGACCGCAAGGCTTCCACCAGCGCCTTCCAGAGCCTGGTGGAGCGCCTCGACGGATTGAATCGGGAACTCGCCGTAGCCAGGCAGGACGTGGCCGGAGTCAACCGGGAATTGGTGGCCGCCAGGCAGGAACTGGCAGGCGCGATGCAGGAGCTGGCTGTTGTTTCCAGGACGGAACTGGCGACCTCCACCGCGACCCTGACCCAAGCTTTGCAGACCACCGACGACGACCGGCGGCGCGAATCTTCCTGGACTCGCGACCAACTCAGCGCGTTCGCAGCTGCGCTGGACCGTGTTCAACCACCAGCCGCCGCCAATTCGCAGGCAGCGCCCGCCGGGCCGACTGCCAGCGCCGCCTTTGCCGAAGAGGGCTTCTATCTGGCTTTGGAGCGGCAGTTCCGCGGTACCCCGGAAGACGTTCGCATCCGGCTCGAGAGCTATCGGCCATGGATCGAGGGCCTGCCGTCCGGACCGGTGGGCGACCTGGGCTGCGGCCGTGGCGAATGGCTCGAATTGCTGGGCGAATGGGGCGTGCCCAACCAGGGGATCGACCTGAATTCGGTCAACGTCGAGCACATGCGCGCTCGTGGGCTGTCAGCGCAAGAGGGGGATGCCCTGCAGTGGCTGGAGTCGCAGGCCACTGACAGTTTTGCGGCGCTCACCGCCTTCCATGTTCTGGAGCACTTGCCTTTCGGCGTGCTGCTGCGGCTGGTGCAGGAAGCCCGGCGCGTGTTGCTGCCCGGCGGCCGGCTGATCCTGGAAACGCCCAATCCCGAAAACCTCGCCGTGGCCACGCAGACCTTCTGGCTCGACCCGACGCACCTGCGCCCGTTGCCGCCCGAACTGCTGGAGCTGGTGGTCCGTCACGCGGGCCTGGAGCACGAAGAGACCCTGCGCCTGCATCCTCCCGACGGCGGCGCAGAGGAAATCGGGGACGCCACGTTGCGCGCGTTGCTCACACAGGGGCGCGATTATGCAATCGTGGCCCGCAAGCCTGTGGTCGACATCGCATGAGCCGGTTGCGCGTCCTGGTGCTGGGATCGTACCCGGCGGTGAACCCTCGGCACGGCGGGCAGATCCGCTTGTCCCAAGTCGTCGCGGCGTACGAGGCACGCGGCTTTTCTGTCAGGCAGGCCAGTTATTTCCCGGCTCATGCGTTCTACACCGAGTCGAGCCTCAACCCTGCCGACTTCCCGCTGCCGGTTGAATCGCTGCGCACCTGGCGCCAACGGCGCAGCGACTACGTGGACGATCTCGTATCCGGCGACGTCGCTGCCGCCGACGTGGCGCGCGTGTCGGCGCTCGAACAGTATGCCGGGGCAGTGGATGTCGTGCACCTCGAGCAGCCGTGGCTGCTTCCGGTGGTGGACAAGCTGCGACAGCGTGGCGTCATGGGCGGTTTCAAGCTGGTCTATGGATCGCAGAACATCGAGTACGAACTCAAGCGGGCGATCCTGCGACAACATGCCGATAGCGAAGAAGATGCGGTCACCGAGGCGGTTCTGGCGCTGGAGCAGCGGTGCGCGCGCGAAGCCGCGCTGGTGGTTGCCGTGACGCCGGAAGACGCGCAGGTGTTGCGCAGCTGGACGCGATCGCCCGTCGTACTGGCTGGCAACGGCGTCGCGCCGTGGCGCAGCAGCGAAGAGCAGCGCCAGCGCTGGCGCGAACGCTTGGGGCCGGACCCGTTCGCGCTTTACGTCGCGAGTTCCCATCCACCCAACGTGCAGGGGTTGTGCGAGTCGTTCGGCCACAGCCTGGCGGGTCTTTCGCCGGTGCACCGGCTGGTGTTGGCAGGCCACGTCACTGAATTCGTGGTGCAGTCCGAATGGTTCAAGCGCTGGCAGCCGCTGAATGAACGGCGCGCCATCGCCCTGGGCGTGCTGTCCCTGGAGGACCTTTCGGCAGTGCGCGACCTGGCACGTACTTTCCTGCTGCCGGTCACGTCCGGAGGCGGCTCCAATCTGAAGACCGCCGAGGCTTTGTTTTCGGGCAAGCACGTGGTGGCTACAGCGATGGCCCTGCGTGGCTTCGAAGCGTATTCAGATTTGCCGGGGCTGCGGGTCGTGGCGCCGGGACGGGCCTTTGCACAGGCCGTGGCGCAGTCGCTTGACGAGCCGCCGCCGGCCGAGGACGCCGATGCCACGAAGCGCCGCGAATCCCTCACCTGGCCGCGCACGCTCGCGGCTTTATGCAACGAAGTCGATCGGCTGGGCGCATGAACATGTCGGCGTCGCCCACGGTGTGGCTTCATGTGTCCACCCTGATGAATTGGAACCGCCCACCGGTGGGCATCGTGCGAGTGGAGCGCGAATACTGCCGCTGGTTGCTGGCCCGGTCCCAGGCGGGCGCCGGCGAGCGCGTGCGGTTCTGCGTCTATGACCGGGTGCGCAAGCAGTTCACCGAAGTGGATGTTTCGCAAGTGGCCGCCAGGGTGGGGTTCAGGCTCTCGGCCGAGCCCTCGCCCGCGGTCGTCGTGGACTTCCCCCCCCCGGCGCCCGCCCCCGAGCCCGCGCCGCGCGAACTGGCGGCATGGAAACGCCGCGTCAAGCAGGTGTGGAATGCCACCAAGCCCTACTTGCCGGAGTCGTGGGCGGCCGTGATCGGCGTCAAGGCGCGCCTTGCCTACCATCACCTGCTGCAGGCCCGGCGAAGGTTCGAGGCCGCGCAGCTTTCCTTGCCCGCCAACCAACCTCTGATCGCAACGCAGCCCGAAGTGCCGCCGGCCGCATTCGAACGCGGTGACCGCTGGGTGTCGCTCGGCGCCGATTGGGAGTACCTCGACCAGCAGGCGCTGTACCGTGTCAAGCAGCGTCTCGATCTGACGGTCACTTTGATCTGTTACGACGCCATCCCGGTGCTGTTCCCCCAGTTTTTCGTGGATGTCCTGTCGCCCGGCGGTTTTGGCGCCTATCTGGTGGACCTCGCGTGGTGCGCCGACGCAGTGCTTTGCATCTCCGATTGCACGCGCCGGGACTTCGAGGCTGTGATCAATCGCCTGGGCGGGCCCCTGCCGCCGACGCATGTGATCCGGCTCGGCTCTGAAATCCACAAAACCGACACGCAGTCCGTCGAACCTCCGGAGGGCCTGGCGACCGGTCCGCAGGAGCGTCCCTTCGTGCTGTTCGTTTCCACCATCGAACGGCGGAAGAACCACGAAGTCCTGTATCGCGCCTGGGCGCGGCTACGCGATCAAGGCGTGGTTCCACACCGTCTGGTGTTCGTGGGTATGCGGGGATGGGGCGTGGACGAGCTGTTCAACGATCTCAAGCTTGATCCGCGCATCAAGGATGACATCGTCTCCTTGAACCATGTCACTGACGCCCAGCTTGCGTGGTTGTACCAGAACGCAGCTTTCACGGTCTTCCCCTCGCTGTACGAAGGCTGGGGCCTGCCCGTCGTCGAGAGCCTGGCGTGGGGCAAGTTCTGCCTGGTATCCAATGCGGCGTCGCTGCCCGAAGCCGGTGGCCCCTGGACGGAGTACCTCGACCCGTGGGACCTGCCGGCCTGGGTGGAGCGATTGGGCTACTACATGCAGCAACCGCAGGCGCTTGCGGTACTCAACGAGCGGATTGCCCGGGAGTTTCGGGCGCCGGGATGGGCGGATACAGCGGCCACCATCCATGCAGTCGCCACCCGCGCCGTGCCGCAAAGGGGGCCAGCATGACAGCGAGCCCGCGGCGCCTGGCCCTGGTGGTGCCGGTCTACAACGAAGCTGAACTTGTCGAGCGAAGCCTGCCGGAGATTCTGGCGCGGGTGCGCGATGCCGCCGCGGGCGCGCAGGTCGAGCTGATTGCGGTGGATGACGGTTCCACCGATGGCACGCGTGAATCGCTGTTGCGGCTGGCCGCGCAGCAACCCGAGGTCCGGTTCATCAGCTTCACCCGCAACTTCGGCAAGGAAGCGGCGATTCATGCAGGCCTGCAAGTCGCGATGGAGACGACGCAGGCCGAAGTGGTGGTGGTGATCGATGCCGACTTGCAGCATCCGCCCGAGCTGGTGGCGAGCATGCTGGCGCACTGGCGCTCGGGCTTCAAGGTGGTGGAGGGCGTCAAGCGCGAACGGCGCCACGAAGGGCCGCTGCGCCGGCTCGCGGCGCGGATCTTCTACGGGCTCTTCTCACGCCTGTCGGGCCTGCGGCTCGACGAGGACACTGACTTCAAGCTGCTCGATCGCGAAGTGGTGTGCGCGGTGCTACGGCTGGGCGAGCGTGCCCGGTTCTTCCGGGGCATCGTTCGTTGGCTGGGCTATCCGTCGGCGCGCGTGCCATTCGACGTTGCTGAGCGGGCCGGGGGAACCACAGGTTGGAGCATCGCCGGTTTGGCCCGATACGCGTGGCGCAACCTGACCTCGTTTTCTTCCGCTCCGCTTGGCGTGGTCACATTCTTTGGCGGGCTGGGGCTGGCGATGGGCGGCGTATTGGCAGTCAAGGCAGTGCTGGACAAAGTCGAAGGACGGGCTCTGAGCGGCTTCAGCACGGTGATCCTGCTCCAGATCATCTTCAGCAGCCTGATCCTGATCAGCCTGGGCATCATCGGCAGCTACATCGCCCGGATCTACGACGAGATCAAGCACCGGCCCCACTACATCATCCGTCCCGACGATTCCCGTGCGGTTCCACCGCAGGAGGAGTCCGCTACATGAACGCCATGCCCGTAAGTTGGGGGACCTGGGCGCTGGTCGGCGCGGCCGTGCTGTGCAATGCGTCGGCCCAGTTGCTGATGAAGCGGGCAGGTATCACGGAAGCGTTCAACTGGCGCGCCTGGGTCGACCCGTCACTGCTGGCCGCGGTGGTGCTGTACGGAATGAGCTTCGTGCTCACGGCGCTGGTCTTTGCCCGCATGCCGCTGTCGCTCATATCGCCGCTCATGGCGGGGGCGATCTTTGTCCTGATCAGCGTGTTCTCGGTGGTGTTCTTGCGCGAGAGCCTGGACGCCACCCGAATTGCCGGCATGGTTTGTATCGCCGCAGGCATTTATTTGCTGTCGAGGACCACCTGAGGATGGTCGCCGCTGATTCCCGGCGCACGCCGTTCGCTGCCGCCGTGCTTGGCGCGCTGTTCGCCACCTGGGTGTACGGCTGGCGCGTCATTGATCCGGCGTCCCCGTCCTGGCTGCTGCACGGCGACCCCGCGCAGCATTACCTGGGCAGCGTCTTCTTCCTGGGCGAGCCGTGGCACTGGCCCCCCGGGCTGATCACGCGCTTCGGCGAGACGGCCACCAGCGTCGTCTTCACCGATTCGCTTCCGCTGGCGGCACTGCTCGCCAAGTTGCTGCAGGCGCCGCCAGGCCTGCAGTACTTCGGCCTGTGGATGGTGCTGTGCCATGCTCTGGCGGCCTGGTGGGGCGTGCAACTACTGCGCCGCATGGGTCTCGCGCATCCCATCAGCCTCGTAGCCGGCGGGCTCATCCTGGCCACGACGCCTTCGCTGCTCTTTCGCGCCTACGGCCATGAAGCCCTGATGGGGCAGTTCCTGGTGATCGCGGCCCTGGAGCGGATGCTGGCGCCATGGCGCTGGGCGCCGTGGCTGGTGCTGGCCGCCGTCGCCGTGCTGGTCCATCCCTATTTGGCATTGATGGTCTGTGTGCTGGGCGCCGCCGCCGCTCTCGCGGCGTTAAAGGAAGGCGCTGTCGCTCCGCTCGAGCTACTGGCGTTCGGCGCCGGCTCCGGACTTGTGCTGGTGGCCGAGGCTTGGGTTGCCGGGTATTTCGCCGGTTCCGGGCAAATCTCGGCCGAGGGTCACCGCTGGTTTTCAGCCAACCTGCTGACGTGGTTCGACCCGATGGCTTGGCGGGCGTTCATGGCCGCCGACCCTGTGATCCACGAACAATCGCGCGAATGGACGCGTTGGCTGCCCGCCCTGAAACAGGCTCAGATAGGCCAGTACGAGGGCTTCGCCTATTTCGGCGCGGGTGCCTTGCTGGCGGCGGCCTTGGCGGTCGGCGTCAACCTCGCAGGCCGCGCACCGTCTTCTACTGCGACGCGCGGTCGCTGGACCGCGGCAGTGGCTGCGGCACTGACGTTCGCGCTGTGGGCGTATTCCGCCCGCCCGACTTTAGGGAGCATGGTCCTCGCGGACATCCCGCTCGGCACGATTGGCGAGAAGATGGTTGGCGTTTTCCGGGCGAGTGGCCGATTCATCTGGCCAGTCACTTACTTGGCGATGGCCTGGGCCATCGCCACAGTGGGGCGGCTGCCCTGGGGGACGGCGTTGGTTGCATTGTTGCTGCTGGTGCAACAGGCCGACCTGTTCCACAAGTACAAGGAGTTCCGGATCCGCTTTCGCGTGGGCCCGCCGCACATCGAGCAGCCCGTGACCCACCCGGTCTGGCAACAAGCCCTGTCGCGGTGCGCGCGCCTGGAGCTGGTGAGCGGGGCGCAGGCCCCGGGTAAGTGGGTGAGTGCCGCGCTGGCGGCAGGGCGTGCCAGGGCGAGCTTCTATCCGGCACCCACAGCTCGGTACTCGCCTGCGGAGGCGGCGGCCCGGCAGGAGGCGGTCAAAGAGCTCCTGGCGGAAAACGGCTGGCGTGACGACGTGGTGTACGTTTTCGTGCAGCCCTTGCCCGAAGGCGCGTCGGTCGAGAAGATTGCGGCGGCGCTGCCTCCCAACGTCCGGCACGTTCGCGCGGACGGCTACGACTTGGCAGTGCCCAACTCCTGCCTGGGCCGTTGACCGTGGGCGTGCTGCGTCTCCTGCTTGCGCTGCTGGTGTTGCTGAGCCACGCCGACGTGCGCATGGCAGGGCTCAATCCCGGTGTCAGCGCGGTGATCGGTTTCTACCTCATCTCGGGCTATGTGATGGCCGGACTGGTGCAGCGGCACTACGCGCAACCGCGCCGGATCCCACTGTTCTATGCCGACCGGCTGTTGAGGCTCTTACCGCAGTATTTTGCGTACATGGCTGCCGGGCTGGCGTGGCATCTGTGGACCGGCACGCCCACCTTGTTCCTGACGCGCAGCCCGACCTGGCTGGACTTGTTCAACAACTTCACCGTCCTGCCGCTCAATTTCTACATGTACAACGGCTCCGATGCCTACACGCTGGTCCCCCCGGCCTGGTCACTCGGCGCCGAACTGCAGTTCTACCTGATCGCACCGGCCATGCTGCTGTGGCCGCGCGTCGGCTTTCTGCTGGCGGCCGCATCGCTCGCCATCCAGGCACTGGCACTGCACGGTGGGTTGAACACCGAGTGGTACGGCTATCGGCTGCTGCCGGGGGTCCTGTGGGTGTTCGGCACAGGCATGGCGATGTTCCATTGGGTGCGACACGCGCCGCGCCGGGCCGCCTGGCTCGCCTGGAGCGCTCCGGTACTCGCAAGCCTGGTGTACCTGTATCTGCGGTGGCTCGGCCTTCACGCCGCGCCTTACCATCAAGAGGTGCTTATCGGATGGGGCCTCGGCATTCCGCTCCTGTACGGGGTAGCACAGCTCAAGGCAGGGCGCCTCGGTACATTGGCCGGCGATATCTCCTACGGGGTCTTTCTGAATCATTTTTTGCTTCTATGGATACTTTTCCCTGACCCCAATCGTTCGGCCCTACAATTGGCCTTGCTCGCGCTCTGCAGCTGCCTCCTGTCGTGGGCAACCCAGCGCTGGCTCGAACGACCGGTGCTGGGCTGGCGGCGGCGACTGCGTGTTTAAAGCACAGCACTGAACTCACAATCTGTGATGCCCGTCACAATTTCCACGATATAAGGCTGTGATACTTCAAGTCGGCATAGTGCATCCTTGGCTAGGAGAGGGTCTGATGAGAACAAGTAATTCAATTGCCGCGTCTACGGCTCATTGGGGCAAGCTGTCCGCGTGGGCGCCGCTGTTCGCGGCGCTGAGCTGCCTGGGCGGCATGGCGCATGCGCAGGATGCGCCTCCCGCAGGCACGGTGCTCTTCGTTTCCGGCCCCACTTTCCTCGTGTCCGCCGACGGCGCGCGCAAGCCGCTGCAAGCCGGGGCGCAGGTGCGCCAGGGCGAGCAGGTGACCACGGGCGCCGACGGCTACGCCCATGTCCGGATGATCGACAACGCATTCGTTGCCGTCCGGCCGGATTCCAGGCTGGCCGTCGAACTGTATGAATACGACGCGGCCAACCCGGCAGCCAGCCGCATCAAGCTGCAACTTCACAGCGGCAATGCACGCACGGTTTCCGGCAAGGGCGGCCAGGCCGCCAAGCACAACTACCGATTCAATACGCCGATGGCCGCCATCGGACTTCGAGGGACTGACTACACGGTTTCCTCCAACGACAACGCCACTCGCGTTTCGGTGACCCAGGGCGCCGTTGCGGTGACGCCGTTAGGTGATGGTTGCATCGCTGCCGCGCTCGGCCCGTGCACCACCGGCGCCACTCGCGAACTGAGTGCCAGTCTCAGCCATGCCTACATGGAGGTGAACGCACGCCAGTCTGCTCCGGTGCTGGTCAGGCCCGAGCAGGATCCCCAAGGCGGGAGCGGCCAGAACCCGCCCACTCGGCCGGAAGAGCCGCGCGCCGACGCGCGCAGCACCAACAAGCTCGCCGGCGCCAAGGCCACCGCGAACGAGGTCACTGCCGAACTGCTCACCGTCAGTCTTTCTTTGGGCCCTTCCGCCGTGCAGCCCGCCGCGCCGCAGCCTGCTCCGGTCACCACAGTCACGCCCCCTGCAACACCGGCGGTGCCGGAGGTTGTCCAGTTCGTGTGGGGGCGCTGGAGCGCTGTAGCCGCCGGAGGCTCACCCCAGATCCTCGCGCTGTTGGACGGAAAGCGCGAGATCATGTATGGCAACGACATCTTTGGCCTGTTGCGCAATGAACCGGTGCCAACCAGCATCCCGTCGCAGGGTGCCTATTCTTTCCATTTGAAGGGCAGCGAGGCTTACACCTTGTCCAAGGGCGTTGCCACGCCGGCCCAAGTGACAGGCGGAAGCTTCGGCGTCGATTTCAACCAGCGCACTTTCAACACGGCGCTGGCGGTGCAGCACGCCGGCGGGGTGGAGCAGCTCAGTGCCCAGGGCAAGGTGCAGTTTCAGGGCTTGCTGCTCCAGGACGCCGCCAAATCCACAATGAACATGGCCGGCGGCCTGGCCGCGAACGGTACCGAGGCCGCGTACCTGTTCGACAAGCAACTCTCCAGCGGAGGCCTGTTGGGTGCGGTTCGCTGGGTTCGCTGACGCGGCTCGCAAGCTTTTCTCAGGGGTCCCGATACTGGCAGGCCTGCTGGCCTGTCCACAAGTGTGCGCCCAGACGCCCGAGGCACTGGCTTGGTATTCGCAGGGCGTGCGGGCGCTGGACGAGCGACGATTGCCAGACGCCCGCGCCGCGTTCCTGCGGGCGATTTCGGCCGATCCCACTTTTGCCGGCGCCTGGCTCGACCTGGCCTTCACCGCTCAGGCCGAAGGCGACCCGGTTCAGGCCGAAGAATTCCTCACCATTCTCGAAGCACGCTTCGTGCTTCCGGACCCCATCGCCGCGGGGGTCGATGCGCTGCGCCGCCGGATCCAGGCCGACCGCGCGGCAGCCAGCACCGATTGGCGCTGGCGTGCACTCGCGCAGGGCGGCGGGGGCTACGACACCAATGCGAACACAGGGCTGGCCCTGAAGGATCTGACGCTCACCTTGCCGGGCGGGGGCGTTGCGCTGCCGCTCGCGGCCGCACAGCAGCCACGTCCAGACTGGTTTGTGCTGGGCAGCCTGTCCGCCGAAGGCGGGCGCAAACTGGGTGAGGGGCAGGTCGAGGTGCTGGCCAGCTCGAGAACGCGGGTGAACGCCCGGCTGCACGACTTCGATACTGTCGAACTGCAGGGGACCTTGGCCTACACCAGCGCGGAGCCCCCGTTCCCGGGACGCACAGGCCGCTTCCTCCCGGGTCCCTGGCGCGTCGCCATCAACGCGCAGCAATTGCGGCTGGGCGGCAATGCATTGCTCAATGGCGCCGGTCTCAGCGCATTGCACGCATGGAAAATGCTGCCTTGCGGGCCCCAGGTCGGAGTGGACCTGGACCTTCGCCATTTCCCGACTGCGGTCAACCTCGATAGCCGGCTCATGTGGCTTTCCGCGGGCGGCGCTTGCGACAGCCCCTGGCTCGGCTCGAACGGCAGGCTGGGGATGCAGTTGCGGGCCGGGCGTGAGATTGCGCAGGGCAACTTTCTATCGGACCGCGGCCGGCCCGGAGGCGATACCCACCATATGGAGCTGACGCTTTCGCACCGCTGGAGCTGGGCCGGACGTCATGGTACGCACAGGCTCGAGGCTCAGGCTCAGTTTGCCAGCGCGCGCGACACCGAGGGCTACAGCCCTTTGCTCGCCGACAATGCGCATCGCCGGCTGATCCGGACTACCGGGGCCATCGCGTACACCCTGCCGCTGGAACCCGCCGGCGCCGACCGGGAAGCATGGCTTGCCAACATCGCGCTTCAAGCCTTCAACCAACGTTCCAACCTGGAGCTGTTCCGGCTGAAGGGCACTGTTCTGCAGCTCACTGTCCAGCGAAGCTGGTGACCTGCTGGCGACGGGGCGCGTTGTTTTCAAGCGACGAATTCCAGAAAGTGATGACCTCGAGCCAGTTTGTGACGTGCATCACAAATAGCCCATCTGTACCGCCTATACTCCGCCTTGGCTGAAAAGTTTTATTGGCCGACTTGAATCACGAACACTTACTTTCCTCTTCAGGAGATTTGAATGGCAATTACCGTTGCAATGCGTACAGAAATTACTCAGCTGTACGTGGCCCTATTCGGACGCGCACCCGACAGCGAGGGCCTGGGCTTCTGGGTCGGCCTGCGCAATTCCGGTCAATCGATGACCCAGATCGCCAACGCGATGTACGCGACGGCGCCGGCGCGTGAATACTTCCCGTCGTGGCTGACCAACGGGGAAATCATTTCCTCGTTCTACACCAACGTTCTCGGCCGCACGGCTGACGCCACCGGCCTGGCCTTCTGGACCGCCAAGCTGAACGCAGCCGGCGCAACCCCCGGCTCGGTGATCACCGAGATGATCACGGTCGTCGCCAACTACACCGGCACGGACCCGGACGGTCTGCTCAGTGCAGCGCTGTTTGCCAACAAGGTCGAAGTGGCCCAGTACTACGCCGAACACGGCGGCGACGTCGCCAACGCGAGCGTCGTTCTGGAAGGCGTCACCGACCAGGACGCCACTGTCACGGACGCCATCGCCGCCATCGACGCCGGCACCGTGGGCGAAGGCGAGCCGTTTGGCGACGCTTCCCTGACCACCGGCTGGGACAACATCCACGGTTCCATCGTCGACGACATGTTCATGGCTCGCGTCGTTCAAAACGTCAATGGCGAGCAAACCAACCAGCTGGCCACCGGCGACATGCTCGACGGCGGCGATGGCTACGACGTGCTGCACGCCAAGGTAATCGCGGCCCAAGCTTTGGGTAACGACTGGAACGAAATGGCGATCACGCCCGAGACGGTCGACGTCGAAGACGTGCTCGTCACCGCGCTCACCACCTATTCCCAAGTAAGCCAGTGGAACGACAACGAAGACGGCCAACAGGTCGTCCTCAACGCCAAGTACATGTGGGGCCTGGACCGTGTGGGTTCGGTGCAAAGCGATGCGTCCCTGGTCGTGAGCAACCTCACAACCCTGACCGACTCCGGCGTCTATGAAGACCGGCGCAACACCGAAGAAGTCACGATCCGCATGGACCACACCGGCAACGGTGACGCTGTGGAACCCGAGTCCGACCTGATCGTGTTGTTCGACCAGGATTACCTGCTGGCCGGCCAGAGCAGCGATTCCCGGGCGTTCTACTGGCTCCTGGACGAGCAAGCTGAACTTGCGAACAATCCCAATCGCCTCCAGCGCATCGACGTCGATGGCATCCGCTTCCAGATCGACCCTGATGGTGTTGGCGGTCAACCTGCCGGTCCGGTCATCAGCCTGTCGAATCGCACCGCGTGGGATGCTGATCAAATGGTGACCCACGACAAGTTCGTAGCCGCCCTGCAAGCGGACCTCGCGGCGAAGATTGCCGCAGGCACCATCCCGGCCGGAACGACGCTGACGGTCGACACGGCGTTCACCGACAACACCGGCCTGGACGATGGCAGCATCTCCAAACCGATTCCGGCGATCGTGCTGACACTGTCCGATGGTTCGACAATAGTGCCGGTCGGTTTTAGCCGAGTCGCTGAAGCCATCGGCCAATACGACGTCTACGGCACGTTCACCAACAAGTTCGAGCAGGCTGACCTGCCCGTCACCGCAACCATCGAACTGCTGAAAGTCGGCCGCGCCGGCGACGGCGGCGAGCTGGTGGTCGGCGGCATGTCGACCGACGGCGCGTTGAGCAATATCTGGGACTCCGGTTCGGGCGCCAAGGGCATCGAACAGTTCAACATCACCCTGGAGGGCGATGACACCCAGGACAGCAGCCTGGCCGGCCTGCACTCGACGAACAACACGCTTGAAATCGTCAACGTCGACTCCGCTGCGGGCAGTGACGCTGACCTGACCATCGGCAACTCCGAAACGAAGTCCGGATATGACTACTATTACGACAACGACCTTGACCAGTACGTCTATTTCGTAGTGGGCTTGGGCGAAGACATCGCCCTCCCGGTTCAGGATTGGGAGGGCTTTGGATCAGGAAAGGGCTATGTCATTGAACCCGCGTGGCAAAACACGAAGGCGCTGAAAGACGTCCGCATGTTCGACGCCAGCGGCATGGGCGCGGACAGCGACCTGACGCTGTTCGCCGCCCTGACCGACGAAGTCGTCCCCAAGTACATGAACCTCATGGACGCGGCGCCCGCTACCGCCCCTGAAGACAATGTGCAGTTCGTCTACAACGGCGGCGCCGGCGACGACTACATCAACCTGTGGATCAGCGCCAGCAACCTGGCCGCTGCGGGCACCACCACCCGTGAAGACTTCGTCCTCACGATCAACGGCGGCGCCGGCGACGATGAGTTGCTGGCAATGATCGGCGACGGCTCCGGCGAGGACTCCGATGGCCTTTGGACATTCCCGCCCGAAAGCTTCGGCATCACGGCACAAGTCAGGGGCGAGGACGACGACCACTGGTACTACAACAGCAAGATCAACGCCAACCTGAACATGAACGGCCAGGACGGCAATGACGTCATGCGAACGCTCGGTTCGGGCGACTGGAAGATCGACGCCGGCATTGGTGACGACACCGTTTACGCCGACAACACCGGTGTGGGCTACGGCGAGGACAATGACTCCTACAACGACGGCAAGGCCGTCTGGGTCATGAACACGGGCGATCTGGATGGTATTGGCGCCGGCACCGCTCGGTCGCAGAACGTCAACGACCTGCTGACCGACGCCCCTGCCAGCGTCTCCGCAGTCAACGCCTGGCTGACAGTGACCTTCATGGGTTTCGAGTCGAAGGTCAACATCGCCAACAGCCAAGGCTCGAGCACGAATGTCACCATCACCGACCTGGCCGTCAACCAGGCCATCAAGGCAGCCATCAATCTGCACCCGACCCTGATGGATCTGCTGGTCGCCGAAGACGGCCCGGCTCGCACGCTGGTGGTGCGTTCGTTGATCGACGGTCGCATGAACGACGACAACTTTGACCCTGTCGATCAGCTGAAGGTGGCTTTCAGCAGCTCGCCGCTGCTGCCCAACCAGGCCGCGCTGACCCTGTTCGGGGCTGCCAACACCAACTATGCCAAGCTGACCGACGGATACCCCGCCGAGCCCATGTTCGGCGAGAACGATTACACGCCGCTGTGGGGCGGCGACAGCTGGGCGGTTGCGGACAACCGGATCGAAGGCGACAAAGGCGCTGACGTGATCGTGCTCGGCACGGGCATGTTCAGCAACGACACGCTGGTCTACCAGGACTTCGGCAATGGCACGGACAGCATCGTCAACTTCGACGACTGCATGACCGCTGGCGAGGATTACTGGATCGGTGGCGAGGACGAGGTGATGACCATCACGTTCGCGGCCTCCGATGGCGACCCGGCCAACCAGACGATCAGCTTCGACGGCGCCACCGTCAACCTGAGTGCTCCCACTGTGCAAGGTGTCATTCCGGCCATCGACGTATCGTTCCAGTTCTACGAGCAGTTCGATTCGGCAAACTGGGAAGTGATCAGCTGGAATGGAGTCGACTCAGTCACCTTGCAGCACAAGAGCCCTGGTGTTGTGACCGATACCCTGCCTGCGGCTTTCACCGGCAACTATTTCGCCGCGGCGACCGACCCGGATGGCAACGCACCGCCAGTGTTGATTTTCATCAATACGCAAGGTGCAGACGTCGCTGTGCCGGCTACTTTCAGCAGCTTCAGCATCGACTTCAGCACGCCCCTCACAGCAGCGGATGCAGCCGGAACCTTCACGTTCGACAGTCAAATCGTGGCATACGCTGAAGGCGATGGCTCGGTGAGCCTGGTCGACAAGATCATTCTGCATCCGGGGTGGGCTGCTGCGGGATGGACTGTGACGCAAGGCGCTGATGAGTCGATTGTCAACTTCCTGTCGACCGTACCGGGCGACGAGCCGATCGCCACAAACGCTGACTTCGACCTGGGCAGCAACAGCATCGTCGGTACGATCACGGGCACTGTGGGCACCGACGCCACGACCAAGCCGCCCCTGCACGTCGTGGTTCCCCCGGGACCGTGCACGCCCTTCGACTTCATCGACTTCAGCTGGTACAAGCCGACGGGTGTGGTGGTGACGGATACCAACCAGGCTGCTCAGGTGGTGATCGGCACCGCGAACGGCGTCGCCACGAAGTGGATCACGATGACGGAAGTAGCCGGTGCGGATAACGATGGCAAATACACCATCAATCTGGTCACTTCGACGGTGGCAGGCACTGCGGACGACGTGGCTACGTTGATCGGGGTCGCTGACTTCGGCTACGAGCAAGACTTCGTGCTGCAGACCTTCATCATCTAAGGTCAAGTGCCCGTCCCCCGGTTCGCCGGGGGCTTGGAGCCTCAGCCCCCATCCTGGCGACAGGTTGGGGGTTTTTTCTTTGCCCGGACCGGCACGCCGGTTCAGGGAGCTTGCATCGTTTACCATGCGCAACCCGGCTGCGTGGTCGCCCGATTGAAGCTGTGATGGAACTCGTTAATTTGAAATCGAACGGGCCTGTGGCCGCCAGCAAGCCGATCCAGGTCAAACAGGCATTGTTCATCCCCGGCTACCTGCCTGGCCTGAGCCAGCCCTGCGTCATCCTCGACCTGGAGTTGCCGGCCCAGATCAGCCGCCAGACCTTGCAGCACCTGGATCACGTGCTGGCCCAAGCAGGGTTGATCTCCACGGGCCCCGTGCCGCCTCATGCCTCGGTTCAGGCGCATGGCCTCCTGAGCCGGTTTGTCGCCGGCAGCTTCGCCGTGCTGGAGCGCGGTGGAATGCCTGTGGCGGCCCAAGCCATCGTGGTCGGCAAGACCTCCGGCAGCCCGGGCGGCTTGCGCCTGGCCGTTCCCTCCTATGTCGCGCCCCAGGCCACACTCAAGGTGCTGACCTGGTTGGCCGAGCTGATGAACCTGGCGTTGGAGCAGCGCGCCGTGGACGGAGCGCTGGCGAAGCTGCCGGCATTGCTCAAGCAACTGGATCAGCACGCGCCCCGAGGTATCAATTCCCGGCCGTTCCTCCACGCGGCGCATGAGGCGAGTGTTCCGGTCAGGCATGTGTGGGAGAACGTGTACCAGTTTGGCTGGGGTTCACGGGGGCGGCGTCTGGACAGCTCGTTGACCGACGAGACTTCTTTTATCTCAAGCCAACTTTCCAGGAGCAAGCGGGCAGCGGCCCGGGCGATGCGCGACGCGGGCATTCCGGTGCCACGGCACGAGGTCGCAAGGAGCCCCGATCATGCGGTGAGCATTGCCGTTGAAATGGGGTACCCCGTGGTGGTCAAACCCGGCGATCAGGATGGGGGCCGCGGCGTGGCGGCGGGACTGAAAAGCGAAGAGGCGGTGCGAAAGGCGTTTGGGGTGGCCCGGGCTCTCTCCGAAGAGGTGCTGGTGGAAAAGCACTTCGAGGGTCACGATTACCGGGTGCACGTTTATAAGGACGAGGTGTTCTGGGTCACCCACCGGATGCCGGGCGGCGTCACGGGGGATGGTGTGAACGCCGTCGACCGGCTGCTGGAGCAGGCCAACGCCGATCCCCGCCGTGGGGTCAAGGGCAGCAAGTCACAGCTCACGAAACTCGAGCTGGACGAGGAAGCCACGGACTTGTTGGCGGAACAGGGTTTCACCCCCTCGTCGATCCCACCCGCGGGGCTGTTCGTGCGGCTGCGGCGCGCTGCCAACATCTCCTCCGGCGGTACGCCGCGCCCGGTGCTGGCCCAGGCGCACCCGGATAACCTGGCCCTGGCCGTCCGGGCAACGCGCATCATCGGTCTGGACCTGGCCGGGGTGGATTTGCTGATACCGGACATCAGCCGCTCCTGGCTGGAAACCGGGGCGGCCATTTGCGAGATCAACCCCCAGCCGCAATACAACGATTTGAACGCTCTTGCCGGCGCCTTCCATAAGCTGATCGCGGGCGACGGACGAATACCGGTCGTCGTCGTCCTGGGCGAACAAGACAGTGTTTTTTATCAGCGACTCGCCGATGCGCTGGCGCCCTTCGGCTGCGTCGGAACGGCTACGCCCGATGAAATCCGGATCGGAACCACAACAGTGGGCCGGGGACCGTTCCGTCCCTACGACGCGGGCCTCGCGTTGTTGGGGGACACCGCTGTCGATCTGGCAGTCGTGGGTTTCCCTGACACCTCCGCGCTGGCAACGGGCATGCCGGTGGACGCTTTTGACGTGCTGGTACTGGCCGGGCCGATGAAGAACGGCGGTGGAGCTGATGACTGGCAGCGCTGGCGGGGATTCGCAGCAATGCTGGCTTCCATGTGCCGCGGTTCCGTCATCGTGAACCAGGACTGCGTCGAATGGACAGCTGAGGGTGTCGACCCCGGGTTGAAGCGTGCTGTTCTGGCATCCTCCGGCAGGCTCCCCGAAGCCGTGAGCCTGGCCCTGGCGTCCCGAGCATGAGCGATCGGCCGAAAGCGCAACGCTACCTGCGTTTGACCGATGAAGTCTGGTACTGGGGCCCCAATGTGTGGTCGATGGAGCCTGTCGTCGCCTGCAAGCTGGGGGTCCGTGAGGAACACGCCTCGCGTTTGGCGCAAGGCGCCGCCAGGCTTCAAATGCAGTTTCCTGAGTGGCTGGCTGATTCGCTGGTCCGCGCGCCCGGCATCATGACTGCGGACGCACTGGGAAAGGTGCTGGCCTCATGGGCTCTCGCCGCGCTCAATGAAGTGCGTGGATGTCTGCACGACGCGGGCGCCGTGAAGACCCCCGAGGGCGTGACGGTCTGGGTGGGATTTCATCACCCCAAGGTGACTGGCCTGGCCCTGGAACTGGCGGTGCTGGCCCTGACAGTTGCCGCCGACCGCCAGGACTTTTCCGCGGAGCTGATGAAGAACGGCTTGGAAAAGCTGCGGCAATTCTGCGTGCGCCAGCACCCTGACTATCAGGCCGCAATCCTGATGTCGGCGGCGCGCAGGAAAGGCGTCCCGGTGCTGCCCTTTGTGCCTGGAAGCAAATACTGGCAATACGGATGGGGCGTCAACTCCCGGGTGTTCATGGAGTCCCTGTCGAACGCCGATGGGCATGTAGCCGGAAGCCTCGCGAACAACAAGGCTGCAAGCAAGGCGGTCTTTGCTTGCCTGGGTGTGCCTACGCCACACCATGTGCTGATCGATGAGGCGGCCGAATTGGTTGAGGCGGCTTCGGTCATAGGATTTCCATGTGTGTTGAAGCCACTGGACCTGAGTGGCGGCACAGGTGTGACCGCGAACATCCGCTCCATGGCCGAACTGCAGGTTGCGTATGAGCATGCGCGGCGAGTCACACCGCGCCCGCTGCTGGTCGAGCAACACGTTGCCGGCGAGGACCATCGGCTGATGATCGTCCGGGGCAAGCTGGTGGCGGCCATTCAGCGTCAAGCCGGCTCTGTGGTCGGTGACGGCGGAAGCACGGCAAGGCAGTTGATCATGGAATTGAATGCCGACCGCTCCGATAACCTTGTCAAGAGCCGGTACCGGGCGCCGATCCCATTGGATGAGGTCCTGGAAAGTCACCTGGCCATTCAGCAATTGACCCTGGACTCGGTGTTGCCCGCGGGCCGAAAGATCACCTTGCGCAGCAACGCGAATCTGAGCACCGGCGGCATCACTTTCGACGTCACTGACCAGGTTCATCCCCAGCTCGTGGCCATGGTGGAAGATCTGGCCGCGACGATCGGGATGGAAACCGCCGGATTCGATTACCTCACGACGGACATAGCACGCCCGGCGGAACGCGGGCAGGGCGCGTTCATCGAGATGAACCTCAACCCCGGGATCGATGTTCTCATTGCCGCGGGCTGGCCGGCCGAGGAACTGGGCTCGATGGTGCTGGGTGAGCTTCCTGGCCGAATCCCCGTCATCGCCTGCGTGCTGCCTCAGTTGGATATGGAAGCTGCACGCCTCGCACTTCCGGCCATTTCTGGCTCAAAGCAAGCCTGGGTGTGCGGCAATCAGATTCGGGTGGGCGAAGTGTCGTTTTCGCAGGTCGCCGATTCCACTCCGTGGGCCGGCGTGCGAAGCGCTTTGCGAAACCGGGCCGTCGGTTCCCTGCAGATTGTTTGCACCGTGGACGAAATCATGGCTCACGGATTTCCGCTGGATCGGGTGGATCGGGTATTGCTGGTCGGCACTTCGTTCCCCGAGCCCTGGAACGCTGTTCTCCGGCGTTGGGCGGAGTCAGTGGAGGTTGTGGAGCGCTGATCCCGGGGGTTCTGCGGGCGTGTGAACGCTCCACTGGGCCGGCGCGTGGCGGCGCTCCAACACTTCTTCCTAAAATATTCCAAAAACTTCATATAGGAGCTGTACACTCCAGCTCCTATATGAAGAACTCGCTGCGTCTTGCGCTAAAAACTTCCGCCGAGCAGCAGCAGCGCCTGCAAGGCCTGCAAAAGACCTTTGCCGAGGTTTGCAATGAGCTCGCCCCGCTGGTTCAGCAAGACCGGTGCTGGAACCGCGTTACGCTACACCACCTGGCCTATCGTTCCCTGCGCGAGAAATTTCCCGCCTTGGGTTCGCAAATGGTGTGCAACGCGATCTATTCGGTGTCGCGCACGGCGCGCCTGATCTACCAGCATCCGGCCAGTCCCTTCAACCACACCAAGCTTGCAGGCAAGAGTTTGCCCTTGCTTCGTTTTTCCGACAACAGCCCGGTGTACTTCGACCGGCACACCCTCAGCCTGAAAGCCGGAGTGCTCTCCCTGTACACCCTGGATGGCCGGATGCGGTTGCAGGTGGAGTTGTCGCCCGCGGCTGAAACGAGATTCCATCAGCGAAAGCTTCGCGAGGTGGTGCTCTCGCGGGGAGAGGATGGAACCTTCCAGCTGGCGTTCTGGTTTTCCGATGCGGCGGAGAGCGAATCGGCCAGTCAGCCAGCGCTGGATGGCCGCGCCGCCAGCGGCAAAGTCCCTGAATACATCATCGTCGAGGATCGAGCATGAATCCCAAGTCAGAAGAACTCACGCAGGCGCTGAGCCTGGTCAGGCCCTATTTCGTCAGAGCTTTCTGGTTCAGCCTGGTGGCCAGCCTGTTGCTGCTGGCGCCCGTCGCCTTCATGCTGGAAACCTATGACCGCGTGGTGAACAGCCGCAATCATTTCACCTTGCTGATGCTCGTAGTGGCGGTTTTGTGCGCCTACGTCGTCATGGAAGTGCTGGAGTGGTCGCGCCAGAAGATCATGCACGCCGCAGGGCTGGAACTTGACGAGAAATTGGCGGACCGCATCTTCGCGGCGATGTTCACCGCCAATCTCAGGCGGATCGCGGGCGGCACCGCGCAGTCGATGACCGACTTCAAGGTGCTGCGCGAGTTTCTGTACTCACCGGTCGTGTTTGCCAGCATGGAGGCGCCGGTGGCGCTGGTGTTCGGCGTGCTGATTTTTGCGATCAGCCCGGTGCTGGGCTGGGTTGCGGTACTCGGTGCGGTGGTGCAGGTGATGGTGGGCTGGCTGAACGAGCGCGGCACGCGGCCGCCGCTCGTCGCCGCCAATCGCAGTGCCTTTGCGGCGCAGCAATACGCGGACGCCACCCTGCGCAATGCCCAGGTGATCGAGTGCCTGGGCATGCAGCGCGACATCCATGAACGCTGGATGAAAAAGCAAAGCGAGTTCCTCACCTTGCAGGCCGTCGCGTCCGACCGGGCGGGCGGTTACCAGGCTATCACCAAGTTCGTGCAGACCACCATGGGCTCGCTCCTGATGGGGCTCGCAGCCTGGTTGCTGCTGCGCAACCAGCTGAACGGGGGCGGCGCCATGTTGGTGATCGCATCGATCCTGGGCGGCCGCATGCTCGCGCCGCTGGTCCAGATCGTCACGCAATGGCGCATGGTTGTGTCAGTGCGGGACTCCTGGGGCCGGCTGGACGAGTTGCTGGTCGCGGTCCCGAAGAAGCCCACCGCCATGCAGCTGCCACCGCCCAAGGGGTTTCTGCAGGTCGAGCAGCTGATTGCCACTGCGCCAAACCGCGACGGGCCTATCCTCAAGGGAATCGAATTCGCGCTGAAGCCCGGCGAAGTGCTGGCGGTCGTCGGACCTTCGGCGTCCGGCAAGACCACCTTGGCGCGCCTTCTGGTGGGGCTTTGGCCGGCAGCGAGCGGCAAGGTCCGCCTCGATGGGGCCGACGTGCATGCCTGGGACAAGGCCGAACTGGGTCCCTCGGTGGGCTACTTGCCGCAGGACGTGGAGTTGTTCGAGGGGACGGTGGCGGAGAACATCGGCCGGTTTGGCGACGCCCAGCCCGCCAAGGTGCAAAGCGCTGCCCGGGCGATCGGGCTGCACGAGTACATCCTGAGCCTGCCGCAGGGCTACGACACGCCGATAGGGCGCGAGGGCGCGATTCTTTCCGGCGGCCAGCGCCAGCGCATCGGTCTGGCCCGCGCGATCTACGGCGCGCCGGTGCTGGTGGTGCTGGACGAGCCCAACTCCAGCCTGGATGACTACGGGGATGCCGCGCTGGCAGCAGCGATCCAGGGCCTGAAGCAGCGGGGTACGACCTTCGTGGTGATGACGCACCGCATGAGCATCCTGCCCGTGGTGGACAAGTTGCTGGTCCTGAATGACGGGCAGCAGCACGCATTCGGGCCACGCGACGAAGTGCTGGCCGTCATGGCGAAGGCAGCGGCGCAGGCCCAGAAGGCCGCGGCGCAGCAGCGCGGCGCAGGCGCCGTGCCCCAACTGGCCACCACACCCTGACATTTGGAACTCCGATGAACAATCCTGGATTCTTCAGCCGCAGCGAGTTGACAGCCGCGCTCTGGGCCTTCCGACGCGAATTCCTGACTGTGGGTGTCTTCAGCTTCGCAGCCAACCTGATGATGCTGGCGCCGACGATCTACATGCTGCAAGTCTTCGATCGGGTCCTGGTCAGCGGCAGCGAGCTCACGTTGCTGGCGGTTTCACTGATCACGCTGTTTCTGCTGGGCGTCATGGCATTTTCAGAGTGGATGCGCTCGAAAATTCTGGTGCGCGCCGGCATGAGCTTCGACAAGAGGCTCAGCACCCGGGTCTTCAATGCAAGTTTCGAGTCGTACCTCAGCCAGTCCAGCGCCAGCCCCTCACGCGCTTTCGGCGACCTGATCACGTTGCGGCAATTCATCACGGGACAGGGCATCTTCGCCTTCTTCGATGCGCCCTGGGCGCCGATCTACATTGCCGTGACGTTTTTCCTGCATCCCCTCCTGGGCTGGATGACCGTGGTCTTTGCCGTGATTCAAGGACTTTTGGCCTGGTTCGGCCATCGTCGCACGGTCGCGCCCTCCGAAGAGGCGGCGCAAGCGGGCACCGACGTGCAGACCTACCTTCAAAGCAAGCTGCGGAACGCCGAAGTGATCGAGTCGATGGGCATGCAGGGCAACCTGCGCAATCGCTGGCGGCGTTGGCACGATGCTTACCTGAGCCAGAACGCCACTGCGCAGGACGTGACCAGCCGGGTTACGGCTTTCAGCAAGTTCATCCGCTACAGCCAGCAATCGTTGTCGCTGGCGTTCGGCGCACTGCTGGTCATCGACGGCCAGTTGACGCCTGGCGCCATGATCGCCACCAACTTCCTGATGCAGCGCGCCCTGGCCCCGATCGACCAGCTGGTGAGCGGCTGGCGCAACCTGGCAGGCGCGCGCATCGCGTTCCAGCGACTGGAGCAATTGCTGAAGGAGTATCCCGAACGGGATACCAACCTGACCCGCGTCGCCCCCGAAGGCGCGGTGACGCTGCGCGATGTGGTGGCCAGCGCGTCGGGACGCGCGATGCCAATCCTCAAGGGGATCAGCTTCTCGGTGCCTACCGGCACGGTGACGGCTATCGTCGGGCCGTCCGGATCGGGCAAATCCACGCTGGCTCGGGTGATGGTCGGCATCTGGCCGGAGGTGTCGGGTGAAGTGCTGCTGGACGGCCTGCCGATCCAGAGCTGGAACCGCGTTGAACTCGGCCCGCACCTGGGCTACCTGCCGCAGGACATCGAGTTGTTCGAAGGCACCATCGGCGAGAACATCTCACGTTTCGGCAAGGTCGATCCGGACAAGGTGATCGAGGCCGCACGTTGCGCCGGGCTGCACGACATGATCCTGCGTTTCCCAAAAGGCTACGACACACCGATCGGCGAGGCTGGCAGCATGCTGTCCGGCGGGCAGCGACAGCGGGTCGGTCTGGCGCGGGCGGTTTACGGCAACCCGGTGCTGCTGGTGCTGGATGAGCCGAATGCCAATCTGGACGAAGCAGGGGAACTGGCGCTGACAAAGACCGTGCAGCAGCTCAAGGAAAAAGGCAAGACGGTGTTCCTGATCACGCACCGTCCCAGCGCGCTGGCTGCCGCGGACCGCGTGATCGTGCTGCAGGACGGGCAGATCGTGGGCGATGGTCCGCGCGACGAGATGCTCGCCAGGCTGCGTCCTGCCCGGCCGGCCCCCCGGGCCGAACCATCGAATCCGTCCCTCGGGTCTGTCCAGCCCGCGTGACCCTTGTCCCATTTTTTATCTGAATTCAACCTGTCGAGTCTGTTCATGGCCACTTCCCAATTGATGCCCTCTTCTCCGTCCGACGTCGAGGTGAAAGAACCCGGGTCAGTTCCCGCGGCTCTGTCCGAATCCAAAAAGGCCGGCCGGGTCGGCTTGCTGGCCCTGGCGATCGGCCTGGGCGGCTTTCTGGTGTGGGCCGGTTTTGCCCCTCTTGACGAAGGTGTGCCAAGCCAAGGGCTCGTGGCGATCAACACCAAGCGCAAAGCCGTGCAACACCCCACCGGCGGGATCATCAAGGAAGTGCTGGTGGGCGAAGGCGACCGGGTCAAGGAAGGGCAGCTGCTGCTGAAGCTGGATGAGGCGGCGGCCCGGGCCGCCTACGAGGCGATCCGCCAGCGATACCTCGGCCTTCGCGCGATGCAGGGGCGGCTGCTGGCCGAGCAGTCCGGGGCCAAGTCGATCGCTTTTCATCCGGATCTGCAAAGCGCCGGGACCGATCCGCTGATCCGCACCCAGGTGTTCACGCAGCAGCAATTGTTCCAGTCGCGCAAATCGGCTCTTGCGGCCGACCTGCGCGGGCTCGAGCAAGGCATCGATGGACAGCAAAGCCTGATTCGTGCGCTTGAAGGGGTTCTGTTGAACCGGCGCAGCCAGATGGCACTGCTGGAAGAAGAGCTGACCCATACGCGCGCGCTGGTCAAGGAAGGCTATACCCCGCGCAACCGCCAGCTGGAACTCGAGCGCATGCTGTCGGACGCCAACGGCTCGGTCGCGGAACTTCTGGGCAACATCGCCCGGGCGCAAAGTTCGATCGCTGAAGTCCGGCAGAAACTGATCTCGCGCCAGCAGGAATACCGCAAGGAAGTCGAATCGCAATTGAGCGACGTGACGCGTGAGGTCCAGTCGGACGAGGGCAAGTTCCATGCGCTCTCGGATGACCTGGGCCGCATCGACATCAAGTCTCCCGCGGCCGGCCAGGTGGTGGGACTGACCGTGCAGACCGTGGGTGCGGTGATCCAGTCCGGCCAGAAGCTGATGGACATCGTGCCCGAAAATGAACTGCTGCTGATCGAAACCCGGGTCGCTCCGAACCTGATCGATCGCGTCCATGCCGATTTGCCGGTCGACATTCGCTTCAACTCCTTTTCCAATTCGCCCCAGCTGGTGGTCGAAGGCAAGGTGGTTTCGGTTTCCGGCGACTTGCTGACAGACCCCCAGAGCGGCGTTCAGTACTTCCTGTCCCGCGTCAGTGTCACGCCTGAAGGCTACAAGAAGCTCGGCAAACGGGTCATGCAGCCTGGTATGCCGGTGGAAGTGGTTCTGAAGACCGGCGAACGTTCGCTGCTGGCGTACCTGATGCACCCGCTGACCAAGCGCATGGCCGCTTCAATGAAAGAGGAATGACAATGCAACGAATGATGGCCTGCCTGCTGGCCGCTGCTCCCGTCTTCGGCCTTGTGCCGGCGACGGCCCAGGTATCGCCTGCCACCACGACAGCGCAACCCGCGGCGCCACTGACCTTGTCGCAAGCCTACCGGGCTGCGCTCGAACAGGATGCGACCCTCCGGGCGGCACGCGCCGGCGCCGATGCCAGGCGCGAGCGGATTCCACAAGCGTTCTCGCAACTGCTGCCGAACATTTCGGCCAATGTCGGGCGTACCAAAAACAATCTGCATAGCACGCAGGCTGGAGCGGGAGGTGCGCCGGTTGAATCCGATCGGCGGTACCTGAGCGGCAGCCGGGCCCTGGTGCTGCGTCAGCCGATCTTCCGGCCATTCCAGATGGCCGACTACCGTCAGGCCCAGGCCCAGGTTGCCGACGCCAACGCGTTGCTCGACAAGGAAGTACAGAACGTGGCAGTGCGGGTGGCCAGTGCTTACCTGGAGGCTTTGCTGGCCCAGGATCAACTGGCATTGGTGGCGGCGCAGAAGGCTACCTACACAGGCCAACTGGACGCGGCCCGCAAGCGCTTCACCGGCGGGGCGGGGGTTCGCACCGACATCGACGAGGCCCAGGCCCGGCTCGACATGGCGCTGGCCCAGGAACTCGAGTCGCGTCAGCAAGTGGATTACACCCGGCGGCAACTGCAGGTGCTGGTGAACATGCCCGTGACGCAACTTGCTCCGTTGGATCCGGCCAGGCTGAAACTTGCGCGGCCGGTTCCCGATCTGCTGGAGGAATGGACGGCCCGCGCCGAGGTGAGCAGTCCTGAAATCCGTTCGCTGCAGGCCCAGCGCGAAGCGGCTCGCCAGGAGATCGGCAAGGCCCGCGCGGGTCACCTGCCGACGCTCGATGCGGTTGCCCAGTGGACTTTGAACCAGAGCGAGAGCGTGACCAGCATCGACACGCGCTACGAGAACAAGAGCATCGGCATTCAGCTGAATATTCCGATCTTCGGGGGCGGGTACGTCAGTTCCCAGAATCGTCAGGCCGTCGCGGAGCTCGAGCGCGCCGAGCAGAGCCTGGAGGCCACGCGTCGCGACCTGGGGCTGCGTGTCGAAAAGGAATTCCGCGGCGTCACCGAAGGCGTGCTGCGCATCCGTGCGCTGGAACAGGCAGTTCGCTCCAACGACACGCTGGTGCAATCGGCACGCCGTTCCTTCGAAGGGGGCAGCCGCACAATCGTTGATATCCTCAACGCCGAGGAGCAGAGGGTGATCGCGCTGCGTGACCTGGCGCAAGCGCGCTATGTGTACCTGCTGTCAGGCATCCGGCTGCAGGCGCTGACCGGCCAGGCCGACACAGCGACCATCGATGAAGTGAACGCGGCGCTGCGGCCGTGATTTTTATTCACTCCCTCTCCACTCCCTCCCCCTCCGGGTGAGGGCACCTCTTACTCCCTCCCCCTTTGGGGGAGCGCAGGGGTGGGGGCAGGCCCAGCCGCAGGGAGAGCCCCCACCCTAACCCTCCCCCAGAGGGGGAGGGGACGAAACCGGGGGGGAGGGAAACGAAACGGGGGAAGAGTTACCCCAGCGTCGAAAACCCGTCGTACACACCAATCAGTGCAATCGCCGCGTCAATGCTCGTGGGCGTCACGGCTGCGGCAATCTGCATGCCGTGGACGATCGACGCTTGCGGGGTGCTGTCGTTGAGCCCCAGTTCCACGGCGAAGCGCTGAGTACGGCGACTCGGTTGTCCAGCAGGTCCGCGACCCAGCCCCAGGAGGCGTTTCCCTTGAAGGTGTGCGCCGACCGCAGGATCTCGTTGACGAGCGACCCGCGAGTCTCGGTGCCTTCGGCCAGCGCCTCGCTCCAGAAGGCGAGCCCCTCCGGGTCGGCCCCGGCTGTTCGTCCCAGCACGTTGCGATAGATCACTTCCACGAAGTCGGTATGGCTCATGCCGGCGGTGTAGCCGGTCTGCGCCGGATAGAGCAGGGCGGCCGAGTAGAACGCGTCCGCCATCGAATCGATGGAGCGGCCCGCCTTGGCCTGGCCGATCCAGAAGGCCAGGCCGTCGGCCTCGGGCACCCGATTGAAGAATGCGAGATACAGCTCATGCAGTTGCTGCAGTTGTGCAGGCGCGATGCCCCGCGACAGGGCGCCGATACCCAGGTTCACGGACATGTCCGAAAACTTGACCCGCTCCACACCCGACAAGTTGTCGCTGCCGTCGCGACCGGCCTGGGCGTCCGCCACGGTGATCGCCGCCGCCTCATGGCCCATGGCATAACTGCCGCGGGTGCCGCCGTAGACGACGGTGTCGTTGCCGAAGTCGCCGCGGAAATTCTCGTTGGCTGCGGTTCCGCTGAGCACGTCTGCGAAGGGCGTTCCCAGGTAGGTGATCACGCCGGCCGCGTCTGGGTCGACCAGCACACTGGCGGGCCGCTGCCCGCCCGCCATCACCACGTTGTCGGCCTGCAGCGCGTTGAGCAGCCACTCCCAGTTGCCTGCGCCGAACAGGCCGGCATAGGTGCTCTCGACATTGTTCCCGGCTGACAGGATGCCGGCAACCTGTGCGACGCCGTCGACGGTGCGCAGCAGCGGCCCGCCTGATGCACCCCGTCCCAGGGCGGCTGCGACGTCGAAGACGCTGGATTGCGCTGATGCATCGGCGAAGACGGATTGCTCCATCAGCCCGCTGCCGGCGAGAGGATACCCATCGATCAGCCCGGTGAAGTCGACAGACACGTTGGCCACCGGCACCACACCCGTCACGCTGCCGATGTCGCTGCGCATCCCGAGCACCGCCAGGTCGTACTGCGACTCCTCGGGAAGCATCAGGTCGTCACCATTGGGATCCCAGTTGGCGGTGCGGGCATAGACCACTCCCACGTCGCTGAAGGTCCCGTACGGGCGGGTGATGAGAGGCTGGGTGTCGGCTGCGGGGATGATCGAGATCTCCGTGGCATAACCGCCATGAGCCGCATCGAACACGACATGATGCGCGGTCAGAACGTCGTTGAGTCCGATGACCACCCCGGATCCTCTGCTGGTCGTACCGTCCGCCCACTGGGCGGTGATGAAGCAGATGCTCCTGTAAGGGGCAATCGTGCGATCGAAGATTTCGTACATGGCGTTTAAAGCACCAGTTGCATGGTTCGCGCCAATGATCTCATCCGTTACCGGGGCATGCTGTAAGAGTTTGCGCTCAGTTCAGTCACAACTGCCTCCACGCCGTCCTGCCAGGGCGGCAGCGCCAGACCGAAAACCTCGCGCAGTCGCGTGGTATCCAGCCGGGAATTAGCCGGTCGCGCAGCCGTCCCGGCGCCAACGACCGTGCTTGTGCGCCGCAGGCCATCCGGGGCGATTTGCAAGGGCACGCTTTGCTGCCGGGCGCACTGCAGGGCGAACTGCGCATAGCCATGCCGGCTGGTCTCGCCGCTCGCTGCGAGGTGGTAGGTGCCCGCCACCCCTGGCTCGAGACGGCGCAAGACATGGGCGCTGACATCGGCGACCAGCGCCGCGCGTGTCGGGGCGCCCCACTGGTCACCCACCACTTCCAAAACCGGTTCGCGTTGGGCCGCCGCCACAATGCGCTTCAGAAAATTCGAGCCGTGGCTTTCGAACAGCCAGCTCGTGCGCAGGATCAGATGCCGTTCGCAGCCTCGGGTGATCGCCTCTTCGCCCGCCAACTTGCTGCGTCCGTAGACATTCAGCGGCGCCGCTAAATCGCTCTCGCGCCAGGGCCGCTCCCCACTGCCGTCGAACACATGGTCGGTTGAATAGTGGACGAGCCAACAGCCCAGCCGGGATGCTTCGGTGGCGAGCGTTTCGCATCCCTGCGCGTTGACCGCGAAAGCAGCTGCCGGTTCGCTCTCCGCCCGATCCACGTCGCTGTACGCGGCGGCATTGACGATCACATCGGGCCGGACGGAACGGATTGTCCGCGCCAGCGCCGCGGGCTGCGTCAGGTCCCCGCGGCGGACCGCACCGTCGCGCGTCAACGCCATGAGTTCCCCCAGCACCGAGAGGCTGCGCCGCAATTGCCATCCAAGCTGGCCGTTCGCGCCCAACAGGAGAATTTTCATGGAATGAGAGAATCGAGCCCAAACCAGACGAGTTGTGAGGGGGCATGCTGATTCTATTGATTCTGTGCGCAGCGATCTCCTGTCTAGCCTGCGCGATGCTCCTTCGATACGGCCGCGGCAGCGGCCCTCGCTACAGCCTGTCTGTTCCGCAGCGTTTTCATGCCGGCCATGTGCCGCGACTGGGAGGCGTCGCGATGATGGCGGCGTGCACCGTCGGCTGGATCTGGATCGTCGTGGCCGAGCCGTTCTGGGGTATTCCCAACCAGATCCACTTCGCACCCGCCACGGCACTGGCCTGGTGGGCAGTAACGATGATCGCCGTCGCCGGGGGCGTGGCCGAAGACCTCACGCACCGTCTCACCGCCCGCTGGCGGATGGCCTTCACGGTGCTGGCCGCCACGGTCGCAACCTGGGCGCTCGGGCTGGCAATCCCGTCGCTCGGCATCTCGCCCCTGGAGCCGCTCTGGCAAGCCACTCCCTGGCTCGGCATCCTGCTGGCGATCTTCGCCGTCGCCGGCCTGCCGCACGCGTTCAACCTGATCGACGGTTACAACGGGTTGGCCGGCCTGGTGGCGATCATCTGCTGCTTTGCACTGGCCTATGTCAGCTTGCTGGTGGGCGACCGGCAACTGGCAGGCGTGGTGCTGGTGCTGGCGGGCGCCACTGCGGGTTTCCTGTTGTGGAATTACCCGCGCGGGCTGATCTTCGCCGGCGACGGCGGCGCGTATCTCTGGGGCGTGGTCATCGCCGTGGCCAGCGTGCAGCTGGTGCAGCGCTACAGCCAGGTCTCACCCTGGTTCCCGGCGCTGCTGCTGATCTATCCGGTCTGGGAGACGCTGTTCTCGATCTACCGCAAACTGATGCGCGGGCAGTCGCCGGGGGTCGCGGATGCGCTCCACTTCCACCAGCTGATTTACCGGCGCATCGTGCGTGGCGTCTTCGACGACGATGACGAGGCCCGCCGGATGTTGATGCGCAACAACCGCACCTCTCCCTATCTGTGGGGATTCACGCTGCTCACCGTGATACCCGCCGTGCTGTTCTGGAACAACACGCCGGTTTTGATGTTCTTCACCGCGGTCTTCATGCTGATGTACGTGTGGGCTTATTTCAGCATCATCCGTTTCAAGGTGCCGCGTTGGCTGCGCCGCCGGCCATGATTCAGCCATTTTTGGTGGGCCGGCCTGAACTCGATGCGCTGTGCCGCATCGCGGAGGCGGCGGGCCGGGAGGTGATGGCGGTGTATGCCTCGGAGATCGCAACCTGGAGCAAGCCCGACGCGTCTCCACTCACCAACGCCGACCTTCGCTCCGACGCCGTGATCCGCCGCGAACTGAGCGCCGCGTTTCCGGGGGTACCCATCCACTCCGAGGAGTCCCCCGCTGATGCACCGGGCGACCCGGAGATGTTTTTCCTGGTGGATCCGCTGGACGGCACCCGGGAGTTCATCCAGCGCAACGGAGAGTTCACCGTCAACATCGCGCTGGTGCAGCGGGGCGAGCCGGTTGCCGGCGTGGTGCTGGCCCCGGCGTGGGGGGAGCTGTTTTTTGGAGCTCGCGATTGCGGGGCCTGGAAGAAACACGTCGGCGCCGCGGTGCGGATTCACGTCGCCAGCCGGATGCCCGGCGAGCCGTTACGGGTCATCGGCAGCCGCTCGCACGGCGGCGATGCGCTGGCCCGATGGCTGAGCCAACTCCAAGGCGCATATCATTTCGTTGCCGCCGGCAGCTCGCTCAAGTTTTGCCGCCTGGCCGAAGGGCTGGCCGATATCTACCCGCGGATCGGGCCGACCTGCCAGTGGGACACTGCCGCCGGGCAAGCCGTGCTGCAAGCTGCAGGCGGCGCCGTGCTCGACCCCGGCGGCCGGCCGCTGGCCTACGGATTGCTCAGACCCGTGTTGAATCCGAATTTTGTTGCCCTGTCCGGTTTGGGTCTCGATTTCCCGCCAATCAATTGAACCGCGAGCAGCGCGCCGCTTGCGGCACAATTTGCCATTGCACAGCCGTACAAGCCATGACCGACCTCCTCAACATCGCACCACGTGACAAGGCCGAGATCCTGGCCCAAGCCCTTCCCTACATCCGCAAGTTCCATGGCAAGACCCTGGTGATCAAGTATGGCGGCAACGCCATGACCGATCCGGAGCTGCAGGCCGACTTCGCCGAGGACGTGGTGCTGCTCAAGCTGGTGGGCATGAACCCCGTGGTGGTGCATGGCGGCGGGCCCCAGATCGAAGCAGCCCTGAGCCGGCTGGGCAAGAAGGGTGAATTCATCCAGGGCATGCGGGTGACCGATGCCGAGACCATGGAGGTGGTGGAGTGGGTTCTCGCCGGCGAGGTGCAGCAGGACATCGTTGGGCTGATCAATCAGGCGGGAGGCAAGGCCGTGGGCCTCACGGGGCGCGATGGCGGTTTGATCCGCGCGCAGAAGCTCAAGCTGCTGGACAACACTGACCCGAGCAAGGTGCATGACGTGGGCCAGGTCGGCGATATCGTCTCGATCGACCCCAGCGTGGTCAAGGCGCTGCAGGACGATCAGTTCATCCCGGTCATTTCCCCCATCGGCTTCGGCGAACAAAATGAAAGCTACAACATCAACGCGGATGTGGTTGCCGGCAAGCTGGCCACGGTGCTGAAAGCCGAGAAGCTGGTGTTGCTCACCAACACGCCGGGCGTGCTGGACAAGACGGGCAAGCTGCTCACCGACCTGACGGCGCGCGAGATCGACCAGTTGTTCGCCGACGGCACGATCTCCGGCGGCATGCTGCCCAAGATCAGCGGCGCGCTGGATGCCGCGAAGAACGGCGTCAACGCGGTCCACATCATCGACGGCCGGGTGCCCCATGCCATGCTGCTCGAAATTCTCACGGATCAGGCCTACGGGACGATGATCCGCTCGCACTAGCCGGTTAACCTTCATGAAAATCACAGTTATTGGAACAGGCTACGTGGGCCTGGTCAGCGGGGCTTGCCTCGCCGACGTGGGCAATGAGGTTCTTTGCCTGGACGTCGATGCGCGCAAGATCGAAGGTCTGCGGGCCGGCGACGTGCAGATTTTCGAGCCCGGGCTGTACGAAATCGTCCGGCGCAACGTGAAGGCAGGGCGGCTCGCTTTCACTTCGGATGTGCTGGAAGCAACCAACTTCGGCGTGCTGCAACTGATCGCCGTTGGAACGCCCCCCAGCGAGGATGGCTCCGCCGACCTGCAATACGTGCTGGCTGCCGCGCGCGCGATTGGCCGCCATATGACCACCGCGCGCGTCGTGGTCAACAAGAGCACGGTCCCGGTCGGCACCGCCGACAAGGTCAAGGCGGCGATCTCCGGGGAGCTGACTGCGCGTGCCGCCGCCATCCCTTTCAGCGTGGTTTCCAATCCGGAATTCCTGAAAGAAGGCGCGGCTGTGGAGGACTTCATGCGGCCCGACCGCATCATCGTCGGCGCCGAGGATGACGATGCGATCGCGACGATGCGCGCCTTGTACGCACCGTTTCAGCGTAACCACGAACGCTTTCTGCTGATGGACGTGCGCAGCGCCGAACTCACCAAGTACGCGGCCAACGCGATGCTGGCCACCCGCATCAGTTTCATGAACGAGATAGCCAACCTGGCTGAACGGCTGGGCGCCGACATCGAGTCCGTGCGCAAGGGGATCGGGTCCGATCCGCGCATCGGCTATGACTTCCTTTATGCGGGGTGCGGCTATGGGGGTTCCTGCTTTCCGAAGGACGTGCAGGCGCTGCTGCGCACCGGCCGCGATGACGCCGGCCTCGACCTCAAGGTACTGGCCGCGGTGGAACAAGCCAACCAGCACCAGAAGAATGTGCTGCCTTTGAAAATCCAGCAACGCTTCGGCCAATCGCTGCAAGGCCGACGGTTCGGGCTCTGGGGGCTGGCCTTCAAGGCCAATACCGACGACATGCGCCAGGCGCCGAGCAAGACCATCGTCGAGGCGCTTCTCGCAGCCGGTGCGACGGTGACTGCCTATGACCCGGCTGCCATGGATGCGGCCCGCGGCGCCTTCGGCCCACTGCCCGCATTGACTTACGCGACCAGCGCCATGGGTGCGCTTGTGAACGCGGATGCCCTGGTGATCGCGACTGAGTGGAAGGAATTTCGCAGCCCGGATTTCGACGCGATCGCCGCCGCGCTGCACGCGCCGGTGATCTTCGATGGCCGCAACTTGTACGATCCCGCAGCCTTGCGTGCCCGCGGCTTCGAATACCATGCGATCGGGCGTTAGGGTAGGGCCCAGGCGGTGAAAGTGCTGGTGACCGGCGCCGCCGGATTCATAGGCATGCACACTTGCTTGCGCCTGCTGGAACGCGGCGACGAAGTGACGGGGGTCGACAACCTCAACGACTACTACGACCCCCGGCTCAAGCGCGCGCGACTCGCCCTCCTGTCGCAACATGCCGCTTTCAACTTCCAGCTTGGGGATCTCGCCGACGAAGCTCGCATCCAGGACCTGTTTTCGAAGTCGAATGCAGAACGCGTCGTCCACCTCGCAGCGCAGGCTGGCGTGCGCTACTCACTCACCCATCCCAAGGCTTACGTCGACAGCAACCTCGTGGGTTTTGCCAACATGCTCGAGGGTTGCCGTCATGCGGGCGTGCGGCATCTGGTCTATGCGAGCAGTTCGAGTGTGTATGGCAACAACAGCAAGCTGCCGTTCTGCGAAACCGATCCGGTGGACCATCCGGTCAGTTTGTACGCGGCTACCAAAAAAGCGAACGAGCTGATGGCCCACACGTACAGTCATCTTTTTGGATTGCCCACCACCGGCCTGCGTTTCTTCACCGTGTATGGCCCCTGGGGCCGGCCCGACATGGCCTATTTCAGTTTTGCCCAGTCGATTCTGCAGGGCCGCGCCATCGAAGTATTCAACCAAGGCCAGATGGGGCGCGACTTTACTTATGTCGACGATGCTGTCGAAGCGGTGCTGCGGGTGCTCGACCGGCTGCCGCAGGCTTCGCCGGCCACGCCTGCGCCTTACCGGCTGTTCAACGTCGGTAATCACACGCCGGTGCCGCTGCTGGAATTCATCGAGACGCTCGAGCAATTGATTGGTAAAACCGCGGTGAAGCGCTTGCTCCCGATGCAGCCCGGCGATGTGGTGACCACCTATGCGGACACCACTGCGCTGGCCGAGTGGGTGGGCTTCAGTCCGTCGACTCCGCTGGCATACGGCCTCGAGCGGTTCGTGAGCTGGTTTCGCAGTTATCACCGGCTTTAGAAGAGCGCGTATGCCTTGCTGCTGGCCGAAGACGATGCAATCGTCGCCAACGGCATTAAGCTGGGTTGACCCGACTCCGGCGCGTGTCGATTTTTTCACGGCGTAAGCGCGCACTTGTTGCGTGCACCGCACGCATGCCACAGGCTTGGCGGAAACCCTAGGTGGCCGTGTGCGAGAATTGTCACAACATTTGGAAACCATGCCCGACGCGCAGTTAAGCAGCACTGATTCACCGGTCGCCCAGGTAGCCGCGGCGCCGGTGCGCAAACGGCCCAAGCCGGGCGAGCGGCGGGTGCAGATCCTGCAGGCGCTTGCCACGATGCTGGAGCAGCCCGGGGCCGAGCGCATCACCACCGCCGCCCTGGCGGCCCGGCTGGAGGTCAGCGAAGCTGCTTTGTACCGCCACTTCGCCAGCAAGGCGCAGATGTTCGAGGGCCTGATCGAGTTCATCGAGCAGAGCGTGTTTACATTGGTGAACCAGATCGGCGAGCGCGAGCCGGCTGGCAACCCGCAGGCGGCGAAGGTGGTGGCCATGCTCTTGCAGTTCGCCGAAAAAAATCCCGGCATGACCCGCGTGATGGTCGGCGATGCGCTGGTGTACGAGAACGAGCGCCTGCAGCAGCGCATGAACCAGTTCTTCGACAAGATCGAGTCCACCCTGAAGCAGAGCCTGCGCGGGTCCATGGACAGCGATGGCTCTGCGACCCCCAGCCTGGACGCACAGGTGCGCGCTTCGATGCTCACCGCGTTCGCCGTCGGCCGTCTGCAGCGATTCGCGCGCTCGGGTTTCAAGCGCGCTCCATCGGAGCACCTGGACGCCAGCCTGACGCGCATGTTGTAATTCTCTCCCTCCCCCTCCGCGGAGGTTTCTTTATTCTTTCCCTCCCCCAGAGGGGGAGGGGGCAATGCAGAATAACCCCCATGCTTCGAATCCGTGTCGCCGATGCCGACGCCATCCTGCACCCCAGCGGCGCCGCGCTGCTTTCGGCTGAACAGACGCTGCTGGTGGCCGACGCCCATTTCGGCAAGGCGGTTAGTTTTCGCAAGCTGGGCGTGCCGGTACCCAGTGGAACGACCGCGGAGACGCTGGCAGGGCTTGCCAGCGTCGTGAGCACGACCAAGGCGCGGCGCATTGTTTTCCTGGGCGATTTTCTGCATTCGCGGCATTCGCATGGGGCGTCGACCCTGTCCGCGCTGGCGCAATGGCGGGCTCGGCATTCGCAAGTGGAAATGACCTTGGTGCGCGGCAATCACGATGACCGGGCCGGCGATCCACCGGCGGCTCTGGACATCGATGTCGTCGACGAGCCGTTGAAGCTGGGCCCGTTCGCGCTTTGCCATCACCCGCGGCCGGTGCCTGGAGCTTATGTGCTGGCCGGCCATTGGCATCCTTGCATCAGCGTCCGTGGCCGCGCCTTCGAGCGGCTGCGGCTGCCATGCTTCTGGTTCGGGGACGACACCGGAGCGGTGCCGCAAAACGCGGTCGGCGTGCTGCCGGCCTTCGGCAGTTTCACCGGCATGCATCGCATCGAGCCGCGTGCCGGCGACCGTATCTTTCCTGTGGCCGACGATGTGGTGCGGGCGATACCGGCGTTGCCGGTGCCCTGAGCTCGGTGCTGAGCGAAGATGGATTGCGGGTCAGGCCAGGTCAGGCCCGCAATGACAGCAAAAGGCTGTCCTCATCACAAACGTGCGCCGACCTTCTTCCCCGCCGCGACGATCTCGGCCCAGGTCGTATCGTCGATGGCGATGCCGTCGCGCTCGCGCTGCGCCCGCGCTTCGCGCTCCGGCTCACCGGCAATGCGCACGCGGTCGGCGCCCGGCCCCGGCGGGCTCTGCTTGAGCCAATCGACAAACGTCAGCGCCTCCTGCTCGAAACTCGCGCTCGTGCCCAGCTTCTGCGGATCGATCAGGATGGTCAGCATGCCGTTGACCACCGATCTGGCCGTGTCTGCCGGCCGGTGCCAGGTGCCGTTGCCGGTGAGGGCGCCACCCAGCAGTTCGCATGCCACGGCCATGCCATAGCCCTTGTGTTCGCCGAACGTCATCAAAGCGCCGAACAGCCCGTTCGATTGGGGAACCACCACCACGCCTGGGTCGGTGGTCGGCAGGCCGAGTTCATCGATCAGGTACCCCGGTTCGACCTGCCGGCCCTCGTTGTGGGCGACGCGCATCTTGCCTTGCGCCACGCGGCTGGTTGCGAAGTCCAGCACGAAGGGATCGCGGCCTTTGAGCGGCACACCGATGCAACACGGGTTGGTTCCGAAACGCCCGTCGCTGCCGCCCCAGGGCGCCACCACCGGCCGGGACAGCACATTGACAAAATGAATCGACACCAGGCCGCGCGAGATGGCCATTTCCGCGAAGTGCCCGATGCGCCCGAGATGGTGCGCCTGCGCAAGCGTCACGATGCAGCTTCCGAGCTGGCTTGCGCGCGCGATGCCCAGCGCCATCGCCTGCTCGCCGACAACCTGGCCGTAGCCGCGCTGGCCATCCATCGCGATCAGGCTGCCGCCGTCGAGCGTGACTTTCGCGCTGGCGTTTGGCGTGAGGCCGCCCTCGAGCACCGCATCGACATAGCGCGGGACCATGCCCACACCGTGCGAATCATGGCCGCTGAGATTGGCCAGCACCAGGTTGGTCGCGACCGCTTGCGCTTCGTGGTCGCTGCTGCCGGCGGCTGCCAGGATCGTGGCGACTTGCTCGCGCAAGGCGGCCGCTTGAAAAGGTTTTGTCACGTTCTTGCCCCTCACCCCAACCCTCTCCCCGGAGGGGAGAGGGAGTGAAACTCACATCACCGCGCCAACCTGCCACGGCACGAACTCGTTCTGCCCGTAGCCGTGCTTTTCGCTCTTGGATTGCTCCCCTGAAGCGGTTGCCAGCACCAGCTCAAAAATGCGCCGGCCCATCTCCTGGATCGAGGCTTTGCCGTCGATGATCTCGCCGCAGTTGATGTCCATGTCTTCCTCCTGGCGCTGCCACAACGCCGAGTTGGTCGCCAGTTTCAGCGAGGGTGAAGGGGCGCAGCCGTAGGCGGAACCTCGGCCGGTGGTAAAGCAGATCATGTTGGCGCCGCCCGCCACCTGGCCGGTCGCGCTGACCGGGTCGTAGCCGGGCGTGTCCATGTAGACGAAGCCGTGTTCTTTCACCGGCTCCGCGTATTCGTAAACGGCTTGCAGGTTGGTGGTGCCGCCCTTGGCCACTGCGCCCAACGATTTCTCCAGGATGGTGGTGAGGCCGCCGGCCTTGTTGCCGGGCGACGGATTGTTGTTCATCTCGCCTTCGTTGATGCGGGTGTAGTTCTCCCACCACTGGATGCGCTGCAGCAGTTTTTCGCCTACCTCGCGGCGGGTTGCGCGCCGCGTGAGCAGGTGCTCGGCGCCGTAGATCTCGGGCGTTTCGGAAAGGATCGCGGTGCCGCCATGCGCCACCAGCAGATCCACAGCGGCACCCAGTGCCGGGTTGGCGCTGATGCCCGAATAGCCATCGGAGCCGCCGCACTGCAGCCCGATCGTGATGTGCGCCGCGCTGCAGGGTTCGCGCTTCACGGCGTTAGCCTGAGGCAGCATCTCTTTGATCAACGCGATACCTTTCTCCACTGTTTTGCGAGTGCCGCCCGTGTCCTGGATGTTGAACACCTTGAGGGTTTCGCCCTCGCGCAGGCTGCTGTGCGCGAGCCAGGCGTTGATCTGGTTGGCCTCGCAGCCCAGTCCCACCACCAGCACGCCCCAGAAGTTCGCGTGGGTGGCGTAGCCGGCCAAGGTGCGCTCAAGGATCCGCATGCCCATGCCTTCCGTGTCCATGCCGCAGCCGGTGCCGTGTGTGAGCGCCACCACGCCATCGACGTTGGGGTAGCCGGCCAGTGCTTCGGGATGGTTCTGGCGCGAGAAATGATCGGCAATGGCGCGGGCCGCGGTGGCCGAGCAGTTGACGCTGGACAGGATGCCGATGTAGTTGCGCGTGGCAACGCGGCCGTCGGCACGCTTGATGCCCATGAATGTTGCCTCGAGCGGCTGTGGCGCGGCCTTGACGTCGGCGCCGAAAGCGTAGTCGCGCTCGAAGTCGCCCATGACGAGGTTGTGGGTGTGCACATGCTCGCCGGCCGCGATCGGCTTGCTGGCAAATCCGATGATCTGGTTGTAGCGGCGTACCGGTTCGCCGGCCGCAATCGCGCGGGTGGCGACCTTGTGACCCGGTGGGATCAGGCCTTTGATGACCACGTTCTCGGCGGTCGTCCCGCCTACCAGTTGGGTGCGCGCGATCAGCACGTCGTCCTGCGGATGGAGTCGGATGAATGGAGTCATATGATTTGTTGTCATGCCCCCAATGACCGGGTTAATAGACCATCTTCGGCAACCAGAGCACCAGCCGCGGAAAGTAGGTGATGATGACCAGCGAGCCGAGCAGCGGCACCAGCCAGGGCAGGATCGCTATCGTGGTTCTTTCCACCGACAACTTCGCCACGCGGGCGAGCACGAACAACACCATGCCCATCGGTGGATGCAGCAAACCGATCATCAGGTTGAGCACCATCACCAGCCCGAAGTGGACCAGGTCGATGCCCAGCTGCTGGCAGATCGGCACCAGGATGGGTACCAGGATCGTGATCGCCGCGGTGGGTTCCAGAAAACAGCCGACGAACAGCATCAGCAGGTTGGCCAGCAGCAGAAATACCCAGGGCTCTTTGGTGAAGCCGAGCACCCATTGCGAAATGGCCGCCGTCACACCCGTCGCCGTGAGCATCCAGCCGAAGATGCTGGCAGCCGCCACGATGAAGAGCACCGTGGCCGTCGTTTCGACGGTGTCCAGGCAGATCTTGACAAACGATTTCCAGTCGAGCGTGCGGTACCAGGCAAAGCCGAGCACGATGGCCCAGAGGCATGCCGCGATGGCGCCTTCGGTGGGAGTGAAGATGCCTGTTGTCATGCCGCCGATCAGCAGTACGGGCGTCATGATTGGCAGCACG
>JBKJHN010000030.1:0-11646 GCA_046599015.1 Ramlibacter sp.
GCCAAGGAGGCAGTCCGCGGCAGCGTGCCCCCACCCCTGCCCTCCCCCAGAGGGGGAGGGAGGCGAGACTGCAGAGGGGGAGGGAGAGTAGACAGCCACCGCCTCGTTGTCCGGCCAATCGCCTCTGCGGCGCAAGCCACTCAAGAACCGGCCTGCATTGTCCGCATCCAGCGTGACGCGCGTGTGATCGGGGAAAAGCGAGTCCACCGGTTTCAGGCAGGAAAGCCGTTCCTCATCAGGCATCGCTTCCAGGCTTTCCAGCGTGATGCATTCGGACAGGGCAAAGTGACCGGTGGCGGTGCGGCGCAGAGAAGTGAGGTGCCCTCCGCAACCCAGCGCCTCGCCGATCTCTTCGCCCAGGGTGCGGATGTAGGTGCCCTTGCTCACGGTCGCCATCAAGCTGATCGCGCTGGCGCCCGCCGGTGAAAGATCGAGTGCTCGCACCACGATGTCGCGGGGTTCGCGCTCGACTTCTTCGCCGGCGCGTGCGTACTCGTACAAGGCCTTTCCGTCCTTCTTCAAGGCACTGTACATAGGCGGCAGCTGCCGCATGGGCCCGGTGAACTGTTTGGCGACCTCGGCAAGCCTTGCCGGAGAAATCAACGGAACCCGCCGTTCTTCGACGATTTCGCCCTCCGCGTCTCCTGTCGACGTCTTCACGCCCAGAAGCACGGTCGCCTCGTAGGTCTTGTCGGCGTCGAGTTGCAGCTGGCTGAACTTGGTAGCCGCGCCAAAACACAAGGGCAGTACGCCCGTAGCCAGAGGATCGAGCGTGCCGGTATGCCCGGCTTTTTCCGCGCGCAGCAGCCATTTGCATTTCTGCAGCGCGTTGTTGCTCGAAAGACCCAGCGGCTTGTCGAGCAGCAACACCCCATGCGCAGGGCGTCGCAAAATTTTGGGGTCAGATTCCAATTTCCGCATAGGTGGGCCGCTTGAGGCCGCATCCAAGGAAATTGGAATCTGACCCCAATACTTCTAGTCTTCTTTCGCCCGGGAGGACACTGCCTTGGCAATCAAGGCGTTCATGTCGGCCGCTCGTTCGGTGGTGCGATCGAACTGGAAGTGCAGCGTCGGCACGGTGTGAATGTGCAGCCGCTTGAAAAGGCCGTTACGCAGGAAGCCAGCCGCCTGATTCAAGGCCGCCTCGCATTCCTTCGGGTCGCCCACCAGGACGCTGAAAAACACTTTTGCGTGCGCGTAGTCCGGCGTGACTTCCACCGCCTGAATCGTGACCATGCCCACCCGTGGGTCCTTCAGCTCGCGTGCGATCAGCTCCGTCAGATCGCGCTGGATCTGATCGGCGACCTTGAAGCCGCGGTTGGGTGAAGACGACTTGGCTTTCATAAACAAAGAAGGGCGGACCAGCGCAAGCGTGGTCCGTTATCCTCCGTTACAGGGTGCGGGCGATTTCCTTGATCTCGAAGAATTCCAACTGATCGCCCTCTGCGATGTCGTTGTAACCCTTGACGTTCAAGCCGCACTCGAAACCTTCCTTGACTTCGCGCACGTCGTCCTTGAAGCGCTTGAGGGACTCGAGTTCGCCGGTGAACACCACCATGTTTTCACGCAGCAGGCGCAGGCGCGCCGAGCGGCGAACCACCCCGGAGGTAACCATGCAGCCGGCGATCGAACCGATCTTGCTGACCTTGAACACCTGACGGATTTCGGCCGTGCCGATGACTTCCTCGCGCTTGTCGGGCGTCAACATGCCGGACATCGCCACCTTCAGTTCATCAACGGCGTCGTAGATGATGCTGTAGTAGCGGATGTCGACTCCGTTGCCTTCGGCCAGCTTGCGGGCGCCGGCATCGGCGCGCACATTGAAGCCGATGATCACCGCCTTGGAGGCAATGGCCAGGTTCACGTCGGATTCGCTCACGGCGCCCACCGCGGAATAGACCAGCTGCACCTTGACTTCGTCGGTCGACAGCTTCAGCAGCGATTGGCCGAGCGCCTCCTGCGAACCCTGCACGTCGGCCTTGATGATGATCGGAACCATCTTCACTTCGCCGGCGGTCATGTCGGTGAACATGTTCTCCAGCTTGGCGGCCTGCTGACGGGCCAGCTTGGTATTGCGGAACCTGCCGGCGCGATACGTGGCGATCTCTCTCGCGCGGCGCTCGTCGGTCAGCACCATGAACGCATCGCCGGCCTGCGGCACTTCGGTCAGGCCCTGGATTTCCACCGGAATGGACGGCCCGGCGGATTTGATCGCCTTGCCGTTCTCGTCCAGCATGGCGCGCACGCGCCCGTAAGTCTGGCCGGCCAGCACCACGTCGCCGGTCTTGAGCGTGCCGGATTGCACCAGCACCGTGGCCACCGGTCCGCGGCCCCGGTCCAATTGCGCTTCGATCACCAGGCCCTTGGCCATGGCGTCCACCGGCGCCCTCAGTTCCAGCACTTCGGCCTGCAGCAGCACCTGCTCGAGCAGAGCGTCGATGCCCTCCCCGGTCTTGGCTGATACCGGTACGAACGGAGATTCGCCGCCGTACTCTTCGGGCACGACTTGCTCGGCTACCAGTTCCTGCTTGACGCGATCCTGGTTGGCATCGGGCTTGTCGATCTTGTTGATCGCGACCACGATCGGCACGCCCGCCGCTTTCGCGTGCTTGATGGCTTCCTTGGTCTGCGGCATCACGCCGTCGTCGGCGGCAACCACCAGGATCACGATATCGGTGGCCTGCGCTCCGCGAGCCCGCATCGCGGTGAAGGCCTCGTGGCCAGGAGTGTCCAGGAACGAGATCATGCCGCGCTCGGTCTGCACGTGATAAGCGCCAATATGCTGGGTAATGCCCCCGGCCTCACCCGCCGCCACCTTGGCGCGGCGGATGTAGTCCAGCAGCGAGGTCTTGCCATGGTCGACGTGACCCATCACGGTGACAACAGGCGCGCGCGACAGCGATTCGCCTTCGGCGACGCCCACGTCCTCTTCAGTGAATGCTTCGGGGTCGTCCAGGGCGGCCGTGATGGCCTTGTGGCCCATTTCCTCGACCACGATCATGGCGGTGTCCTGGTCCAGCGGCTGATTGATGGTGACCATCTGGCCCAGTTTCATCAGGTGCTTGATCACTTCCGAGGCCTTCACCGCCATCTTGTGCGCAAGCTCGGCCACGGTGATGGTTTCTGGCACGTGCACTTCGATGACGCGCGCTTCCACCGGCGCCGCCTGGACGCTGTCGTCGCCTCTGTGATCGCGCTCGTTACTGCGGCGCCCGCGCGGGCCACCGCGCCAGCTGTTGCGCCCGACTCCACCGGTGGCATCGCCCCGGGTCGGGATGGCCTTCTTCTTGGCCGGGTCACCGGCCCAGCTGGAGGACAGCTTGGCCGATTTCACTTCCTTGCCGGCACCGCCGGGGGCTGCAGGTGCGGCCGCGCCCGGAGCCGGACGGCCGGTTCCCGTGCCGACGGCCGGCTTGTGCAGCGTACCCTTCGCGCCGGGCTTGGCCGGCTCGGCCTTGGCCACTGCCTTTTCCGGCGGCTTCGGGGCAACCAGCACCTTCTTGGGCGCGGACATCATCGAGCGAATCGCGGCCGCTTCCGCTTCGGCCTTGCGCCGACGGTCGCCGAGGTCGGCGGCACGTGCCGCTTCCTCGTCGGCGCGGGCCTTGGATTCCGCGGCCGCTTTCTCGCGTGCCTGCACCTGCGCCGCGGCACGGGCCGCGGCAGCATCGACGGCTTCCTGCGTGGCTTCGGCTTTGTCGGTGGAAGCCTGCGTCTTCTTCTGTTCCTCGTTGGCCGCGTAGCTGGCGGCACGATCTTCGGCTTCGCGCTCGCGCCGCTCGGCGTCTTCGCGCTGCCGCCGCTTTTCGGCCAGGTCTTCTTCCTGGCGGCGGATCAGCTCGGCCTGGCGGCGCGCCTCTTCCTCACGGCGGGAAAGTTCGGCTTCATCGCGGGCCGGCGGCATCGGCGCCTGCAGCTCCGACTCTGGCGCCTCGATCACGGCGGTGTCGCCGCCTTCATCGCGTTTGATGAAGGTGCGCTTCTTGCGCACTTCGACCTGGATGGTGCGAGCCTTGCCGGACGAATCGGCCTGTTTGATCTCACTGGTGGACTTTTTCACCAGGGTGATCTTCTTGCGTTCAGGCGCGGCGGTGCCATGGCTGGCTTGCAGGTAACCGAGCAGCTTCTGCTTGTCGGCATCGCTGAGCGCGTCGGTGGTGGCCGACTTGGCCACGCCTGCGCTGCGAAGCTGCTCGAGCAACGTGTCGGGTGATTTCTTGAGTTCAGCGGCAAACTCGGCGACGGTGGTACTTGACATGTGTTGTGGTGCCTTCCATCACATTACTCGTGAGCGGCGGTGGCGCTGGTAAACCAGTGCTCGCGCGCTTTCATGATCAGGGTTTTGGCCTCGTCCTCGGACTGGCCGGTAATAGCGGTGAGTTCATCGACAGCCAGGTCGGCCAGGTCGTCGCGGCTGTGGACGCCGGCGTCTGCCAGCTTGCCGATCAGGTCCGGCGACAGGCCGTCCAGATCGCGCAGGTCCTGCGAAACTTCCTCGACGCTCTCTTCCCGGGCGATTTCCATGGTCAGCAGGGCGTCCTTGGCACGCGAGCGCAGCTCGTTCACGGTGTCCTCGTCGAAGGATTCAATTTCCAGCATTTCCTGGATCGGCACGTAGGCCACTTCTTCCAGGCTGGTGAAGCCCTCCGAGAACAGGATGTCGGCGATCTCCTGATCGACGTCCAGCTTTTCCATGAACAGCTTGCGGATCGTGCCGGTTTCTTCGGCCTGCTTCTGCGCCGATTCGTCGGCGTCCATGATGTTGATCTTCCAGCCGGTCAGATCGGACGCGAGGCGCACGTTCTGACCGCCGCGGCCGATCGCGATCGCCAGGTTTTCCTCGTCGACCACCACGTCCATCGCGTGTTTCTCTTCATCGACCACGATGGAAGAAACATTGGCCGGCGCCAGCGCGCCAATCACGAACTGGGCCGGATCTTCGCTCCAAAGCACGATATCCACCCGCTCGCCGGCGAGTTCGTTGGTCACGGCATTGACGCGGGTGCCGCGCACGCCGACGCAGGTGCCGATCGGGTCGACCCGCTTGTCGTGTGACAGTACGGCGATCTTGGCGCGTGAACCCGGATCGCGGGCGCAGCTCTTGATCTCGAGCAGACCCTGCTCGATCTCGGGCACCTCCTGGCGGAACAGCTCGATCATGAAATCGGGCGCGGAGCGCGACAGGATGATGGGCGCGCCGCGCAGCGTCAGATCGACTTCCATGATCATCGCGCGGACGCGGTCACCATTGCGCAGATTTTCCTTGGGGATCATCTCGCCACGGCGCAGGCGCCCTTCGACGCGGCCCGACTCGACGATGATGTCGCCCTTGTCCATGCGCTTGACGGTGCCCACGAAAATCTTGTCGCCGCGCGACATGAAGTCGTTGAGCAGCATCTCGCGTTCAGCGTCGCGGATCTTCTGCAGGATCACCTGCTTGGCGGCCATCGCGCCGATGCGGCCGATCGGCACCGAATCAACCGTTTCCTCGATGTACTCGTCCACCTGGATGTCGGGCATCTCTTCCTTGGCCTCGAACAGCAGGATCTCTTGATCGGGCAACTGCAGGCCAGCCTCGTCCGGAACGACATGCCAGCGGCGGAAGGTTTCGTAGTCACCGCTGTCGCGGTCCACCGCCACGCGGATATCCACGTCGCCTTCGTACAGCTTTTTCGTAGCTTGGGCCATGGCCGATTCCACGGCGCCGAAGACCACGTCGCGTTCGACGTTCTTCTCGCGCGAAATGGCTTCGACCAGCATCAACAATTCGCGATTCATCTCACGACTCTCCTACGTCTCTAACTAGTTGGGGCTTTGCGCCCCTTGAAATCCACCATCGGCGCCAACCGCGCTTCCTTCAGCTCGTCCAGCGTGAAGCCCAGGACCTGCAACGGCGCCGGCGCCTTCTTGCGACTCACTTTCTGGCCCGGCCTGGCGGCCGGCTCATCGCTCCAGACAATCTGCCAGCCCGCGCCTTCCGCGCGCTCCAGCGTGCCGCGAAACTTCTTGCGGCTGGCCGCCACCTGGCCTCCCGCCGCCGCGCCCATCGGCGCCTTGAGCGTGATGTCGACCACCTGGCCGGCAAAACGCTCCAGATCCCTATCGGTGCGTAACGGGCGATCGATGCCCGGCGACGACACTTCGAGCCGCTTGTACTCCGTGCCCTCGACTTCGAGGGCGAACTGCAACTGGCGCGTGACTTTCTCGCAGTCTTCCACGTTCACGAACTGCTCTTGTCCCGGATTCCAGGGCAGGTCGATGGTGATACGCAGCAAGCCTCCGGCGGAGCGCTCGATCTCCACCAGCTCGTAACCCAACCCGGTCACGGTTTGCTCCACAATGTCCTGCAGCGCCACTGCTGTGCGGTTTCCTTCAAAACGGTCAAAAGCGATTCGACCCTGCAACCTTCAAAGTTGCTCGCCTACCAGCAATCCGCAAACGGTTGGATGCGCGGCCGAAAAAAAACGGGCGGTGAGTACCCGCCCGTTTGGTCGTGAAGCAATGATTGTACCGCGTGAACCGTTGATTTGCAATGAATCCGCCCGGTTCGCCCGCACCGTTCAGTCGGACACTCGCCCTCGCAGCAGTTTGACCTGAGACCGCAGATTCTTGGATTGCAGGCGCCGCTTTTTGGAGCCGAGCGTCGGTTTGGTGGCCCGCCGCACCCTGGGCGGGGTGGCAACACTGTCCACCAACTCCTGCAGCCGGCCCAGCGCCTCGGCACGGTTCATGTCCTGGCTGCGATGCGATTGGGCTTTGATGACGAGGACGCCGTCACGGGTGATCCGCTGGTCAGCCAATGCCAGCAGCCTCAGCTTGTGGTCATCGGCTAAGGATGACTTGGGTATGTCGAACCGCAGGTGGATCGCGCTGGACACCTTGTTGACGTTCTGCCCGCCTGCGCCCTGGGCCCGCATGGCCGTCAGCTCGACTTCCGAGTCGGGAATCACCGTGGGCACAGCACCCGAAGGCATGTCAACCTGTCAGGCCGCGGCTGCGACCAGCGTGCGCGTGTAAGCCTGCCTCGGCGCGTCGAGCACCTCGTGGACCGGCCCGGACTCGACGATCTCGCCGTCCTTCATCACCAGCACATGGTGGGCCATGGCGCGGATGACGTCCACGTCGTGGGTGATCAATAAATAGCTCAGCCCCTTTTCGCGCTGAAGGCGCTGCAGAAGCCTCAGAACCTGCTTCTGGATCGTGACATCCAGCGCGCTCGTGGGCTCGTCAAGGATCAGCAGTTGCGGATTGACGATGAGCGCGCGCGCGATCGCCACACGCTGACGCTGGCCGCCCGAAAACTCGTGGGGATAGCGCTGCAAAAGGTTCGGGAATTGTGTCTCCGACAGACCCACTTCCGCCAGCGCCTGCAGGACGCGCTCGCGCCGGCCGGCCAGATTCAGACCCGGCTCATGCACCAACAGGCCCTCCCCGACGATCTCTTCCACCGTCATGCGCGGCGAAAGCGACGAGAACGGATCCTGGAACACCACCTGGACCAGGCGGCGGATCGACTTGTTGCCGGCGGCCCCCACGCCCCATTGCCGGCCGACGGCCTCCAGTTCACCACGATGCGGAATGAGCCCCAACGCGGCCAGCGCCAAAGTCGACTTGCCCGAGCCGGATTCGCCGACGACGCCCAGCGTTCGCCCGGACGGCACTTCAAACCCGGCCTCCTTCACGGCCATGAATTCGCCTTTGCGGAACCAGCCGCGAATGCCAGGCAAGCGAACCGGATAGCTCACCTTCAGACCTTTGGCCCGCATCACCGGAGCTTGCGGCTTGCCGGCCTCCTCGACCACGTCGCGCACGGGCCGGCTGTCGATCAGCTTGCGCGTGTACGCGTGCTGCGGGTTGGCGAAGACCTGTTCCACGGGGCCCTGCTCCACCAGGTAGCCGTTCTCCATCACCGCCACCCGGTCGGCGAATTTGCGCACCAGATTAAGGTCGTGCGTTATCAGCAGCATGGCCATGCCGTTGTGGCGCTGGATTTCTCCGAGCAACTCCAGGATCTGCGACCGCACAGTGACGTCCAGCGCCGTGGTGGGCTCGTCCGCGAGCAGCAGGTGGGGCCGCCCTGCCAATGCCATGGCGATCATCGCCCGCTGGCGCTGCCCGCCGGACAGCTGGTGCGGATAGGCCTGGGCGCGCCGCTCCGGCTCCGGGATACCGGTGGCGCGCAGGGCTTCGACGGCGGAATTCCATGCTTCGCCCCGCGTCAAACCCTCCTTCAGCTGGAGCACCTCGGCAATCTGATCGCCCACGGTAAACAGCGGGTTCAACGCCGTCATGGGCTCCTGAAAGATCATCGCGATCTCGCGCCCGCGGATGGCGAGCAATTCCCGTTCGGGCAGCGAGAGCAGATCGCGTGGTCGTCCGTCGGCGCCGCTAAAGACCGCGGAACCCGTGACGCGGGCACTCTGCACCAAACCCAGCAAGCTAAGCGCACTCACGGTCTTGCCAGACCCGGATTCGCCGACCAGCGCGAGCTTCTCGCCCGCTGCGATGCTGAAGTCGATGCCACGAACCACTTCCTTGCCGGCGAATGAAACCCGCAGGCCCCGCACGTCGAGGAGCGCTGTCATGCGTCGGCCTTTCGCGGGTCGAGCGCATCGCGCAGGGCGTCGCCCATCAAGGTCAGCAGCAACAGCGTGATCACGAGCACGGCGAAGGTGGCGATCGAGATCCACCACGCGTCGATGTTCTGTTTGCCCTGGCTCAGCAGTTCGCCCAGCGACGGTGTACCCGGCGGCACGCCCAGCCCCAGGAAGTCGAGGGACGTCAACGCCAGGATCGCCGCGCTCATGCGAAACGGCAGAAACGTGACCACGGGTGTCATGCTGTTGGGCAGGATGTGGCGCAACATGATCCGGCTGTTCCCAACACCCAGCGCTCGCGCGGCCCGGACGTAGTCCATCTGGCGGTTGCGCAGGAATTCGGCACGCACGTAGTTCGACAGGCCGGTCCAGCCGAACAAGCTGAGCAGGATCAGCAGCAGCGCAACGCTGGGTGCAAAGATCGCGCTGAAGATGATGAGCAGGTACAGCTCCGGCATCGAATCCCAGATCTCGATGAAGCGCTGGAACGCCAGGTCGGTCTTCCCGCCAAAGAAACCCTGGATCGCCCCGCTGATCACACCGATCGCCACACCGATCGCCATCAAGGCCAGGCCGAACAGCACGCTCAATCGGAAGCCGTACAGGAGTTGCGCAAGCAGGTCACGGCCCCGCTCGTCGGTCCCCAACCAGTTGGCGCGCGATGGCGGGCTTGGGAACGGATACGGCGAGTAGTAGCTGATGGTCTTCGAACCGTAGGGGTTGAGGGTGTAGAGGGCCCAGTTGTCCCCCTCGGTGAGCTTCTTGCGGACATAGGGATCCAGGTAGTCTGTCGCCGCCGGAAAGTCGCCGCCAAAAGTCGTCTCCGGGTAGTCGTGCACCATCGGGAAATAGAACTGGCCGTTGTAGCGGACCAGCAGCGGTTTGTCGTTGCAGATCACCTCGGCAAACAGGCTCAACACGACCAGTGTGCAGAAGATGACCAGGCTGACGAAGCCCAGACGATTGCGCCTGAAGCGCCGCCACCCCCGCGCGCTCGGACTGTTGCGAAGCGGGCGTTCGGGCGGGACGGCCACGGCAGCCAGGTCAGTCGCGGGTAGTTCAATCGAATTTGACACGGGGGTCGGCCCAGACGTAACTCAGGTCGCTGATGAGCTTGGTAACAAGCCCGATCAGTGTGAAGACGAACAGCGCGCCGAGCACCACCGGGTAGTCCCGGCGGATGATGCTCTCGTAGCTGAGGAGGCCGAGACCGTCGAGCGAGAATAGCGTTTCGATCAGCAGGGCACCGGTGAAGAACGCGCCGATGAACGCCGCCGGAAAGCCGGTGAGGATCGGGATCAAGGCATTGCGGAAGATGTGCTTCCAGAGCACCCGCCGCTCGGAAAGCCCCTTGGCCCGTGCCGTCAGTACATATTGCTTGCGGATTTCCTCCAGGAAGGAGTTCTTGGTCAGCATCGTCGTCACGGCAAAGCTGCCCAGGACCATCGCGGTCACCGGCAAGGTGATGTGCCACAAATAATCGACGATCCGGGCGCCCCATCCCATCTCATCCCAATTGACTGAGGTCAGGCCCCGCAAAGGGAACCACTGCAACTGGCCGCCAAAGATCACGAGCAAGGCGACACCGAGCACAAAACCGGGAATCGCGTATCCGACGAGCACCAGGATTGTCGTGATGAAGTCAAAGCGGGAGCCTGCGCGCACCGCCTTCGCCACGCCAAGCGGCACGGCGATCAGGTAGCTGATGAAGAAAGTCCATAGGCCCAGGCTGATGGAAACGGGCAGCTTCTCCAGGATCAATTGGCCGACGGGCTTGTTCTGAAAGAAACTGCGGCCCAGGTCGAAGCGTGCGTACTGCCCCAGCATCTGCCAGAACCGCTCGGCGGGCGGCTTGTCGAAACCGTAAAGCGCCTTGATCTGCTCGATGCGCTTCGGGTCGACGCCTTGCCCGCCGCGGTAGGCCGAGGTGTCGCCCGCGCCCTGCAGCCGCCTGGCTTCGGCGATGTATTGCTCCACCGGCCCACCTGGCACGAATTGGGTCACGATGAACGTCAACAGCAGCACACCGAACAGAGTGGGCAGCATCAGGAGGACGCGTTTGAGGATGTAGGCGAACATGGGCTATCTTGAGGTCTTCGGTGGATTGCGCGCCCACCAGGTGGTCATGAACCAGTCCATGTACGGGACACCTTCTGGCGGGTAAGCCGGCACGACCGCGGGCCGCTCCAGCTTCCAATCACTGTAGGCGATACGACGGCCGCGGCTGGTCCAGGCGGGGATCAGGTAGTGCCCATGTGCGATCGCCCGGTCCAGGGCACGACAGGCGGCCAGAAAATCCTCACGCTTTTCGGCGACCGTGAGCTTGGCAATCAAGCCGTCGATGGCCGGGTTCTTGACACCTCCGTAGTTGCCGGAACCGGGAACGTCCGCCGCCTTGCTGCCGAACAGGTCAACATAGTCGGATCCGGGAAAATGCGTGCCAGAAAAGGAGATGCTCAGCATCTCGAACTTGTTCGACTCGAGCCGCTCCTGCCAAAGCGCGAAGTCGACCGAGCGCACCTGAAAGTCGACGCCCAGCTTCTCGAGGGCGCGCTTCCACGCCGCGGTGGTAGTCGCGCCGCGGGCTTCGGTGCTGTCCAGGAATTCGATGATGAACGGCTCGCCCCTGGCGTTGCGCAATGCGCCGTCACGCCAGGTCCAGCCCGCCTCGGTGAGCAGCGCGCGCGCCCGGGTAAGGTTATTGCGCAGCGAATTGGGACCGTCGGTGCGCGGCGGCACAGCCATCGGCCCGAAAACCTCCGCCGGCAAGCTGGCGCGGAAAGGCTCCATCAGTGCGGCCTCGGCCGGGGATGGGTTGCTGTTGGCCTCGCAGTCGGTGTTGCCGAACACGCCCTTCACGCGCACGTAACTGCCACGGAACAGGTGGAGATTCATCCACTCGTAGTCCATCGCCAGTTCGAGGGCCATCCGAACGCGGCGGTCCTGAAACTTTGGCAGCCGCAAGTTGAGCACATAGCTGTAGTAACCATCCGGCAGTTTGTGCTGGAACTCCTTCTTGACCAGTTCGCCACTCTCGATGCGCTTGCCG
>JBKJHN010000251.1:0-23284 GCA_046599015.1 Ramlibacter sp.
GGGTCCTGTGGGCTGGACCCGATCTCGCGGACCAGCCCACGCTCCACCAGGCTGGCAAGGCGTGTGCGTGCCGCGCGTGGAGTGCGTGCGATCCGCACTGCGATCTCGTTGGTGGACAGTCCGTCGCCGTCCGAGAGTGCATCGAGGATCGCCTGATCGATGCCGTCCGGCGGCGGCGCCTGCCCCCGCGTTGTGTGGAGCGTGACCCGGAAGCGGGTGCCGATCTCTTCCAGCGCGGGTGCCGGCAAGCCGGCGTCCCGGCAGGCCGCGCTCATGCGCTGGATGCCGCTGCCCCATTGTTCGATCAGGCCGAGTTCCTGGAAAACGCGGCCCATGACGCGGTTGCGCAACTTGGAGACGCCGCGCCGCAGGTCGTCCACCGTCAGGCCAGGCGCCAGCATGCCGGGGTTCTCGATCTCCACGCGGTCGTCGAAGATTGCCACCCGGATCGGCGCACCGCGCTGCGCATAGTCTGCGTGCACCACGGAGTTGACGATGGCCTCGCGCAGCGCCACGGGCGGCAGGCTCCAGGTGTCCGTGCGTCGCACTGCGCCGACATCGAAGCCATGCAGGCCATGTTTCTGCACAAACTCGATGGCGGCCTGGATGACCTTGGGCAACGGGCCGTGCAGCGCGGCCGAATCGACGATGCGCGTCTTGTCAGCGCCGGCAAATCGCCCCGCCTGGATCCAGGCGTCGGGAAAGTGGGCTTGTGTGTCGTGCCCGAACAGCAGAACGCCACCGACGGAGGGCACCTTGCGACCCTGGTGCGGCACCAGCAGGCGCAGCGTCTCCAGGTCCGCCTTCTTCAGCTTGCGCACCGGCGCGAAGCACTCTGAAGCGGCTCTGAAGTCCAGCGCTTCAGAGTCGAGCCCCGGCATGGCCTGCTCGTCGAACGACTTGCCCAGGCTCGCCCGTCGCAATTCGGCCACCAGCTCATCGTCAGCACGCCGGTTGGTGGAGCCGACCCGGACGTAGACACCAGCCTCGATGCCCGCCGCCTTGAGATAGTGGGGCCGGCTGGGGCTGGGATACACCTGTACGGCAAGCACGTTCGTGCTGCGCCAGGGCAGGACTTCAATGTCAGGCACCAGGTGCGGCGCGATGCCGTCGCTGAGCACGCTCGCGAGGCGTTCCTCCAACGACAGCGGATCGGCAATGCCGCGCACATGGCGCGTGCTGTCCTCGACGCCGATCAGGACTGTGCCGCCCGCCGTGTTGGCGAAGGCCACAACGGTGCGCAGCACACCCGCCGACGACGAGAGATCACGATTGAATTCCAGCGTCTTTCCCTCGGGCCGCTTCAGCAACTCGGTCAAGTTCATAGCTCTGAAGTGTACTCTGAAGTCTGTTCGCCAACGGTACTTCAGAGTTGTTGCCGATGCCCATTGGCGCCGTGATGCTGCTTGGGGTGAACCCGCGCAGCGTGGAGACCGCTCTTCGGCGGCTGTTCTTTGGACCTCCAGGAACGTATTACTCGATGTTCTGAACCTGCTCGCGCATCTGCTCGATCAGAACCTTCATGTCGACCGAGACCCGCGTGAGTTCGAGCGCGGCCGATTTCGAGCCCATGGTGTTGGCCTCGCGATGCAGTTCCTGGATCAGGAAGTCAAGCCGCTTGCCGATCTCGCCGCCCTTGGTGACCAGCCGCTCGATTTCGTCGATGTGCGACCCCAGCCGCGTGAGTTCTTCGGCCACATCGATGCGGATCGCGAACGAGGTCGCTTCGGTCAGCGCCCGGTCCTGCGCGGCTTCGGGCAGGGTGGTTCCGTCCGTCAGCGCCATCGCTTCTTTCCACCGCTCCAGGAAGCGGGCTCGCTGCTGCTCGACCAGTTGCGGCACCAGCGGCTGCGCTTGCCGGGCCAGTTCGCGCAGCTGCTTCAAATGCCCCAGCAGCATGGTGGCCAGCCGCGCCCCTTCGCGCTCGCGTGCGGACATGAGTTCATTGAGCGTGGTGTCGGCCAGCTGGGCCAGCGCATCGGTCCAGTCGGTCCCGGGGCCGCCCTCGGTCTGGCACATGCGAACCACATCGGCGACGCTCAGTACCTGGGCGTCCGGCAGCCAGGCGCGCACGTTGTCCTGCATCGCGTTGAGCCGCTGCAGCATGCGGGCCGTCGGCTCGCGAACGCCATCGGCGGAAGCGGACTCCAGCGCGGCCCGAATTTCCACCTTGCCCCGTTTGAGCTTGCGCACGATCATTTCGCGCAGCACCGGTTCATGCTGGCGCAATTCCTCGGACAGGCGAAAGGTCAGGTCCAGGAAGCGGCTGTTGACCGACCGGATCTCCAGTCCCAAACGACTTGCGCCGGCGCCTTTCGCCTCGCCCGCACCTGTGCCTTGCGCCTGGCTTTGCTGGGCGCTCGCGTAGCCGGTCATACTGTAAACTGGCATTGATCTCTTCAGTCTTTCGGTTTCCTTCGGGATTGCGAGAATAACCGGGTTACGCAGTCAACCCTACATTCGGACAAGTTCCTAAATTATGTCAAAGGTCAAACCCGCCCCCTTGCCGCCGGACTCGGTGATCGGTGGCTATAGGGTGGTGCGCAAGCTCGCGGCTGGCGGGTTTGGGGTGGTTTACCTGGCGGTGGACAACGAAGGCCAGCAAGTGGCCGTCAAGGAATACCTGCCGGCCTCGCTGGCCACCCGGGCTCCCGGCGAGCTGTTGCCGCAGGTGCAGCCTGAAAAACTTTCGCTCTATCGCCTTGGCCTCAAGAGTTTTTTTGAGGAGGGCCGGGCTCTGGCCCAGATCTCGCACGCCTCCGTGGTCAGCGTGCTGAATTTCTTCCGCGAGAACGAGACCGTGTACATGGTGATGAACTACCTGGAGGGCGCGAGCCTGCAGGACTTCATCATCACCGCCCGCGAGCTGAAAAAGCAGAAGGTGTTTCGCGAGTCGACCATCCGTTCGCTGTTCGACGAGATCCTGCGCGGTTTGCGCATCGTGCACCAGCACAAGATGCTGCACCTGGACATCAAGCCGGCCAACATCTTCATCACCGACGACAACAAGGCGGTGATGATCGATTTCGGCGCGGCGCGCGAAGTGCTGTCCAAGGAGGGCAACTTCATCCGTCCCATGTACACGCCCGGCTTCGCCGCGCCCGAAATGTACCGGCGCGATTCCTCCATGGGTCCGTGGACGGACATCTACGCGATCGGCGCCTGCATCTACGCGTCGATGCAAGGATATCCGCCGAACGACGCGCCGCAACGCCTGGAGAAAGACCGGCTGGCGCTGGCATTGTCGCGGCTGCGCGGTGTGTACTCCGACAACCTGATCGAAGTGGTGGAGTGGTGCATGTCGCTGGACCCGCTGTCGCGGCCGCAGTCGGTATTCGCGCTGCAAAAAGAGCTCAGTCGTGAAGGCGAGCGCCGTTACACCAAGTTGTCGGTGGGCGAAAAGGTGCGCCTGCAATTCGACAACATGGTGTCCGACACCAAGAGGAACGTGAAGCGCGCCACCGGTTTCGGCGCGGCGAAGGTCAAATGATCGCCCCCACGTCCAGGTTGTCGCCGACGGAGGCTGGATGAAGTTTTCCGTCTTCCAGATCAGCCGCCGTGGCGGGCGCGAGAAGAACGAAGACCGCATGGGCTACTGCTACACGCGGGAGTCGGGTTTGTTCGTGCTGGCCGACGGCATGGGCGGCCATCCCGAGGGCGAAGTGGCGGCGCAGATCGCATTGCAGACGATCTCCGCGCTGTACCAGAAGGAAGCCCGGCCGGTTGTCAAGAACGTCACTGAATTCCTGTCGTCCGCGCTGATGACGGCGCATCACCAGATCATCCGTTATGCCAGCGAGAAGGGCATGCTGGACACGCCCCGCACCACGCTGGTGGTGGCGATCGTGCAAGGCACTTCCGCCACCTGGGTCCATTGCGGCGACTCACGCCTGTATGTGGTGCGCAGCGGCGAGTTGGTGACGCGCACCCGCGACCACTCGTACCTGGAGCAGCAAAGCGGCCCGGGCATGTTGCGAACCGACCGGATCAACCGCAATATCCTCTTCACCTGCCTGGGATCGCCGACCAAGCCGGTCTTCGACATCACCGGTCCGGTGACGCTGCACGAAGGCGACAAGATCCTGCTGTGCTCCGATGGTTTGTGGGGAAGCCTGTCGGACGATGAGATCGTCCGCCACCTGGCCACGCAGGCGGTGTCACAAGCCGTGCCGGATCTGGTGGAGCAGGCGCTGCGCAAGGGTGGCGAGCGCGGCGACAATGTCACAGTCATCGCATTCGAGTGGGAAACGCCCGACTCGTTGGAATCCACCCGTGGCATCTCCACGGACAGCATCTCGGATGGTGTCTTCGCCTCCACCATCCAGGCCGGCGTGCTCGACTCGATGGTCGAAGATCTCGACGACGCGGCCATCGAACGGTCGATTGCGGAAATCAACGAAGCTATCCGCCGCTCGGCCGCGCGTAGATCGTAGGACCTGACGGATAGCTCAGGAATTGCGTCGCGGTTTCGCCCGTCCCCACCATTGGAAAACATGCCCGAATTTGTCAGAAGCGGCGGCCGCGCCGCAGACCAGCTGCGTCCCATCCGCATCACCCGCGGCTACACCATCCACGCCGAAGGCTCGGTGTTGATCGAGTTCGGCGAAACTCGCGTGCTTTGCACCGCGTCGGTGGAAGAAAAGGTGCCGCCTCACAAGCGTGGCAGCGGCGAGGGTTGGGTTACGGCCGAGTACGGCATGCTGCCGCGCTCGACCCACACTCGCAGCGACCGTGAAGCCGCGCGCGGCAAGCAAAGCGGACGCACCCAGGAGATCCAGCGGCTGATCGGCCGCTCAATGCGCGCGGTGTTCGACCTCAAGGCCTTGGGCGAGCGCACCATCCAGCTCGATTGCGATGTGTTGCAAGCCGACGGCGGCACGCGCACGGCGGCGATCACTGGCGCCTTCATTGCCGCCCAGGACGCGGTGAACAAATTGCTGGCGGAGCGCAAGCTTGCCGCTTCCCCGATCCTTGGGCCGGTGGCCGCCGTCTCGGTCGGCATCGTGCAAGGCGTTCCGGTCCTGGACCTCGAGTACCTCGAAGACGTGAGCTGCGACACCGACATGAACGTGGTCATGACCGGCGCCGGACACTATGTCGAAGTGCAGGGAACGGCCGAAGGTGCCGCGTTTACCCGGGCCGAAATGGATGAGCTTCTCCGTCTCGCGGAGAAAGGTATTGCCGAGCTGGTGGTGCTGCAGAGTCGCGCCTTGTCGAACTGAGCGGGGGAGGGGGCGCTCTGCGCCGCGACTGGAGGACATTCGCGCAGGCGGCTAGCCCCGTCCCGGTCCGCCATCGAGTGATCCGCGTGGCGCACAATCATCAGCCCATGATTTCCAAGATCGTCCTGGCCTCCAACAACCGCGGCAAGCTTGCTGAACTGCAGGCGATGCTGGAGCCGCTTCGATTGGTCCTCGTGCCGCAAGCCGAACTCGGCATTGGCGAAGCCGAGGAGCCGCACCGGACGTTTGTCGAAAACGCCCTGGCCAAGGCGCGCCATGCCGCACGCGAGAGCGGCCTGCCTGCGCTCGCCGACGACGCCGGTCTGTGCGTCGATGCGTTCGGCGGGCTGCCCGGAGTGGACACGGCCTTTTATGCGACTCAATTTGGTTATGAGAAGGGCGATGCCAACAACGTGCGGGCGCTGCTGGAGCAATTGCGCGGCCAGCCGAACCGGCGCGCCGCCCTGGTCAGCGTACTGGTCGCGTTGCGCGCCGCGGACGACCCGGAACCGCTGATCGCTGTCGGTCGGGCCAGCGGCGAGATCGCGCCCGAACCTGTCGGCCGCAATGGATTCGGCTTTGATCCGGTGATGTACATCCCGGAGTTTGGAATGACCTTTGCGCAACTGCCGCCAGAGGTCAAGAACGCCAACAGCCATCGCGGCAAGGCGGCGCGGCAAATGATGGAGCTGATGCGCCAGAGGTGGATGTGAAGCTCGTCAACGTGGGCGCCGGCATCGCAGCGCAGGACGTGCAGCACTACCTTCGTCCCGGCACCTTGCAGCTCGGGGCCCTGCCGCCGTTGTCGCTGTATGTGCATCTGCCGTGGTGCCTGAAGAAATGCCCGTACTGCGATTTCAATTCGCACGAAGTCAAGCCCGCCGAGATGCCCGAGCAACGATATCTCGACGCGCTGGTCGCGGACCTGGAGGCGGCGCTGCCGCTGGTATGGGGCCGGGTGATCCACAGCATCTTCATCGGTGGCGGCACGCCCAGCCTGTTCTCGCCCCAGGCGATCGACAGACTGCTCGGCGACATCCGCGCCCGCCTGAAGCTGGCGCCGGATTGCGAGATCACGCTGGAGGCCAACCCCGGCACTTTCGAGAAGGACCGGTTCAAGGCATTCCGCAGTGCCGGCATCACCCGCCTTTCGGTGGGCGTGCAAAGCTTCAGCGATCAACACCTGATCGCGCTGGGGCGTGTGCATGATCGCGCCCAAGCGCTTGCGGCCGTGGAAGAGGCGGCATTGTCTTTCGACACGTTCAACCTCGACATCATGTACGCATTGCCCGGGCAGACACTCGAGCAAGTGGAGCAGGACATGGTGCAGGCGCTGTCAATCGCGCCGCCCCACATCTCCATCTATCACCTTACCATCGAGCCCAACACCTACTTTGCCAAGTTTCCGCCGCGCATCCCCGACGAGGATCTGGCTTACGCCATGCTGGACCGGATCACCGAAATGACTGCGGGCGCGGGCATGGAGCGCTACGAGGTGTCGGCTTATGCGAAGTCGGGGCATCGGTGCTGGCACAACGCCAATTACTGGCAGTTCGGCGACTACCTGGGATTGGGCGCCGGCGCCCACAGCAAGCTCAGTTTCCCGCATCGCGTCGTGCGGCAAGTGCGTTTGCGCGATCCCAGGCTGTACATGGACGGCGCCCTGGCGGGCAGGGCCCTGGCGCAGGACGAAGAGGTCGCCCGCGCCGACCTGCCGTTCGAATTTGCGCTAAACGCTTTTCGCTTGAAGGAAGGTTTTGCCTTGGCCCACTTCTGCGAACGCACCGGCTTGCCCTTGAGCGCGATCGAGCAGCCGTTGCAGGCGGCCGAGAGCAAAGGGCTGATTGGGCGCGACCTGGCCCGGGTCTGGCCGACGCCGCGTGGCTTTGATTTCCTGAGCGACCTGCAAGAACTGTTTCTCGGCCCGAGTTAAGGCGCATGCGTTCTTTGCATCGAGGCGGCCAAATAAGGCATTTGCGCTCCAGCTCGCGCAGTCCTAGAGTGTGGACTTGAGACGCGAGACCCCGACCGGCTGCCCACGCCCGGCAAAAACGAAAAGAGAGACACTCCTATGAACGCTCCCGCCCAAGGCTTGCACAACCGCGTCGACGCTGTACTGGCGTTGTCTGCTTCCCGTCTGGCGGAGGGTCGTCACAAGCTCGTGGCCGGCATGGCGGACGAGTACTTCCGCCGGCTGGATCCGCAAGACCTGGCCGATCGAACGCCTGAGGATTTGCTGGGTGCATTGCTGTCGCATCTTCAGCTGGGTGAAACGCGCGAGCCGGGGCAGGCCAAGGTGCGGATCTTCAGCCCGACCGTTGGCGAGGATGGCTGGTGGTCACGCCACTCCGTGATTCAGATCGTCAACGACGACATGCCGTTTCTGGTCGACTCCACCACGCTGGAAATCAACCGCCAGGGCCTGACGCAGCACCTGATCGTGCATCCGATCTTCCCGGTGCAGCGCGATGCGAATGGGCGCCTGATGGCGATCGGATCGCTGGCCGATGGGCCGCACGGCGCGCGCGAGTCCTGGATGTACATCGAGATCGACCGCCTGATGGACGCCGAACAGCGCGACACGCTCGTCGCCGGCATCGAGCGGGTGCTGGCCGACGTGCGCTCGGCTGTCGAGGACTGGAAGCCGATGCGGGCCCGGCTGCATGAAGCGATCGCCGAACTCGAGCGGGCGCCTTCCTCCGTGCCCAAGGCGGCGGTCCAGGAGAGTCGTGCGTTTCTGCAATGGTTGGCCGATGACCATCTGACCATGCTGGGCTATCGGCAGCATGACCTCCTGCAGGAGAAAAGCGGGGTCGCCTTGCGGCTGGTGCCAGGCAGTGGGCTCGGGCTGCTGCGCGAGACCGAGCAGGAGCAGCTGTCGGCGAGCTTCTCCGCCTTGCCCTCGCAGGCACGCGCCATGGCGCGCGAGCCGCTGCCGGTCCTGGTGGTCACCAAGTCCAACACCCGTTCCACCGTGCATCGCGCCGGCTACACCGACTACATCGGCGTCAAGCGCTACAGCCCCGAGGGCGAGGTCATCGGCGAACACCGCTTTATCGGCATGTTCACATCCACCGCCTACAGCTCCCGGGTGGCGGAGACGCCACTGCTGCGCGGCAAGGTCAAAGCGATCGCCAAGCGGGCCGGTTTGCCGGCTGGCGGCCACCTGGCCAAGGCGCTGCACCACATCCTGGAGACCTATCCGCGCGACGACCTGTTCCAGATTCCCGACGACGATCTTTACGAGACAGCGCTCGGCGTCCTCGCGCTCGGCCAGCGCCAGCGCCTGCGCCTGTTCGTCTGGCGCGATCCGTTCGAGCGGTTTGTCTCGTGCATGGTGTATGTGCCGCGGGAGGCTTTTTCGACCGAGCTGCGCATGAAGTTTCAGCGCATCCTGCTGGACGCATTCAAAGGCACTTATGTCGATTTCGACGTGATGCTCTCTGATCAGGTATTGGCCCGGATCCACTTCACGGTGCGAACCACACCCGACCAGATCCCTGCCTACGACTCCAAGGACATCGAGCGCCAGCTGGCCGCCGTAGCGCGGCGCTGGGACGACGAACTGCGCGACACCCTGGCGGACGCGGATGGCGAAGCCGCCGGGCTGGCGCTGCTCAAGCGCTGGGGCAGCGCGTTTCCTGCCGAGTACCGCGGCCGGTTTACCGCGCGTGATGCGCTGCCCGATATACGCAAACTCCAGGCGCTCTCGCCGCAGTCGCCCCTTGGGCTCACCTTGTATCAGCGCGATGAAAATCACCCCGGCGCACTCGGGCTGAAGGTCTATCGCATCGGCGAGCCACTGGTCCTGTCAGACATCCTCCCGATGCTGGAGCACATGGGCCTGCGCGTGATCGCCGAATCGGCCTGGCGGATCGGCCCGCACGGTAACTCGCACACGATCGCCCTGCACGACTTCGAGCTGGAGGCGCCGCTGACCGGCGAATTCGAAGCGCCCATGTTGGCTCGCCTGTTCGAAGATGCTTTCGCCAAGGTCATGCGTGGCGACATCGAGAGCGACGACTTCAATCGGCTGGTGCTGCTGGCCGGCCTTTCGGGCGAAGAAGTCGTGGTGCTGCGGGCCTACGCCAAGTACCTCAAGCAGATCGGCTTTGTCCAGTCGCAGGCCACCATTGCCGCCACCTTGTCGGCGCAGCCGCGCATCACACGGATCCTGGTGGCCCTGTTCAAGCTTCGCTTCAATCCAGAGCAGCGTGATGACGAGGCGGCGGCGTCGCAGGTGCGGGCCGTCGAGCAGGCGCTGGAAAAAGTGAGCAACCTGTCGGAAGACCGGGTGCTGCGGCAGGTGCTGGCCCTGGTGCAGGCAACGCTGCGCACCAACTACTGGCGCACCGGGGCCGGACACTCCGGCGCCGCCGGTCCGCGCCGCGACTTCCTCAGTTTCAAGCTGGAGTCGGCGCAAGTACCGGGGCTGCCGCAGCCACGGCCGCTGTATGAGATCTTCGTGTATTCACCGCGATTCGAAGGCATCCATCTGCGCGGCGGCAAGGTGGCGCGCGGCGGCCTGCGCTGGTCCGATCGACCCGACGATTTCCGCACCGAGGTGCTGGGGCTGATGAAGGCGCAGATGGTGAAGAACACCGTGATCGTGCCGGTGGGTTCCAAGGGCGGCTTCGTATTGAAGAAGGCGTCGCCTCCGACCGACCGCGAGGCCTTCATGAAGGAGGGCGTGGCCTGCTACCAGGACTATCTGCGCGGGCTGCTGGATCTCACCGACAACATCGTCGCGGGCCAGACCGTGCCGCCGCCGCAAGTCGTGCGGATCGACGGCGACGATCCGTATCTGGTGGTCGCCGCCGACAAGGGCACCGCCAGCTTCTCCGACTATGCCAACCAGGTCAGCCTGGAATACGGGCATTGGCTGGGCGACGCGTTCGCTTCGGGCGGCAGCGTCGGCTACGACCACAAGGCGATGGGCATCACCGCCCGCGGCGCCTGGGAGAGCGTGAAGCGGCACTTCCGCGAGATGGGTGTCGACACCCAGGCGGCCGATTTCACGGTGGTGGGGATCGGCGACATGTCCGGCGATGTGTTCGGCAACGGCATGCTTTTGTCGCCGCACATCCGGCTGGTGGCTGCGTTCGATCACCGCCACATCTTCATCGATCCGCAGCCCCGCACCCAGGCCAACTTCACCGAGCGGCAGCGGCTGTTCGCGCTGCCGCGCTCGTCCTGGGCTGACTACGACACAAAGCTGATTTCGGAAGGCGGCGGCATCTGGGCCCGCTCCGAGAAATCAATCCCGATCTCGCCGCAGGCCCGCGCCGCGCTCGGCATCACGGCTGAGCGCCTGACGCCGGGCGAGCTGGTTTCCGCCATCCTCAAGGCGCCGGTCGACCTGCTCTATAACGGCGGCATCGGCACTTACGTCAAGGCCAGCGCGGAAGCGCATGCCGACGTGGGCGATCGGGCCAACGATGCGTTGCGCATCAACGGCAACGAGTTGCGATGCAAGGTGGTCGGCGAGGGCGGCAACCTGGGCTTCACCCAGCGTGGCCGGATCGAGGCGGCGCTGGCCGGTGTGCGGCTTTATACCGATGCCATCGACAACTCGGCGGGCGTCGACACGTCCGACCACGAAGTCAACATCAAGATCTTGCTGGGCATCCCCGTCAACGACGGCAAGCTCACGCACCCGGATCGCAACGGCTTTCTGCCCACGCTCACCAACGAGGTTGCGGTGCTGGTCCTGCGGGACAACTATTTCCAGACGCAAGCCTTGTCCGTTGCCAGGCGCCAATCGGCGGGGCTGCTCGACGAGCAGGCGCGCTTCATCCGGTTCCTGGAAAAGAACGGACGCCTTGACCGCGCGATCGAATTCCTGCCGCCTGAAGACGAGATTGCGCAGCGCAAGACACGTGGCATCGGCTTGACCACGCCCGAGCAGGCGGTGCTGCTGGCCTATAGCAAGATGTGGCTCTCCGACGAGATGCTTGCCTCCGACCTGCCGGAAGACAAGTGGATCGGCAGCGCCTTGTACCGCTACTTCCCAGCCGGGCTGCAAGCGAAGTTTGGCGAGTTCATCCCCCGGCATCCGCTGCGGCGCGAGATCATTGCGACGCATGTGGTCAACAGCATGGTCAATCGGGTGGGTTCGACCTTCGTGTACCAGTTGACCGAGTTGACTGGCGTCGCGCCGCCGCAAGTGGTCCGGGCCTATCTGCTGGTGCGCGAAGTGTTTGCCAGCGTCGAGCTCTGGCGACGCATCGAGGCGTTGGACAACCAAGTCGCCGATAGCGTCCAGAGCGAGATGCTGATCGAGTGGCGCCGGCTGATCGCGAGCGCTACCACCTGGTTCCTGCGCTCGAGGCGTCTCGAAGAACCGGCCGAGAGCGGGGCCCGGCGCCTGGCCCCTGCGGTGCAGTTCCTGCGGACGCGCCTGGAGCCCGAGGCCGCTGCGTTGCCCCAGGTCGTCGCGTGGACCCAGGCCGGCGTGCCAGTGGTGCTGGCGCAGCAAGTCGGCGCCGCGGACCGCCTGTTCAGCGCTCTGGATATCGCCGAGGTGGCGGAAGCCGCGGCTTGCCCGCTCGAGGTCACCAGCGACGTCCACCTGGGCATAGGCGAGCGCCTGGTGCTGGAAAAGTTGCGCCAGCAGATAGAGCTGTTGCCCGCCGCGACAAATTGGCAGACGCTGGCCAAGGTAGCGCTCGAAGGTGATCTGGCCGACCTCCAGCGCTCGATCGCGCTCGACGCGGTGAGCCGGCATCCGGGCCCCGCGGCGGAAAAGCTCGACGCGTGGGAGTCGCGCAACCCGGCGGCGTTTGCGCGCGCCAAGCGGCTGGTAGCCGAACTGGCCGATGCCGCCGTGCCGGACCTGGCGATGCTGTCGGTGGCGTTGAGGGAACTGCGGAATCTGGTCTGAGCGCGTCCACGGCCGCGCTCAGACTGCTAAGTCAACGCGCAACCACTTCACGGGTTGTTAGCCGCTAGCGAAGGTGACGTAAACGCGCGTTCAGCTGTATGCGGCGCACATGTCGCCTTCTGCCCGGATCGCACCGAAACAGCTGTAATCGGGCGTCCAGGCATGGCCCGATTCTTTTGTGAGGTCCGTCAGACTTTGCAGGGTCTGCAACCCCTGAGTGCGCAACAATTCGCGGCAGGCCGCCATGTCTGGGAAACGCTGTAGCGCCTGGGACCAGATCGCGCGTCCGGCCAGGAAGCCATTGGCACCTGCCGCATAGGCATAGTGCATCACCCGCAGGAATTGCGCGGGCGTAACGCCAGCCGACAGCATCACCCACGGAATACCGGCCTCTTCGCAGATCCGCCCCATCTCGTTGAACCATTCCTGCGCTGCCTGATGCGGGGCCGTTCCATCGGGCGCGGGCAGGCTTGCCCCGGGCAGCGGGCTTTCCAGCTTGAACAGGTCGACGCCAAATTCTGGCCGCGCAAATTCGCTCAGGCTATCGATCACGCGCTGCGCGCTTGGCTCGAGGGTCTGGGTTTGCACCTGGGTGTTGTCCGACGTTTTTTGAAGCGAATAGTTCAGGAGCTCCAGCACGAAAGCGATATCGTGGCGCCGGCATTCGTCGCCCACTTGGCGCACGTAGGCCTGCTGATGCGCCACGACCTCCGGCGCCGCATCCGACCGGTACCAAACAAGCGCCTTGACCCCATCGGCGCCTGCGCGCTTGATCTTTTCCACGCTCCAGTCGGGAATCGAGTGCGACAGGCGTCCGCCCGGCGTATCACGGAAGCGGTGGTCTTCCAGCGCCACCATGAGTCCCGTATGGGCCGGCAAGCAGGCCAGGCATGCTGGCAGGGCGTAGTTGGGATCCAGCAGCATGGCACTCACCTGAGGGCCCAGCACTTCCACCAGCAGGCGCTTGGCCGCCATGATGTCGTTGAAGCTCACCTGCGAGGGCGGAACACCCAGGCCCGTAGCCAGCAACTGCGCCATCAAGGGGCGCTGATCCAGGGCGACTGTGGTGAAGCAGCCCGCATCATTGGACATGCGCCGCAGGCCGCGAATCTTTCCCAACTTCAAGGAAGGTGAGGACATTAGGGATTCCGTGAACTCAGCGTGGCTTCAGCGGCGAACGACTACGCGGTCCACTACCTCGCAGAGGCGCGCAAGGCGCACCGCCGCGTCCTCGATGAGCGCGCGGTCGATATCGGTGCTACCGATGACGTTGCGCCACACCCCGCGGCCCGCCAGGAAGCCGCTGGCACCCTCGAGACAGGCCCACTCGACCGCCTGGGGAAAATCGTCGGGGGACACGCCCGACGACAACACCACCCAGGGTCCCTGGAGGGTCCTGTTAAGGCGGGCGCAGGCCGCTCGTACGGCGCGTTCGCCACCCTTGCCATGCAGGGGAACCTCTGCTTTGTACAGGTCGGCTCCCAGGCTGCCCAGTTCCTCGGCTGCCGCCTGGATGCCGTCATTGAGGTTCCACGCACGGCCATCGCGGGGCTTGCGGGATACCGGCTCGACAATGCTCAAAAGCCCAACTTGCCGACAACGTCCGATGAAATCGCGGACCATACTCCTGCGCGCCTCGGCGCTTTCGTCCGGCCGCCAGAGAACCAGCAACTTGAGCGCCACGGCTCCGTCATCCTTCATCGCCAACGGATTGACTTGCTCGTCGATCCGCACCTGGGAGACGATCTCGTCAGCGCTGGCGATGAATTCGTCAGCCGCCGCGATCAGGCCGCAGCCGGGCGCCACGGCCTTCTGGTCGACCGCCTGGCGCCACACGAACTGCCGGTCCATCAGCACGGCAGACGCCCAGGGCGTGAGCGCCCGCAAGGCGGCCAGCTTGAAGTCCGTGAGTTGCTGATCGGTGACCGGCGTCTGCTGGTACTCGCCGAACATGGCACGCATCGATTCACGCTGGTCAATGGCGAGCATGGCAAATGCGCCCGAGGGGCGGGTCAATGCATCGAAAAGCTTAGGCGCGGCCACGGGAGCCTCCTGAATTGAGTGTTGGAACCTGGATCAGCTCGGTCTTGTGCAGCTTGAGCAGCTTCCTGATGCCCGCGGGCGGGGGCTTGTCGGTGAACAGTTGATGGATGTCCATCACGTTGCCCACCATGACCGAGGCACTGCGCCCGAACTTGCTGTGATCGACTGCAACGATGCTCCGGCGGGAGCGCTTGATCATGAGGCGCACAATCGCCGCCTCGTGCTCGTAGTAGTCGAGGATGTTCCCCTCGTTGTCGATGCCCCCCGCGCTGAAGATACAAACGTCGGGTCGGTAACTGGCTACGGCTTCGATCGTCATGGGACCGGTCGTTCCCAGGTTCCTGGGATCCAGGCGTCCGCCAAGCAGCACGATGTCGAAGCCCGGTTGCTTCGCCAATACTTGGGCCGCCTCCGTGTGGTTGGTGATGACCTTCAGGCCCGAACGGATCGTCAGGGCCGCAGCCATGGCCAGCATCGTGGTGCCCAGCGCGATGAATACCGCGCTCTTGTCGGGGATCGAATTCGCGACGGTCTGGGCGATGCTGGCCTTGGCGCCGGCGAAATCAGAGCGCCGCGCTTCATAGTCCGTGTTGATGACGCTCGAGGGGATCGAAGCGCCGCCATGGTGACGCACCACGCGTCCCTCATCGGCCAGCACGTTCAGGTCGAAACGGATGGTCTGGGGCGTGACCTGAAAGTTGGACGTCAGAGCCTCGATCGGCATATAACCGGCCTGCCTGACAAGTTCGAGGATCTTCTCGCGCCTGCCACGGGGGGAGAGGGTGTCAGCCATGGGCTGGCTGCGCCTTCATGAAGGCCACCACTTCCTGGTGACTGGGCAAGCTCTCCCAGCCGTGGTCGCGCGTGCACTTGAGGCTTGCGGTGGCGGTCGCATGGTCCACAGCCTGCGGCCATGACAAGCCGCGCGCGAGCGCCAGTGCGTAGGCACCGTGGAACACGTCCCCAGCGCCGTTGGTATCCACCGGCACGATCCGGGGCGCTGCAAAGGCATGCACCTGCCCCTGATGACAAAAAAGGCTGCCCTTTTCTCCCAGGGTCACGCCGACCACCGTCTCATCCTGGACCACCTGTCGCAGCGCCTGCTCGATGGACATGCCTGCCGCATAACCGGCCAAGCCGCGCTCCGAGAAAATGACGTGATTGGCCAACGGAATCAGCTCTCGAAGGGCCTCCACGTTGCCGGCATCCGCATCGAGCACCCGGGGGATGTCCTGCAAGCGCGCAGCCAGGTACAACGCTCGCGCACCCTCAACCCAACGAAAGTCGGCATGCACCGCTCCCGCGTTCTGCAGCGTTTCCAGCGGTAGCCAATCGGCAGCGGGGTCGAGCTGGCCGCTGTAGACAGCCAGCATGCGCTCGCCCAAGTCGTCCACGATCACGGCGGAGATGGGGGATTGCGACCCCGCAATGACCTTGATCCGAGGCTCGACCCCGCGGCGGCGGAAGGCTCGTACCGCTTCCTCGCCGGCATCGTCGTCGCCAACCCGTCCCCAGAACTCGACTCTGCCGCCGAGCGCCGCAGCCGCGGCGGCAGCCGTGGCGGCCATGCCGCCAAACCCGGTGCGAAGGGTGCTGGCAGTCAATTTTTGAGGAGTGGCCGGAATCTGCGGGACACGGAAAACCATGTCCTTGACGACCATGCCCAGGCACACGAGGCGGCTCATGTCATTCTCTGACCGGTCGAGCCTTGGAAGATATGATGATCGCGCGGATCCCAGGTCAGCCCGACCCGCTCGCCGAGCCGCAACGGGGAACTTCCGATCACGCGAGCGATGATCTTTTGTGCCGAACTCGTGACGGTGATCAACGTATCGGCGCCGAGCGGCTCGATCAGAGTCACCTCACCCCGCACCAGGGCCTCGGCTGAGTCCGCCACAATGGACAGGTTCTCCGGGCGAATGCCCAGATCGGCGGCCCCAGGAGACGCCCGGGCCTGCAAGATCGATTGGCCATTGAGCAGATCGATGCGGCCTGCATCCACATTGACAAGCAGGAAGTTCATTGGAGGCGAGCCGAGGAAGCTTGCGACAAAACGCGAGTTCGGCGCGTTGTAAAGCTCCAAGGGAGTGCCCACCTGTTCGATCTCTCCCTTGTTAAGCACGACGATCCGGTCGGCCATGGTCATGGCTTCGACCTGGTCGTGAGTGACATACACCGAAGTGGTTTTCAAGCGCTGGTGCAAGGACTTGATTTCCGAGCGCATGTCCACGCGCAATTTGGCGTCCAGATTGGATAGCGGCTCGTCAAACAGGAAAACCTTGGGGTTCCGCACAATCGCCCGGCCCATCGCCACGCGCTGGCGTTGACCGCCGGACAACTCGCGTGGCTTGCGTTCGAGCAGCTGCTGGATCTGCAGGATGGCTGCGGCCTCGTCGGTGCGACGGCTCACCTCCTCGGGCGGGTACTTCCGCATTCTGAGCCCGAATTCCATGTTCCTGCGCACCGACATGTGCGGGTACAGCGCGTACTCCTGGAACACCATCGCAATATCCCGCTTGCTCGGATGAAGGTCATTGACCAACTGGTCATTGATGTAGATCTCGCCGGATTCGAAGCCCTCGAGCCCGGCGATCATGCGCAGGAGTGTCGACTTTCCGCAGCCCGAAGGCCCGACGAACACAAGGAATTCGCCCGCTCGAATGTCAACGCTCAACTCCCGGATGACCTTGACGTCGCCGTAGTTCTTCTTGACGTTGCGGATGGAAACACCGGCCAAAGACGAGTCATTCATGAATATGAAGTTGGGGCTTGATGCGGTCGCCCGCGGCGAACTGCGCGAACAGCCCGGAGAGATCGTTCAGCGGCACCTGGGCATCGACCAGCCGTTCAAACCGCGCCCGCGCCTTTCTCAGGATTTCAATGTTTTCGAGGTAGTCTGAAATCGGGAAATAGAAGGAGCGGATGTAGTAAAAATCCTTGCGGCGAATGGCCTTGGTTTCCTGCACATGCCAGGCGTCGGACTCGCCGAGCTGCACCACGGCGCCGTGTGCGCGAACCGACTCCAACGCCGTCTGGCGACTGGCGTCCTTGCCACTGCACTCGAGAACCAGGTCATACCCTGCGGCGGGGTCCACCGCCTCGAGGGGCACCGCGCCTAAAGAGGCCGCGAGGGCACGTCTGAGCGGATTCGGATCGAAGATTTCGACCCGCTCGCATCCGAAATGCTGCAGAACCAAAAGACCACCCAGCCCGATCGGTCCCACACCCAGGACGAGAACCCGGCCTGGACCGGTGATCTTGCGACTCAGGCGGATTCCATGAGCTGCCGTGCCAATGGTGTCCAGCAGCAAGGGCGCCAGATGATCGGGGATGTCATCGGGAACGGACAGCAGACATTGCTCCGGGACGGCGACGTATTCGGCATAGCCGCCTGGCCGCTGCCAGCCAATCAGCTCCCTCGCATTGCGGCAGAGGTTGTCATGACCTGCCAGGCACTCTGGACACGAACCGCACCAGACGGGGATGTACGCGAGACACCGCTTGCCATGCAGAACGTGCCCCGGCTTCTGAACCACGCCGAAAATTTCGTGGCCGGGCGTCATCGGCCATCCGTCGCGCCAGGGCCTGAGATCGCTGCCACACAAGGAGCAGGCAATCACCCGCAGCAGTGCCTCGCCGGCGGCCGGCGCAGGCATCGCTGTATCCACAATCGAGATCCGGCCTTCGCCCAAGAACTTTGCGGCTTTCATGCCCTCATCCCTTCACCGCGCCAAAGGACAGACCGGCCACCAGCTTTCTCTGGATCGCAAAAGTGAGCAAGATCGGCGGCAAGGCGATGACGGTGGCCGCCGCCATGAGGGCGCCCCAGTTGGTGACACCCTCGCCAATGAAATTGAACGACGCCACAATGGCCGTCTTCGAGCTGATGCCGGAGAGCGCCAGCGCGAACAGGAAATAGTTCCACGAAAAAATGAACGACAGAATGACCGCCACGATCAGGCCCGGCATGACGACGGGCACGGCGATCAGCAAAAGGATCTTGAGCGCGCCGCAGCCGTCTATCTGGGCGCTTTCGGTCAACTCGCGCGGCAGGCCGTCAAAATGCGGCAGCAAGGTCCACAGGGCGATGGGCACCGTGATCACCGCATGCGTGACGATCAGCGCGAGGTGGGTCCCGGACAACCCGATGTTCGAGAACATGATGAACCAGGGCAGCAGGAACAGTGTTCCCGGCGCCATGCGGGCAAAAAGTGTCAAGGTGGCTGGCCACACCAGCCGGTGCCAGGAAATGGCATAGGCTGCCGGCACCGCGAGCAGCAGTCCCAGCAGGGTCGAGCCGCCCGCCACGTAGAAGCTGTTGAGTGTGTTGTCGAGAAAGTCCGTGCGGGTGAACAACTGCGTGTAATTGTCCAGCGTCGGCGTGAAAAGAAGCTCGGGCGGATATTTGGTGATGTCGGCGCGGTTCTTGAAACTGGCCAGGATCATCCACGCGATCGGCGCGAACAGGGCGACGCACAAGATGAAGACCTGCAAGCCCATCAGGCTCTTCAAGAGTGTGCGCTTCACCATGTGACTTTCTTTCGTATCTGGGAGAACACCAGCACGGCACCCAGCACAATGGTGCTCAGCGTGATCATCAGAGCCGATGCATAGCCGATATCGGAAAAGTCGAAGGCTTTGCGGTAAGCGTAGATATTCAAGGTGGATGAGGCATAGCCCGGGCCGCCTTGCGTAGTGATATAGATCACGTCGAAAAACCGCAGCAGGTCGACGCTGCGCAGCAACGCCGCGGTGAGGATGGTGGGGCCGAGCATCGGCAAGGTGATGTACAAAAATTCACGCCAGCCGGTGGCGCCATCGATCGAGGCGGCTTCGTAGATGTTGCCGGGCAGCGACTGCAGGCCGCCCAGAACGATCAGCGCTACAAAAGGCGTCCACTGCCAGGTGTCGATCAATACCACCGTAAAGATGACGTAGTCGGTGGAGGCCAGGAAAAGACTGGTCGGCAGATGGGCCGACTTCAGCAGGTAATTGGCGACCCCCATGCCAGGGTCGAGAATCACGATGGACATCATCCCGATGACCACCGGCGGCAGCATGAAGGGCGAGACCATCAGCGTGCGCACCAGCCCTCGCATGAATTGCACGCGGTGCAACAGCATGCCCAGGGCCACTCCCAGCACGAGCTGCATGGACAATGCGCTGACATAAAGAATCGCACTCAGCTTGGCACCGTTCCAGAATTGCTCGTCGACGAGAAGTGCCTTGTAGTTGCCCAAGCCGATAAACTGGTGTGTCTGCCCGATCTTGTAATCCATGAGGCTCAGCCAGAAGGCATAGCCGAAGGGGAAGACGACCATCAGGACGACGAACGCCACGGCGGGCCACATAAGCCCCTGCAGTGATGCAGCCCGCTGTGCCTTCATGAGCCCTTACTGCAGCTTGGCCAGTTCGCCGTCAACCGCGCACAAGGTGTCCTTGGCGTTACCCTGGCCAAGGAAGATCTTCTGGACCGCGCCGCCCACCAGCTCGCGCGCCTCGACCACGCGCTCGGTCGGGGGATAGGAGATGGCGGTGCCGGTCTTGCTGATCTCGATCAATGCGTTCGCCCAGGACTCGCGCACCGGCAGTTCCGTGGTCCAAGCCTTGAACTCAGGCCCGTTGAACACCGACGACCGCGGGGGCGCCACGCCGCTCTTGACCAGCTTGGTCTGCATTTCCGTGCTGGTTGCCCACTGCAGAAAGTACCAGGCGGCATCCTTCTTGGTCGAAAAGTTGGACACCGATACGCCCCAGCCGAACACGATGGGCTTGGAGATCCCGGTCGCCTTGCCCTTGGGCAGCACCTTGATGCCAATGTCCTTGTCGCGACCGGGGAACTTCATGATGTTGGCGAACTCGTTGGACGACTCGTGGGTCATCGCCAGCTTGCCTTGCCCCAGCATCTCGATCACCTGAGTGAAGGTGTGGTTAGCCGCGCCGGGAGGACCGTAGTCTTTCAGCAAGGTGGCGTACAGCTCCGCGCCCTTGATGCTGTTGGGATTGCACAGGCTCGGCTTGCCGTTGGGGCCCGCGAAATCGCCACCACTGTTATAGATGAAGCCAGAGACCGCATAGGAGATGGCCCCGCGAATACCGCGCGCTGCCCAGACCGTCGCATCACCGCGGGCCGGGCAGGCCTTGAGCTTGGCAGCCACTTCCGGCAGATCTTCCAGGAACATGGGCTCAGCCACATTGCATTTCTGAAAGATGTCCTTGTTCCAGTAGAACAGCGGGCCTTCCAGGTTGATCGGAAGACCCACCAGTTTGCCGCCGATCGTCTCGGCGCGGCGCAGACCCTCGCCGATGTCGTTGAAGTTGAAATCGGGCGAGGTGGAAGCCGGGGAATTCAGCAGCGGGGTCAGGTTGGCGTACCAGCCAGCCTTGTCATACATGGCCCCCTCGCGGAATTTGAGCGACATGAAAACGTCGATGTCGCTGGATTTGGCCTGCAACATGGTGTTCAGCCGTGCGCGGAATTGTTCCTCGTTGAAGACCTCCACGCGCAGCTTGATACCCGTCTTGGCGGTGAAGTCGCCCGCCGTGTCCTTGATCGCCTGCGACCAGGGGTGATTGTTCAAGAGCAGGTTGATTGTCTGCCCGTCGTGCTTCTTCCAGTTGAAAGCCTGCGCGACGGCCGATCCGGCGCTGAGCAGCATTGCGACCGCGGCCGCCGCGACGCCAAGGGTATGTCTCATTTCGATCTCCTTATGTTGATACGCCTACACATCTACAAGTGACGGGTCAGGCGGACGTGTAGCCGCCATCCACCGGGATCGTGACGCCGTTGATCAGCGCTGACGCTGGCGAGGCGAGGAACAGCGCCGTGCCCGCCAGTTCTTCAGGTTCGGCCCACCGCTTGGTCGGCAACCGAGCCATCACTTTGTCATTGAATTCGGGATTTTCCCGGCCGCCGCGGCTGATCTCGGTGGCGATCCATCCGGGAGCGATCGCATTGACGCGAATGCCGTCCTCGGCATACGCTAGCGCCAGCGATCGGGTCAGGCCCACCACCGCCGTCTTGGCGGCGGCATAGGCAGGCACCTGGGGCGCGCCGAAAAAGCTGTACATCGAGCCGATATTGATCAGACAGCCCCGTGCTTGCTTCAGGTGAGGCCGGAAGGCCGCAGCCAAACGGACGTTACCGAAAAGGTGGATGTCCACGATTTCCCGGAACATCGCTGGCTCGTGTTCCTCCCAGCGTTTGAGCTTGCCGGCACAGTGAATCAGTACGTCAAGCCTGTCGATCTTTGTCGATAACGCAAGCACGGCCTCATCACTGGTCACATCCAGCGTTTCGTAGCGGGCGCCGGCGGCGAGCAAATCTTCGCTGGGCGGCCTCAGGTCGGTCACGGTGACGTGGGCACCATGCTGCAGAAATGCATGAGCGAACGCGCTGCCGATGCCACCGCAGCCCCCACTGATCAAGACATGCTTTCCCTGGACTGAAAAACTGATAGGGCTCATAGGTTCGAAAAAGTCAAAGGACCGAGAAGGCTGACTGTAGGCAGAAGCTTTCGGTTTCGCAAGACGATTTTCGACTTCGAAACTAAGGATTTCCCTTAGAGACCGAGCGCAATTCGGAGCACGGCGCGACCCGGGTGCGTGCGCGATGCTTTGCGCGAAGGTGTACGGCGGCATAGGCCGGCCCAGGCATACCCCTTTCAGCGCTGAATGACCTGCCCCGAAACTGAATTCATTTTGCTGTCAGCGCCAGTTTGACCGGCACCGGCTTTCCGATTTCTGAAGCACCCTTTTCGGTCGCCGCCGCAACGGCGCGTGTCGAATCGATGCCGGCGTCCTTCAAGGCCGAGACGATGGCGTCGGCGCGCTGCGAACCCAGCTGCGCAAGCGCATCGGGGGCCAGCGGCTGGCTCTGGTTCAGGCGTTCCAACAGCTGCAGGTAGAAAGCGCCGGAGTCCGCCGCGGCAACCTCGGCCGCCTTCTTTTGCTTGTCGAGCTCGGCGTCGCCGAAGCGCGCGGCATACAGTTCCCGCAAGGCGCTGTGGACCGCGCGGTCTCCCAGGTCCACCGGCCCCGGTTCTTCGCCTGCCTCGAGTTTGGCGCCGGCACGGCGAGCGACTTCAAGCCGGACCAGGCGTGTCCTGAGCGCGGCCCCATCGGCCGCCTCGCTGTAGTGTCCGGGCGCCGACAGTTTCAACTGCGGCCGTTTCACCAGCAGCTGGGCCACCTGGTTCAACTTTTCGCGCTCAGGCGGCAGCAAGCGCGCGCTGCCCGAATCGAAATCAATCGACTCCAGCTTCTCTCCGCTCATCCCCAGCAGAGCGCCGATCGCGCGGAACGGCGCGGTGACGATCCTGGTCAGCACGGTGCTGATGGCCTTCCAGATCAGGCCGCCGTAGCTGAACTGGGGATCGTTGATGTCGCCGGAGACCGGCAGCCCGAGATCGATCCGGCCGTCGCTGTCCTTCAGCAGGGCGATGGCCAGTTCCAGCGGCAGCTTGAGTGCGTCGGGGCTGTCGACCCGCTCCCCGAGGGTCAACTTATCGATGACGATCTGGTTCGAGCCCTCGAGCTGGCTGTTGCGCACCTTGTATTGCAGATCCAGCGATATCTTGCCCTCGGCAATTTTGTAGCCGGCAAACTTCATGCTGTAGGGCGAGACCGACACCATGTCGACGTTCTTGAACACGACATTGATGTCGGTGTTGTTGCGCGGCGCGAAGGGGTTGAGCTCGCCGCGGATACGCGCCAACCCGAACTCATCGACGCGCCCATCCAATTCGATCTGGCTGCGCGCGTCCGGGCTTGACGACAATCCGTTCACGATGCCGTTCAGCTCGTAGATCTTCGCTCCGAACTGCGGCCGCAGGCTGAGGTCTGCGAAATCCAGCTTGGCGTTGTCAACGCGAATGCGGCGGACACGCACCGGGAAGGGGTCATGGGTCGCGCTTCCCGCAATCGCTGGTTGAGACTTCGATTTTGCGCTGTCCGGTGGCGCTTGCTGCACCAGCAGGCGCGTCGCATTGAAACTGCGGTCGTTCTCGATGATCAGCTTGGCGTTGGCCCCGGTCACGCGCAGCTCCGGGATGTCCAGCAGGTTGGGGCTGAGGCTGGCGGTAAGCTTGTCCGCGCCCACGTTCTTCCAGCCCGCGAACAGCTCGCCATCCTGCTC
>JBKJHN010000164.1:0-8199 GCA_046599015.1 Ramlibacter sp.
TGGTGGGCAACTTGCAGCTGGAAACCTATTCGCCCGTCGAGGCGGCGCTGGGGGCCAGGGGCCGAGCTGCCTTCGACGCGTTCGCACTTGAGAAACTGCCGCCGTGAGAGCGCCAGATTGACCGGATGAGGGCCTTACCCTATAGTCGAGGCGTGGTCTTGCATCCCGCAGGACCGGAGCCCGGCCATGCTGAATAGATACCTGTCCATCTCCCTGCTGTGCGGCTTGATTGCTGCGGGGTCGGCATTTGCGCAGAACACGATCGGTGAGGCCGACGAAGTGAAGGGCTTGGTCACCATGAGCGACGGCAACACCGTGACCAGTGTTGCCGATCGGACCCAGCTGATTGAAGACGCCCGCGTCGTCACCAGTTCCACGGGTTATGTCACTTTGAAGTTCGATCGTGGCTGTGAGGTAAAGCTCGAGCCGAATCAGTCGCTGGTTTTGCGTCGTGACGAAAGCTGCGAGAAGAGGCTCGCCGCCGTACGCACATTGGGTTCCGCCGGGGTATTTGCGTTTTTGCCGGGTGGCTCGGCGGGTCCGCTGATCGGCTTGGGCATTGTCGCGGGCGGCGCGGCGTCAATCGTCGGGGCCGGTGGGAACATCCCGAATCTCCCTATCAGCGGCCAGTGACGGCGCAGGCTCGCATTTCACCGACAGCGGGGCTTTGGGGCCCCGTTGCCGTTTTTGGCGGACTGCTGTTGCTGTTGGCTGCACCCGTGATGCGTGGCGGCAACCGCTATGCTGCGCTGATCCCTTTGGAGCTGCTCGGCTTGCTGATTCTGCTGGCGTTATGGGGCGCTTGGCTTGAAGCGCCAGTCAATCCGAAGCGCCAGCCGCTGCTGCTGCTGCTGTTGCTGCTCAGTCCCTTGCTGCTGGCGCTGGTGCAACTGGTGCCGTTGCCGACAGACCTGTGGAATCAACTGACCGGCCATCAAGCCTACGCCGAGTCACTCAAAGACATCGGCGCCACAAACACGGCGAGCCGGCCGCTCTCGGTCAGCCCGCAAGCCACTGCCGCGTCGCTGCTGGCCGCGATCCCCATCGTTGCCGCCTTCCTCTTGGGCTATACGGCCTCGCTGGGACAGCTGCGCCAATTGTTGCGGCTGGTGGTGGTCGTCGCGTTCGCAGAGATTTTGCTCGGGCTGCTGCAGATCTCCGGGGGCGAGTTCTCACCGTTCTACTTCGGCGTCTTGACCTTTGGCGTACCGGTCGGCTCCTTTGCCAACCGGAACCACTTCGCCAACTACATTGCCATGGCGCTGGCGGTTTACGTGTGGCTTGCCTATGAAGCGATGCACCATCGCAGCCGGACGCCGGAGCGGCTGCGCCTCGGCAGCTTGGGGGACCGTCATGCGACGGTTCTCTGGGTGACCGGGGGGCTGATTCTGGTACTGGGGATCCTCATGTCGCGGTCGCGCGGCGCTGTGGTCTTCGGGTTGCCGGCGGCCATGCTGGGTTTGTGGATCGTGTCGTTGCGCCTGTACGGATGGCGCCGCGGCTGGCGCTTCGCCTTGCCGGTCGCGCTTTTGGTAGTAGTCGCCGCTGCGGCGTTGTTGGGATTCGAGGCGGCCACGTCGCGCTTGACCGGCGCCCAGCTTGCGAGTTCCGCCGGCTTTCGCGGCGAATTGGCACGCAGCACTCTGGAAGGCGCAATGGCATTTTGGCCCTGGGGTTCGGGCTGGGGCACCTACGATATGGCCTACCCCCGTTTCCAACCCGCCGTGATCGCCGGATTCGCCAATCACGCGCACATGGACTATGTGGAAATGCTGTTCGAGGGAGGCCTCTTCTTCGTGCTGCCGGCGGCAGCCTTAGTCTGGCTGACGACGGCGCGGGCCGTTGAGATCGCCAGACTCGCCTGGCGAACCCGCGCTCTGCGCAACGAAGCCATGGCTGCGACTTTATGCGGCATCGGGCTGCTTGGGCTGCTGCTGCATTCGCTGGTCGAATTCAACCTGCGCATTCCGGCCAACGCCATCCTGGGCGGATTGCTGGCCGGTGTGTACCTGCGGCCCCTCACCACGAGGGCCGTGTCTGAATGATCGACCTGCACAGCCACATCCTGCCCGCCATCGACGACGGCTCCAAGAGCCTGGAAATGTCGCTGGCGATGGCGCGGATCGCGGTGAAGGACGGCATCCGGGTGATGGCGTGCACCCCCCACATCTACCCCGGGCTGTACATGAACGACAGCGCCGGGATCCAGGCCGCGCGCGATGCGTTGCAGGCTGCGCTTGACGAGCAGGGGATCGAGCTGCAGCTCACCACCGGCGCGGACGTGCATCTGGTGCCGGGCCTGCTGGAAGGCTTGCGATCAGGCCGGGTGCCCACGCTGAACGGCACGCGCTACGTGCTGCTCGAACCGGCGCACCATGTGGCGCCGCCGCGTTTCGCGGAACTGGTGTTCCAGCTGGTCGCGGCCGGCTATGTGCCCGTCATCACCCATCCCGAAAGGCTGACCTGGGTAAAAGATCACTTTCAGGTTTTCGTCGATCTCACCCGGCAGGGGGCCTGGATGCAGGTCACTGCGCAAGCGTTGACCGGCGGGTTCGGACCACATGCCAAATACTGGGGTGAACGGTTCGTCGGCGAAGGGCTGACGCATATTCTGGCGACGGATGCGCATTCATCGGGCCGTCGGGTTCCTGTGTTGTCCGAAGGGCTGGCGGTTGCCGAGCGATTGCTAGGGGCGCAAGAAGCGCAGCTGCTGGTGCAGGGCCGCCCGGCCGCACTCATGAGCGACACGCCGCTGTCCCGAGTGGCGCCACTGCCGGCGCGCAGGGCTTCGGCCGATGGCTGGTTCCGGCGGTTGGTGAATGCAAGGCACGGTTGAGGTCGTGTCATCAGGGCGGGCCTAACCTAATCCAGTTGGGTCACCAATGTGGATCCCCGATCGAGCCCGGGATGACAAAATGAGTTGTCATTGCGGGCTTGCCCCGCAATCTATCGCAGCGCGTGGATCCTCCCGGATCAGGTCCCATGACAGCTAACTAACTTCGAGCCAGCATTGAAGCATTGATGTATTTTTTCGGCTACAACAGTTGAGCCGGAGGTGGCTTATTGAACAGTGCGCAGAACACGAGCGAACGCGCCGGCGTGGTCGCGCAACTGGCGGGCGTGCATCTGCAAGCCGCCGGCCAGGCCACCGGGGGATGAAAATGGCGAATCTTGGAGTTGAGCTGACGCAAGAATCGCCTATAACGCCTCGTTGAAACTTGTCTACGGTCGCGTTGCCGGGTCATGCCGAGATATGTTGTCGCATGCGTCGCTTGACACCGACCTATGTAGAACGGATGACATCCAGCATCGCGGCTAGGATAGATGCTGTGGTGTTGGTTGCGCCAGACCGATCCCCGAGCGCGCCATAGTGCCACGCGATCGCGACGGCAGCTTCGAGCCGATCCTCATTCCCAAGCACGAGCGGCGCTTCACCGGCTTTGCCACTTGAAAAAAGTACTGTGCTTACTTGGCTGGCAAGTTGAAATGCCTGTATCGCGGCAAGGGAATCGGAAGTCTCAGGCCCCGGGCCATCCGTTGCGAGAACCACACTTCGGCTCGCAACTCCGGGGGATCTTCTGCCGCGTCGCCCCGCCGACCATTCAGGACGCTGGATTCGAAGGCAGGTCGACACTAGGCTAGTGGAAAACACGCGTCCCTTATAGGCACGCCCCCTAACCCCCCCTTCGTGCCTCCCTAACCTTGCCTCGTTCTGCCCTAGGCGCGCGCCGACGTTTGCCTTAACGCAAAGAACCCTCGTTGCGGTCTCATCCATACATGCCTCACGCATGTTGTTTTGAGGCAGATCAATAAGCAATCCTGCAAATCCGCGAGTCTCATCCATACATGCCTCACGCATGTTGTTTTGAGGCCTGAACCAGGGGGTCAGCGATGTCGTTCACAAACCTTTCCGATGCGAGCGCGGGCAGCGCTGACATCCAGAGCCTGCTGTCCGGCAGTTCGTGGAGCGGGGCGCAAGGAGGCCAGACGGTCATCACCTACTCCTTCGCCGGCGCTGCATCGAAGTTCTCGCCCGACTCGGCCAGCTTCCGCGCGTCCCTGACGGAATTCTCCGCCCAGGACAAGGGCTTGACCCGCGCCCTGCTCGACAGCATTGCCGCCGTTTCCAATGTGCGCTTCGTCGAGGTGGCCGACACCGAATCCCAAACCGGCCAGGTGCGCTATGCCTATTCGCAAGAGCCCAACAACATGGGCTATGCCGGGTTTACCTACTTTCCTTCCGATACCGAGAGCGGCGGCGACGTCTGGATCGGCGCGGCACAGGCTAGCGCGCAGTGGGCGTTCTATCGGCCCAACCTGATCCTGCACGAGACGCTGCATGCGATCGGCTTGAAGCACCCGTCCGACGGCCCCCATGTCCTCGACACGCAAGCGGACATCATCCCGAACACCGTGATGAGCTATTCGCCCATCGCCGGCAGTACCAATGGCTTCATGGCCAAGTACCCGGGCGAACCGATGGCCCTTGACATCGCCGCGCTGCAGGTGCTGTACGGCGCCGCCAGTCATAACGCCGACAACAACGTCTACAACCTCGCGGACGCCAGCTTCCAATCCGGCTTCCGCGCGCTGTGGGACTCGGCCGGCGTCGACACGCTCGACGCCAGTGGCGTGGGCAACGGTGTGATGCTGGACCTGCACGATGGAGCGCGCAGCGACATCGGTGCCTCGGTCAAGGCTTCCGCGTACTTCGGCAGCACATTGAGCAGCACGATCTACACGGAAACCTTGGCCATCGCGAGGGGCGCGCAAATCGAAAACGCGCTTGGCTCGGCGTTCGATGACCGGCTCGTCGGCAACGATGGAATAAATCTGCTGGCCGGCGGCGCCGGCCGGGACGCCCTGTTCGGCAATGCCGGTGACGACACGCTGGTTGGCGGCGCAGGTGACGACACGCTGGACGGCGGCGCCGGAACCGATACCGCGACCTTCACCGGCAGCATCGCCAACTTCAAGATCGAGAAGTCCGGCGACGGCCTGCACGTTACCGACCGGCTGGGTGGCCAAGGAACCGACTCCCTGCTGAATGTCGAGAAGCTACGGTTCCAGGACATGAGCGTCGACCTGCTGGTCCGTGATGTCGCGGGCGCCGTGAGCGCTGCCCGGCTGCAGGCCGTGGTCGAGCTCTATATCGGCTTCTTCAATCGCGTGCCGGACGCCGAAGGTCTGAGCTTCTGGCTCGCCCAAGTCAACAACGGCATGACGACCGCGACGATGGCGGATTATTTCTACCAGGCCGCCTTGCAATACCCCACCCTGACCGGCTACAACGCGGCGATGACCAACGCCGACTTCGTGGGCGTGATCTACAAGAATGTCCTGGGCCGCACCAACGGCGACGACGAGGGCGTTGCATTCTGGAGCCAGGCGCTGGCCGACGGCACCCAGACCCGTGGTTCGCTGCTGGAAGCCATCCTGGGCTCGGCCCACACTTTTCACGGCGACGCCCAGTATGGCTACGTGGCTGAACTGCTGAGCAACAAATTCGAAGTGGGCAAGACCATCGCCGTCGACATGGGACTGACCTGGAACACCCCGGACCAGTCGATCGAAAAAGGCATGGCAATTGCCGCCGCGGTGACGTCCACCGACATGGGCGCGGCTTTGCAACTGATCGGCGTTGCGCCGCAAGACATGGCTGTGTTCTAGGGGTCTGGTCAGGCCTAGAGCTAACGCTTGGGCTCGCTCTGCTGTCGAGCATAGCCGGCCCACAGCCTTCAACTTCGCGGCACCAACAGGCGATCGTCGGCGCGTGCTCGACGAGTGGCACGTCGATCGGCTCATTGTCGAAGAACTTGATGACCCACTGCTCACCGGTGATTTCGATAAGTGCTTTGGGCTTGCTCCGCCGAAGCTTCCGCCGGCGGCCAACATCTTGCGCTGATGTCGTTGACCGGATCCTCGGCGCTGACCTTATGGACGATTTCGCTGAGCTGTTGGGCGTGCGCAAGCCGCGGCAACGGGATCCTGGTGCGCGCGAGGTGTGCGTCGGCCGACGTTGACACGCCGAGTGCACCAAAGCGGTCGTCGCCGGCGTAAAACAGGTACTCCATGATGGACAAGCGCGCAGGCTTGTCCAGGTGCTGGATGACTCGCTCGCCCCAGCGGTCAGGTCGGGCGTCATCCACGACACCGACAGCCATGCCCTTCCACCGCGGCAGCTGTTCGATGTCGACGAGCACCAGATCTTCACTGAGCGGGAAGCCGCTGGCCAGCCAGTCGGCGCCATACTGCAGCGAGGCACCCTTGCCGGCGTCGACCAGCCGCAGCTGGCCAACATGGCGCGGCGCAGCCGGGTCTGAGGCCTTGCCTGCCAAGAGCCGCACTTGGTGCCCGAGCTTCATCAGCTCACGCGCCCAATGGTGAGCGCCCCCGCAAGCTTCCATGCCGACCAGGCAAGCTGGCCGATTGGCAAAGTGCTCCAGCACTTTCTGGCGCCGCAGCTTGCCGTTCTTGACCTCGCCGTGTCCGCTACTACCCAATAGAGCTGAAGGACCAGCTTGGCAGTATCCATCGCAACCTGGGTCAAAGTGGCGGTAGCAATCCTGGAACCTCCATGTGTGCCTGTGAAGAATTTGAATTCTTCACCAGTTGGCACTCCGATGCCGTAGGCCCTGGAGGTTCCACCCCTCCAAAGCCCGCAGCAGCCGCACTCTCATGCGGCAGGAGGCGACCATTCCATTCCTGACCAGGCCTGACCCGCAATCCATAGCGGAGCTCCTATCCAGCTGAGCCTGCAACATAAATTCAGCCCACCGAGTCGTGATTCAATACACCCATGAAACTCCTCGTCTTCGCCGGCAGCACCCGTCAAAACTCATGGAACCGCAAATTGGCGGCAGTGGTTGCGCAGATGGCGCGAGCGTCGGGTGCGGAGGTTACTCATCTGGAGCTCGGCGAATTGGACGTGCCGATGTACAACGCCGACCTGGAGGCGCGCGGCACACCGGCCGATGTGATGAAGCTCAAGCAGATCACTTACGAGCATCCGGCCTGGATCATCTGCACGCCCGAGTACAACGCCAGCTACCCGGCGTTGCTGAAGAACACGCTCGACTGGATCTCCAGCCCGGTCAAGTCCGACCCGGTCTGGAAGGACGACTTCCGCTCGACACGGGGCAAGGTTGTTGGCGTGCTCAGTGCGTCGCCTGGCGCGCTGGGTGGGTTGCGGTCGCAGAGCCACTTGGTGCCTCTGCTGATGAACCTGAAGTGCTGGGTGGCGCCGAATAACTACGCGCTGTCTCGCGCTGCCGATGCGTTCGATGCGGATGGGCAATTGGTCGCGGAGTCGGCGAAGAAGAATGTGCAGGGGGTGATCGATCAGGTGTTGTGGGCGGCGGGGCGGTTCGCCCAGCTTGGCGGCACACAAGCCCAGTTGCAGCCCATCCCTCGCCAGCGGGATGCCTCTGAATGATGGCGGTCTAACTCATCATGAATTCAATTCGCTGGAATGTCGCCGTGTCACCCAACACTGACCAAGACGTGCGCATGTACCTTGCTGGCCAGGGTGGTGTTCGCAAAGGTGACCTGTCGCGCTTTGTTGAGGAAGCGGTGCGTGCGCACATTCTTGAGTTATCGGCCGAGCAAGCCAAAGCCGCCAACGTCAATGTCAGCGAGGGCGACTTGACTGCCATCGTCGCCGAGGCAGTGCAGTGGGCCCGTGAACACTGATGCAGATCGCGGGTTCACCCTTGGGCGTGAGGCTCGCGCAGATATTTCCAGAGGACCAACATCATCGCGCTCGGAACCGGCTTGTCCAACAGCCGGGTTAAAAAAGATGGCGGCTCGCTTCGCGATCACCGCCGCAGGTCGGCGGGATGCGCCGCTTCAAAATGATCATCGGCCGGCCGCAGCAACGGCACACCAGCACGGCGCGCTGTGTCGGCGGCGCGGCAGGAGCCGGCGGCATGAACACCAGCAGCCGCAACAGCGCAACGACGCGCTTGCAGTTCGGGTGCAGGAAGCCGGATTGGCATGCGTAGAATGTGCTCAATCGGAGGCTATTGCCATGGCTGACACCGTTGCTGAGCTTGCCCGCCGCGGCCGTGCGCTGGCTGCAAAGGAGCGTGCTCGCCTAGTGGACCTCTTGTTGGACTCGCTTGAAGACGCACCCGACCCTGAGGTCGAGGAAGCGTGGAGAGCTGAGATTCACCGGCGAATCGCGGCGTACGAGCGCGG
>JBKJHN010000238.1:0-24639 GCA_046599015.1 Ramlibacter sp.
GTCGGCATTGACTTCCGCGATCAGGCTTTCCACGTAGACCTGCGCCCGCCGGTTGTCCAGGCGGTCGATCACGGCGCGAAGCTGCCGGTACTGCGGCTCGGCGGCGGTGATGATCAAAGCGTTGGTCGCCGGGTCGGCCTGGATCTGCCCGCCGGTGGACGGCTGCGCCGAAGGCTGGGTCGGCGTGGTGGCCGGACTGGCGCCCTGAGCTTGAGCCGACGTCTGCATCTGCTGCAGTGCACCCGTCGCCGCACCGCCGCCCATAGGCGACGTCGCCGCCATCGCCGCGCGCAAAGTGACCGCCAGCTTGGCCGCCTCCGCGTTCTTCAGGTAAACCACGTAGATGTTGCCGGAGGCGCTTTGCGAACCCGGCTGGTCGAGCTTTTCCACCAGCGAACGCACCAGGTTCAGCCGAGCCGGATTGGCCGCGCGAACCAGCAGCGTGTTGCTGCGGACTTCGGGAATGATGGTGGTGCGAAACGATGTGTCGGCCTGGCCTTGGCCGGGCGGCACACCGGCGCCACCGCCGGGGCCGCTCGAATCGATCAGGCGCTGAACCACCGGCGCCAGGTCCGAGGCCAGCGCGTTGTTCAGCAGGATGACTTCGACGCCGGTGGCGTTCGACACGTCCAGCGCCGTGATGATGCGGGCGATGCGTTGCAGGTTGTCGGCGTAATCGGTGATCACCAGCGAGTTGTTGCCGGGGCTGACGTTGATCGTGTTGTTGGGGCTGATCAGCGGCCGCAGGATCGGCACCAGATTGGCCGCCGGTTCATAGTTCAAGCGGAAGATCTGCGTGATGATCTGGTTGCCCGGCGCGGGCGAGCCGACGGAAACGGAGCCGCTTTGCAGTTTGGCATCGGCTTCGGGCACCAGCTTGAGCAAGCCGCCCGCATCGACCACGGTGAACCCGGACAACCGCAGTGCCGCAAGAAATTGGTTGTACGCGACCTGCGGCGCTACCGGACGATCGGTGCTCAGGTTGATGGTGCCCCTGACCCGCGGATCGACCACGATGTTGCGGCCTGTGATGGCCGCCATCGTGCGTGCGACCGCCTCGATTTCGGCGTTGACGAAATTCAGGGTCACCGGCTCCCTCGAGCGCTGCGCCTGCACGCCGGGCATCGCAGCGGCGAGCGCGCAAGCGAGCACGTAAACAGGCAATCGATGCCATGGGGAAGTTTTCATCCTAGCCTATCTTGATGATCGAGCGCGCGCCGCTGCGCTGCCCGATGATGTTCAGGAGGTTGGACAGCGCCGCTTCGCGTTCGGGCGCCGCCGTGGCGGTGCCCGAAAAGCGCAGCCGCGAGCCAACCCACTGGCCGGTGCCGGTCAGTTGCAGGCTTCCTTCCAGCGTGTCCAATCGGATGGCGGGTGTGTCGCCGCCGTCTAGCGTGATGCGATAACTGCCCATGGGCCTCAAGGTGGACAGGCGCGACGACAGCCGCTGCGCCGTGAGATCGGCCCGTCCGGCAACGGACAGCCGGCCTTCGAGCCATTCTACTGAAAGGCTCTGTGTCGCCAGCAGCAGATCCCCGTCGAATTGCAACGTGTTCCAAGGTGTTCCCAAGCCCGACAGCAGCGCAGCCGGCCAGCGGCTCTGCCCATCCGTCAAGGTGAGCCGGGTGCCTGCCCAGCGGGGGCTGACCCGAAGCAGAAGGGGTTGTTCCGTGCAGCAGGCGGTGCCAAGCGCCGCGGCCAGCCCGCTCCATGTCGGGCGCAGCCGCCACTCGACGCGGCTTGGAAGCGCGATGCTGTCGGTGCTGCCGGCGCCACCGCTGAGTTGCAGCTGAGCCGAACCAGTCCACACAGTGCCGCGAGGCTCGCTCAACAGCACGCGGCCCTGCGCCGCTCGTTCGACGGCTCCTGCCAGCCAGCGGGCCGGAGCGAAAAGAACGCCCGCAAGCAGCAGCCCCACGGCGATACCGGCAAGCGCCCAGCGCCAGGATCCTGAAGTTCGCGGGAGAGGGGTCGCTCGGGCCACGCAAGAGCGATCAGCGCGGGGGCAGGGTCAGCACCAAGGTGCCATCCCACAAACCGCTGGCATTGCGCAGCAGATGGGCTTCGCTGGGCAACGCTCGGGCATTGACGCGGGCCTGGGTCAGCCACTGCGCGAGCGCGTCGGCCGGCGTGCCCGTCAAAGTAAGGGTGACCCGATCGCCCGCAACTGCAGTTCGCGCCGAGGCGCCGAGCCGCTCCCGCACCGACAGTTCCAGCAGGCGCTGCGCTTCTTCGTGGCTTTGCTTCGGCTGCGCTTGCAAGGCTCGGGCTTGCGCCTGCAGGCCGCGCATCCGCTGCAACTGCGAATCGAGGCTTCGATGCTGCGTCTCGGCGGTGCGCAATGTGCCCAGCGCCGGGCCGATGGCGATCAGCCAGACCAATGCCGCCGCGAGCACGGCAGCCGCACCAGCCACCCACATCTTTTCGCGCGGAGCGAGTCCGTGCCAGTAGGTGCGAAACGATGCGCCCGCGCTCATGGCAGAGTCTCCGGGTTGATCACCAATGCGTCGCCTTGCAGCGCCGACGAATAGCCCTGGCCCTTCAGCGCGCCGGCGATTGCCTGAGCCTGCTCCGGCCGCAGGGCCAGCCCCTTGATCCGAAGCTCACCGCTGGCGAAATCAAGTCCGCTGACGGGACGCTCCGGCGGCGCAACGGTGCTCAAGGCGCCGAGCATCGCCTCCAGGTCGCGCCCTGAAGTGACGCCGGTGACCTGGCGCAGCGCGGCCACTTCCTTCTCCATCTGCACTGGCGCGTCGACCACGACTTTCACTTGTGGGAAGGTTTGGGTCAGCGTGCGGCCAACGGCTTCGCGCTTGCTCTCCAAAGCGGAGCGTTCGCGCCACGCCCAGGCATTCAAGCCAATCAAGTTGATCGCCACCAACAACATCGCGCCCCAGCGCGCAGGCCGCCATTGAGGCGCCGCGAGCACATCGGCCCCGGCCGTGCCCAGCTTCTTGAAGGCCCGCGCCCGGCCCGAGCTGGCAAATTCGAACTGCGCCAGGTCCCAGGAAGACCGCGCCGACCGCAGCCAGCGCTCCGCCGCATGCTGCAGCACAGGCTGATGCTGCAGCACCTGTTCGGCCAATGCCGCCACCGAGGGTTCGGCAACGCAAGGGGTGTCCTGCGGCAACGCGGGCAACAACGACAGCGCCGAGGATGAGAGGGGCAGCGTGGTGACGCCTTCGCTGCTGGCCAGCACCAGGAGCGGACGTTGCGGGTCGCCCATGGCATACAGCGCAGGGTCGCCTTCGGGCGCGAACTCGGGAACGATGCGCGCGGCGGGCCGGCCGACCCCTTCCAGCGCCTGCACCGCGGCACCCAGCCAGGCGCGGTCGCAGGTAGCCACCCAAAAGCCGGAAGGGCCCCGCAATTGCGGCTGCAGCGCAAAGTGCAGGGCCTCGGGCTCGTCCAGCAACTGGTCTTCGAGCAGCCCTTCCAGCACCGCCCGCAGCCGCGGCGAACGTGCTGAAGTGCCTTTCGGAAGCTCCACCCGATGCCACGACAGCATGGCGGCGGGTACCACGGCCACCACTTCCGCGCCGGCGCGGGTGGGCATGGGCAGCAGCCCCGCCGGCGCCGTGCCGTGGGCTGCGATGGTGCTGCCATCGTTGGTCAGGGCGTACTCGAACTCCGTCGAGGCCGTCACTGGCTGGGTCGGGAGGAGGACGATCAGGGCGCTCATGAATGCCTGCGATTGTAGAAAGGTGACTGGCTCAGCGGTTCGACGAGGAAGCGCCGGCCAGATCGGGCACGGCGCGCGCGCGCTGCAGGACCTTCACATCCAGTCCATCGCGCCGGACCAGGGAGCGCTCTTCCACCGCCAGCCGGTCGAGCCGAAGCCGGGCCCGAATCTCGAAGAACCCTGTGGCAACGCCGACCGGTGTAAGCCCTTCCGGAATCCGCGACACCCCGCCGCTGAGCAAATTGCTGGCGTCCGCAATCTTGCGGAAGTGGGAGCGCTCCCGGGCGGCAGCCAATTGTTGAGCTTCGGCCATGCTGAGGCCAGGAATCGCGGCATAGATCACTTCCGCGCTCGCCGTATTGAGGTTGACGTTGGTGTTGGAGGAGGGTAGCACGGTGACGTAGGGCCGCAGCACGGCGATCGTGTTCTGCGAGACACCCAGCCACAGCAACTCGTCCACGGTTTGCGGCACCAGGGGTGCAGCCGTCATTGCGGCACTGCCGTCGCCAGCCGCCGATGCCGCCCGCAGGTTGCCCGCCAGGGTTTCAAGTTCGGCCGGGGGCAGCCCGAGCAGTTCGAACAAGCGCTGAAACGTGAGCAGCGCATTGGTTTCAATCGTCCCGTCCGGCTTCATCAGGTTGCTCACATTCAGCAACGATTGCATGTCGACGATCTGTCCGGACAAAAACGCATCCATCACTTCCGGGCCGCTCTGCGCGGTGTTGTTGCGGTCGGCCGCCAGGAAGTTCGACAGGCGCGCCTCCTGCAGCGGAACGGCCCAGGGTTCGCCGAGATGATCGGCGCCGGTCAGGCCGGCGCCGATGTGGTCTTCGCGCAGCAGCAACCGCGCCCAATCGAGCGCACCGGTCAGGATCCACTCCGCCTGCACCCGCGCCCGTTCGGCGGTCTCCACCTCGATGCTGCGCCACTGTTGCCACAGAGCCGCCGCGGCAAAAGTCGCCACCAGCGCAACGGTCAACATCGCCGCCAGCAGGGCGGCGCCCGCACTCCGGTGGCTGCGACGCGAGCACGGGTTCACGACTTGCGCACTCCGATGACCGGCCGCACCCAATCGCGCGTCAGCGTGCCGCTGATGGCTTGACCCGGTGGCAGCGTGAGCACCAGCCGCACACCATCCGGAACGATGGCTGCGGGCGCGGGCGCAGGCGCGGCGGCGGATGCGGGCGTGCGAGGCTGTTCGACACCGGTCGTCGCATCACTGGATTGCGCGTTGGTCCAGGCGTTTTCGCGAAAGTAGTAGATCTGCCATTCGAGCAGCGGTGTGACCGCCACTTCATAGCGCTTTTCCTCGTCGCCCGGGTTCTGCGACCAGAGGTCCGCCTTCTCCCACTGCTGCGCCCACTGCGCGCGCGTGGTCACCGGCGGGGACTGCCAGCGCAGCCACGTGCCGGCGCCGTCGATGACACGCCGGCTCCAGCCCACGACCAGGACGCCGTCGGTGGTCGAAGTGGTGGCGTGCCGCGTCAGGCGCAGCACGCGGCCGTTCCAGTCGAGCGCACTGATCCGGGGCAGTTCGGAAAGCGCGTCCAGGTCGGCGGCCCATTGCGCCAGTCCCACCTGCAGCGTGAGCACTTCATCGGCCCGTGCCTGTGTGCTGGCCTGCGCGCGGACGATGCCATCCAGGCCGCGCCAGCTCATGATCGCCAGCAATGCCATGGCAAACAGGGCTACCAGCAGTTCCACCAACGTGAAACCACGGACAGCGCGCGAGCCCCTCATCAATACCTCCCGACGATGGTGGACAGCCGCAGCACCAGGGCGTCGCCATCGAACACCTGGGCGTCGACCCGGCGGAAGCTGGGATTGGGCGTGGGCAGCACCGATATCGTCACAGGAAAGATTCGTCCGGCCTGATCGCAACTCACGCTGGAGTCGCCAATGTCGGGCATCTGGCGGGCCAGGCGCGTTTTCACCAGTTCGTTCTCGGCACAGAGATGGGCGAGCAATACGTTCGATTGCCGCAACGCATTCCTTGTCAACGCACTCGTTGCCTGCAGGCCCGCCGTGAGCGCAATCGCCACGATGGCCAGTGCGACCAGGATCTCGATCAGCGTAAAGCCGCGTTGCCTCACGGGGTGTCCCCCGATGTCACCGCGAAGGGGCGCAGGCCGTCGGTTGCGATACGCAGGCTGCGGTCAGGCATCTCGGTAGACCCCAGCACCACCTCCTGCCTGCCGATGATCGGGTCGGGGCCGAGGATCAGATTGGCGTTGCCCCGCACCTGCGTCGTCTCCGAGAGCCAGCGATCCGGCAGGGCGTTGGCGGGAATGCCTTCGAACTTGAAGCCGCCGTCAGTCGGGCGCCACCGCACCGGCACGCCGCTGCTGCGCGATTGCGCGCGGGCGGATTCCAGCAGCGCGGCCAGCCGTTGCGCCTCGCGCTCGAGCTGGGTCGCCCGTGAATCGCGCAGCGCCAGGCTCACACCGGCCGTGGCGATGGCGATGATCGCCACCACGACCAGCAGCTCCAGCAGCGTGAAGCCTCGAGTGCGTGCCACGTGAGCAGCCCCAAGTGTGGGGGCCACGTCATTGCCAGCTGCCGACGTCGGCATTTTTCCCCTCGCCGCCGGCCTGGCCGTCGGCGCCGAACGACATCACATCGATCTCGCCTTTGACCCCCGGGTTGAGGTATTGGTACGGCCGGCCCCAGGGATCATTGGGCAGCCTCTCGACGTACGGCTTCCAGTTGGGCGGCACCGGCGTTGCGCCGGGCTTGCTGACGAGGGCCTGCAGTCCCTGCTCGCTGGTGGGATAGCGCTGGTTGTCCAGTCGGTAGAGCTTGAGGGCTTGCATCAGGTTGTTGACGTCGGTCCTGGCGGCCGTGGTTCTCGCTTCGTCCGCGCGATCCAGCACATTGGGGACGATCAGGGCGGCCAGCACGCCGATGATGACCAGCACCACCATCAGTTCGATCAAGGTGAAGCCGGCCTGGACGGCGCGGCGTGACAACGAGTGGAGATGCTTCATTGAGAAAGTTGGAATGATGTCGCTTCCATGATAATCCCGCCATGGTGAGCAATTTGCAGAGCAGATGGGCTGTGGCCGGCTCGACCTTCGTGCTGTGGGCCGTGGCCGCTGCGAGTGCGGTCTTCTGGGGCCTCAAGCTCATCGGTGGCGGTGGCGTGGAAGCCGCCGCGCTGCCGCCACGCAGCCCGCCGCCTGCCGATCCCGCCGCCGTCGCGCGGCTGCTGGGCGCTACTCCCAAGGTGGCGGAGGCGGCGCCCGTGTCCAGTCTGGCCAGCCGCTTCGCTCTGGTCGGCCTGGTGGCAAGCCGCGCCAACGATGGCGCGGCCCTGATCGCGGTCGACGGGAAACCTCCCAAACCATTTCGCGTGGGCGCGACGGTCGAGGAGGGGCTGGTGCTGCAGGCGGTCGAAGCGCGCCGGGCCCGCCTTGGCGCCACCCTGCAGGGTCCGGCAGCGTTAACGCTCGAGTTACCGCTGCGCAAATAGGATGACGCCGCCGCCAAAATCATCGACCCCGGCGCTTGCGGCACGGATGCCGTCGCCGAGCCTGCTCGCCAATTTTCGCCAGGAGCTTTCGCGCTACGCGCCATTCGCCCAGATGGATGCGGGCGCGATCGACTTTTTCCTGACCCATTGCCAGCAACGTTACTACGCACCGGGGGAGGTGCTGGTGCAACCGGACGATGGGGTCGTGGAGCAGATTTTCTGCATCCGGCAGGGCGCTGTTTCCGGCGTGCGCGGGATAGCCGAGGTGTCCCGTGCCGCTTTCGAGTACGAACCGGGCGAGCTATTCCCGGTAAGCGCGGCCATGGCGCAACGCGCGGTCACGGCCACCTACAGCGCGGTGGAAGACACTTTTGTTCTGGTGCTGCCCTGCGCCGCCATGCGCGAGCTGGCGCGAAGCAGCGCGCCTTTCGCAGACTTTTTGAACCGCCGCATCGCCCAGTTTCTGGAACTGTCCAGGCGCGCCGTGCAGGCTGCCTACTCGTCGCAGGCGTTGGCCGAGCAATCGCTCGAGACGCCGCTCGGTGACCTGATCAAGCGCCCGCCGGTCAGCTGCAGTCCGGCTACGCCGCTGCGTGAAGCGCTGACGCAAATGCATGATGCCCGCATTGGCTCGATGCTGGTAGCCGATCCGCAGGGCCGTCCGCTGGGCATCCTCACCCGGCACGATTTGCTGGGCCGCATCACCTTGCCTCAGGTCCCGCTGGATGCAGAGATCGCGCAAGTGATGGTGCACCCTGTGCACACACTGGCCAGCACGGACACCGCGCAAGACGCGGCGCTGCTGATGTCGCGGCATGGCATCCGTCACGTGCCGGTCACGCGTGACGGTGTGGCGGTGGGGCTGGTGTCCGAGCGTGACCTGTTCGCCCTGCAGCGGCTTTCGCTCAAGCAGGTGGGCACCTCGATCCGGGCGGCGCCCGACGTCGAGACGCTCAAGCGCATGGCACAGGACATCCGTGACTTTGCCCGCGGGCTGCTCAGCCAGGGAGTGCAGGCGCGCCAGCTCACCGCGTTGATCAGCCACCTCAACGACGTGCTCACGCACCGCCTGCTGGAATTGAAGTCGCTCGAGCATGGCATTGCCCTTGACAGCGTGTGCTGGCTCGCATTGGGTTCCGAGGGCCGCGGCGAGCAGACCGTTGCCACCGACCAGGACAATGCGTTGATCCTGCCCGATGACATTCCGCCCGCGCGCGAGCAGGCGGTGCGGGCGTTCGCCCACGATGTGAATCTCGCGCTCGACGCTTGCGGCTACCCGCTCTGCCATGGTGGGATCATGGCCGGCGAAGCTGCGTGCTGCCTGACGCTGACCCTGTGGCGGGAGCGTTTTTCCAGCTGGATCGAGCAGGGCGCCCCGCAAGATCTGCTGGACGCCAGCATCTATTTCGATCTGCGACCTCTGGCCGGAGACAAGCAGCTCGCGGCTCGGCTGCAGGCCGAAGTGGTGGAGTCGGCACGGCGCAACCCCCGCTTCCTCGCGCAATTGGCGCAGAACGCCCTGACGCGGACAGTTCCGCTGAATTGGCTGGGCGGAATCGACGCCGACGATGGCGGCGGTGTGGATCTGAAGCTGCGAGGCACCGCTGTCTTCGTCGATGCGGCGCGGATCTACAGCCTGGCGCACGGCGGTACCCTGACTTCCACGCGGGGGCGCTTTGAATTTGCCGGGGCGCAGTTGGGCCTGGCCCCGGCCGAGTACCAGGCCTGGTCAGGGGCTTTCGAATTCCTGCAGATGCTGAGGCTTCGAGTGCAGCTGGAGGGCGGCAGTGCCACGGCTGAGCCGAATCGAATCGAGGTTTCCAGCCTCAACGACATCGACCGGCGCATCCTCAGGGAATCGCTGCGCATCGGGCGTTCGCTCCAGCAGCGGTTGCAGATGGATTACGACAGGTAGGCGCGATGGGCTGGCTCGAGCGGATCGGCAGCAAGCCGCGACCCATGGATGAATCGCGCTGGGTGGTGCTGGATGTGGAGACCAGCGGCCTGGATGCGTCGCGCGACCGGCTGCTGGCGATAGCCGCCATCGGCATGCGGGTGGACTGGGACGCCAGGCGGCTGGCCATCGAGCCGGCGGACAGCTTCGAGGTGGTGCTGCGGCAGGAAAGCGCTTCGGCGCGCGAAAACATTCTGCTGCACGGCATCGGTGCGCAGCGCCAGCGCGATGGAGTGCCACGAGCGGACGCACTGCGCGCCTTCGAGCTGTACGCGCAGTCTTCGCCATTGCTGGGCTTTCACGTGGCATTTGACCGCGCCATCATCGAACGCCATGCGCGCAAGGAGCTTGGCGCCATGGCGGCCCATCGCTGGCTGGACATCGAACATTTGTGCGCGGCGACGCACTCGCAGGTCCGCGCTCGTTCCCTGGACGAGTGGATGGATCATTTTGGAATTCTTTGCGCGGTGCGGCACCAGGCCGCGGCCGATACCCTGGCCGAATGCGAGCTGCTGCTGCGGATCTGGCCGCGCGTGGCTGCGGAGTGCCGCAGCTGGCGCGACGTCGAGCGCCTCGCCGCCAACCAGCGTTGGATCGCCCGGGCCTGAACGCTCTGGCTCAGCCGGGGCTGGTTTGCAGGAACAGCCGGTAAGCCGGGTTGTCGGTTTCTTCCACGCACGGATAGCCCAGCGTATCGAGAAACACCTTGAACGCCTTGTTGTCCGTCCTGGGCACCTGCAGCCCCACCAGAATGCGGCCGTAGTCGGCGCCCTGGTTGCGGTAGTGAAACAGCGAGATGTTCCAGCCCGGGCGCATGTGGGAAAGGAATTTCATCAGCGCACCGGGCCGCTCGGGAAAGACGAACCGCAGCAGCCGTTCATCGCGTGCCAGCGCCGAGTGGCCGCCCACCATGTGGCGGATGTGTTCCTTGGCCAGCTCGTCATGCGTCAGGTCCAGTGCATCGAAACCGTGTCGGGTGAAGTTGGCGGCGATCTTGACGGATTCGCCCTTGCCGTGCGTGGTCAAGCCGACGAACACGTGGGCCTGCGCGGAATCGCTGATTCGGTAGTTGAACTCGGTGACGTTGCGCGCTCCTCCGGGCAGCGCGCCGATCAACTCGCAGAACCGCTTGAAGCTGCCCCGCTCTTCGGGAATCGTCACCGCAAACAGCGCCTCGCGTTCTTCGCCCACTTCGGCCCGTTCGGCAACGAACCGCAGGCGATCGAAGTTCATGTTGGCGCCGCACAGGATGGCCGCGTAGGTTTCGCCCTTGGTCTTCTTCGCGGCCACGTATTGCTTGATGGCCGCGACCGCGAGAGCACCCGCCGGCTCAACGATGCTGCGGGTGTCGATGAAGACATCCTTGATGGCGGCGCAAACGGCATCGGTGTCCACCGTCATGAATTCGTCGACCAGTTCGCGAGCGATGCGGAAGGTCTCCTCGCCCACCAGCTTGACGGCCGTGCCGTCGGAAAACAGGCCCACTTCCGCCAGCGTCACACGCTTGTTGGCGGCGACCGAACGGGTCATCGCATCGGAGTCGTTCATCTGCACGCCGATCACCTTGATCTCCGGCCGCACTGCCTTGATGTAGTTGGCCACGCCCGAAATCAGGCCGCCGCCGCCGATGGCCACGAAGACGGCATCCAGCGGCCCCTGATGCTGCCGCAGGATTTCCATGGCAATCGTCCCCTGGCCCGCGATGACGTCCGGGTCGTCGAACGGATGCACAAAGGTCAGCCCCTGCTGCTGCTCAAGTTGCACCGCATGCGTGTACGCATCGGAATAGCTGTCGCCGTGCAGTATCACCTCTCCGCCAAGCGATTTGACGCTGTCGATCTTCACCTGTGGCGTGGTGACCGGCATCACGATCAGGGCGCGGGCGCCCAGCCGATGCGCCGACATCGCGACACCCTGGGCGTGGTTGCCGGCCGAGGCGCAAATAACGCCGCGCTTGAGCTGCTCGGCCGTGAGGCGCGCCATCTTGTTGTAGGCGCCGCGCAATTTGAAGCTGAACACCGGCTGCTGGTCCTCGCGCTTGAGCAGCACCTTGTTGTGCAACCGGCGGCTGAGATTCCGGGCGGGCTCCAGCGCGGACTCCACAGCCACGTCGTAGACCCGCGCGGTCAGGATCTTTTTCAGGTAGTCGGCGGGCTTGAGTTGCTTTTTCATGAGCAAAGAATGATAAGCGCCTGCTCGACAGCGGTTTTCCGGCGGGTGGACGTCCCCTGCAATCGCGCGCCGTGTCAAGGAAAAAAGCCCCCGAACCTTCCGGATCGAGGGCTGAATCCACCAGGGGAGGTGGAGGAGACAAGCTTGCCGTCGCAGAAGAGAGGCGGCCGATCATTTCGGCTTCGATGCCTGAGCTGCAACAGTGCATGGCGTTACTCGCTATGCTGCAAAACCAGTATAGCCCCAGTTTTGCTGCAATGCAGCACGCGACACTGTCGCAATACGCGACAAAACGCGGGGCTGCTACTTATTTGTTCAAGCGAAGCGGCAAGGACGCATATGGAATGCATTGTGAGTTGGACCGGCGCCACAGGCGCCCGGTCGGGGATGGGATTTTTGGCCGAAACCGGCAGCGGCCATTCGTTCATGATGGATGGCGCGCCCAACGAGGCCAGGCCGGAGAGCGGTGGCCAAAACCTGGCGCCGCGACCCATGGAAACCGTTCTGGCCGGCACCGGCGGCTGTGCCGCGTATGACGTGGTCCTGATCCTGAAGCGGGGGCGGCAGGACGTGCGTGGGTGTTCGGTCAAGCTCAGGTCCGAGCGGGCCGCAACGGATCCCAAGGTGTTCACGAAGATCCACATGCACTTCGTCGTCACCGGCAAGGACCTGGCCGCCGGCGCCGTTGAACGCGCCATTGCCATGAGTCATGACAAGTACTGCTCGGCGAGCGTGATGCTTGGCAAGACCGCTGCCATCACCACCAGCTTCGAGTTGCTGGCGGCGTGAGCTGGGTCCACCAGCCTGCGCCAGTGTGACTCAGATGTAGCGTGCGGTGGTCGTCATGACCTTCGCCGCCGCTCGCATCAACGCTTTGGCCGGGGCTGGCAGCTCGATGGCGCCGGCCTGCAACGCCAGCGCGGCGTGGGCCGCCTCGTCGTCCTTCATTTGCACCACGATCGCACGCGACGCATGATCGCCCGCCGGCAATCGATCAAGATGGCTTTGCAGGTGGGCCTCGACCTGTTTTTCGGTCTCGACCACGAACCCGAGGCTCACCCGGTCGCCCAGCCGTCCGGCCAGCAGCCCCAGCCCGAAGGCGCCTGCATACCAGAGCGGGTTGAGCAGAGATGGGCGGGCGTCCAGCTCCGCCAGCCGTTCGGCGGTCCACGCGAGATGGTCGGTCTCTTCGGCGGCCGCGCTCTCGAAGTGACGGCGCAGTTGAGGGTCGGGCGTGGCCAACGCCTGCGCCGTGTAGAGTGCCTGCGCGCAGACCTCGCCAACGTGATTGACCCGCATCAGCGCGGCGGCTTCGCGCTGTTCGTCAGGGCCGAGAGTCGTTTCATCCGCAGGCACGACGGGGCACGGCCGCGCCGCGCGTGGCTTGGCAAAGAGCGTGCGCAGGGCGCTGTCGGCTGCGCCGAGAAATCGGTCCATGGGACGCAGTTTAAGCGCTGGAGCGCTGTTCTACGCCCGGCCGGGGCGCCGGGCTGTGACCGGGCGCGCGTTTCGCAATCCGAAAGAAACCGATCAGTTGTTGCGCCCATTCCACTGAGCAGCAGAGCTATGTTGTCCGGGTGCAACGAAACGCCATGCCGCAGGCTAAATACTTTGCGAAAGGAGGGCCGCTCTGGTGCAATAACGACAACTTCCCAAAAGGAGGTTGGCCCGGGGATCCGGCGGGAGCGCAAAAGTGCCTGCATTTCGTGACCCCTTCGCACCGGAGCCCTATGTTTAACCTTGGAGAAACTTGCATGAAAAAGTCCCTGATTGCTTTAGCTGTTCTGGCTGCCGCCGGCTCAGCTTCTGCCCAATCTTCCGTGACGCTGTTTGGCATTGTCGACGCGACCTTGGCCTTTGGCCGCGGCAATGTGTCGAACAAGACCCAGCTGACCAATTCGGGCCTGAATAGCTCGCGTCTGGGTTTCCGCGGCACTGAAGACCTCGGCGCTGGCCTGTCGGCTTCGTTCCACCTGGAAGCCGGGCATAACAACGACAACGGTACCGGCGCGGGTACCAACCTCAACAACCAGGCCAGTGGTGCGGGCGCTGCGGCGGCCGGCACGCAAGGTCTCATGTTCAATCGTCGCTCGACGGTGAGCCTGGCCGGCGGCTGGGGTGAACTGCGTTTGGGCCGTGACTACACGCCGCAGTTCTGGAACGTGACCGTGTTCGATCCGTTCGGCACCGTCGGCGCGGGCACCACCCAGACCCTGAACTCGATCATCACCGGCCCCACCGCTGTCCGTGCTTCCAACAGCATCGGCTACCTGCTGCCCGGCAACATTGGTGGCTTCTACGGGCAGTTTTCGCACTACCGTGGCGAGAACAACAGCGGTGCGGCCACCACGAAGGACGGCAACGGCAATGGCCTGCGTGTCGGCTTCGCCAGCGGCCCGTTCGACGTCTCATTGGCTGTGAGCAAGACGACATACGCCGCGGGCGACGTCAAGCAGAGCAACCTGGGCGGTTCATGGAACTTTGGCATCGGCACCCTGATGGCACACGTCACCAAGGACAGCAATGGCCCGGTGGACGGCAAGGGTATGCTGATCGGCGGCTTGTTCCCGGTCGGTCCCGGCCTGGTTCGCGCATCCGTCTCGCGTTATGAAACCGACGCGACGGCCAGCGACCCGAGAACCACGAAGGTGGCCCTCGGCTACGTGCACAACCTGTCCAAGCGCACCGCCGTCTACACGACGTGGGCTCGCGTGAAGAACAGCGGCGGCGCCGCTGCGTCCCTGAACGGCTCGCTCACCGGCGCGAATTCCTCGTCGACCGGCCTCGACCTTGGCATGCGCCACTCGTTCTGATGCAAGGGCCGGCTAACGCCGGCTTGGAGCGAAGAAACTTGAAAGCCGCCTTCGGGCGGCTTTTTTAATGAGATACCCTCAGGCGAACGGGGTACTTTCCCTTGGAAATATCAGATGCGAAACGTGTTACGCAGCATGCTGCCGGATGAAGCTGCCGAGACCGCGATGGCATCCCGCCCAACCTTGCGGGCATAGTTGAACTGCGTAGGCGATTTGCCGGGAAAGGTGTGGTGAAGCGCCCGGCGCCCTGGTCGGCGTGGGCAGCATCATGAGCGACAGCGACAACACCCGCTCCGAGGCGCGTGCTTGGTACGGCCCCTTGCGCCTGACCACGGCAGGTCCCGGGGGGCCCGCCCCCTGAGGGGCGCTGTCGCGCCCGCTACAGCCCTTTCGGGAAACCCCTTTTGACGCGCGCGGCGCGGCTGCTGCATAGTCGGCACTTTCCATATCAAGAGGGTTTCATGAAACTCAAAACTGCTTTGCTGGCCGCCGCCGCAGTGGCCGCCCTGGGCGCTGCTCCCGCAATCCACGCCAAGACATTCAAGTGGGCGAGCGCCGGCGAAATCTCCACCTGGGATATCCATTCCCAGAACAACGCGCTCCAAAACGGCATCCACGCGGCAGTTTACGAGTCGCTGGTGTACTACAACAGCCGCAATTTCAAGATCGAACCGGTTCTGGCCACCGCGTGGAACCAGGTGAACCCCACGCAGCTGCGAGTGACCCTGCGCCAGGGCGTGAAATTCCACGACGGCACTGACTTCACCGCCGACGATGCGGTGTATTCCCTCAATCGCGGCATGATGAAGACCTCGAACTTCACGCCGTACACCTCGGGCATCGACCGAGTGGTGAAGGTAAACGCCAACACGATCGACATTTTCACCAAGCGTGCCAACCCCGTGCTGCTGAACCAGCTCACCGAGCTGCGCATGATGAGCAAGGGATGGGCCGAGAAGAACAACTCGGTCGAACCCAAGGACATCCGCAACGTCACCCAGGAGACCTTCGCCAACCGCAACGCGATGGGCACCGGCCCGTTCGTGCTGAAGCAGTGGCTGCCCGACCAGCGCATGGTGATGGCGGCCAACCCGAGCTGGTGGGGCAAGCTCGAAGGCAACCTGACCGAGATCGTCTACACCCCGATCAAGTCCGAGGCCACGCGCGTCGCCGCGCTGCTGTCCGGCGAGGTTGATCTGGTTCTCGACCCGAGTCCCCAGGACCTGCCGCGCCTGCGCAGCAACGGCAACCTCAAGGTGATCGATGGGGTCGAAAGCCGCACGATCTTCTTCGGCATGGACCAGCACCGGGACGAGCTGCCGGGCTCCAACATCAAGGGCAAGAATCCGCTGAAGGACCAGCGCGTGCGCAAGGCGCTGTACCAGGCGATCGATATCGACGCTCTGATTAGGGTCACGCTGCGCGGGCTCGGACAGGCCACCGGCACGTTGATCGCGTCGCAGGTTGCCGGCTGGAACGAGTCCCTTCACAAACGCATGCCCTTCGACGTGGAGGGCTCCAGGAAGCTGCTGGCGGCCGCGGGCTATCCGGAAGGCTTCGAAGTGGACTTCGCGTGCCCTAACAACCGCTACATCAACGACGAAGAAATCTGCCAGGCCGTGACGGCAATGTGGTCGCGCATCGGGGTGAAGGCCAAGTTGCGCACGCTGCCGCTGGTGACTTACTTCCCGATGATCCAGCGGTTCGAGGCCAGCATCTACATGCTGGGCTGGGGCGTGCCGACCTTCGACGCAATGTACAGCCTGCAGTCGCTCGTGCGGACGGCGGGCACCGACGGGGACGGCAACTACAACGTGGGCCGCTACAGCAATCCGAAGCTCGACGCCGTGATCGATCGCGCCAAGGTGGAAACCGACCTTCTCGTTCGCAACCGCCTGCTGGCGGAAGCATTGCAGATGAGCGGCGAAGATGTCTCGCACATTCCGCTTCACAACCAGATCATCCCCTGGGCGATGAAGAAGAACGTCGACGTGGTGCACCGCCCGGACAACCGCCTCGACTGGCGTCTGATCAAGGTGAATTAGCGGACGATCACAAGGCCGCCTCGAACACGTACGCCCCCGATGGGCGGGCGTCTCCGGCGGCCTTGTCCTTGGGCTTCGGGCGCCACACGCATAATCCTTTAAGCCTGAAGGAAACCCTGTGCGCGCAGGGACTGTGCTCTGCTAGCATCGTCCACCGCTTACGGCAATAAATCGAATGTTCGCTTTCATCCTGCGGCGCCTGTTCCAGGCCCTGGTCGTCATGATCACGGTCGCGTTCATCGCTTTCCTGCTGTTCCAGTACGTGGGCGACCCGATCGTGTTCCTGCTTGGGCAGGACGCCACTCCCGACCAGATCCGGGAACTGCGCAGGGATCTGGGGCTGGACCAGCCCTTCATAGTGCAGTTCTGGCATTTCCTGGTCAACGCCGCGCAAGGAGAGTTCGGCCTGAGCCTGCGCCAGGGCGCCAAGGTGTCGCGCCTGATCGCCGAGCGCTTCCCGGCCACTCTCGAACTCGCGCTGATCGCCGCGCTCATGGCCCTGCTGATCGGCATTCCGATGGGCGTGTATTCCGCCTTGCGCCGCGGCACCTTCCTCAGCCAGGTCTTCATGACCATTTCGCTGCTGGGCGTGTCGCTGCCCACCTTCTTCATCGGCATCCTGCTGATCCTGATCTTCGCCGTCACCCTCGGCTGGTTCCCCAGCTTCGGGCGCGGCGAAACGGTGCAGGTTGGCTGGTGGAGCACCGGCCTGCTCAAGGCCAAGGGCTGGCACCACATCGTCCTGCCGGCCGTGACGCTCGCCATTTTCCAGCTCACGCTGATCATGCGGCTGGTGCGCGCCGAAATGCTGGAAGTGCTGCGCACCGACTACATCAAGTTCGCGCGGGCGCGAGGGCTGTCCAATCGCGCGATCCATTTCGGCCATGCCCTGAAGAACACGCTGGTGCCCGTGATGACGATCACCGGACTGCAACTCGGCGGCCTGATCGCCTTCGCGATCATCACCGAAACCGTGTTCCAGTGGCCCGGGATGGGCCTGCTGTTCATCCAGGCGGTCACTTTTGCCGACATTCCGGTCATGGCCGCCTACCTGTGCCTGATCGCGCTGATTTTCGTGATCATCAACCTGGTGGTCGACCTGCTGTATTTCGCCGTTGACCCGCGGCTGCGCGTGGGTCAGGCGGGGGGCCATTGATGCTGGCACCGATGCCGCCGCGGCTGCGGGCGAACGGCCGCGCATTCGCCCACATCGCGCAATACCATCCGGAACTCACCGCGCTGCGGCGCGACCTGCACGCCCATCCCGAACTCGGCTTCGAGGAAACCTACACCGGCGCGCGCGTGCGCGAAGCATTGAAGGTCTGCGGGGTGGACGAGATTCACACGGGCATCGGCAAGACAGGTATCGTCGGCGTGATCAAGGGCCGCAGCGCCGCCAGCGGGCGCTGCATCGGGCTGCGCGCCGACATGGATGCGCTGCCATGACCGAGCACAATGAGTTCGCCTGGAAGTCCACCCGCACCGGCATGATGCATGGCTGCGGGCATGACGGCCACACCGCCATGCTGGTGGGCGCCGCCCGCTACCTGGCCGAGACGCGCAACTTCGACGGCACGGCGGTCGTGATCTTCCAGCCCGGCGAAGAAGGCTTCGCCGGTGCCAAGGCCATGATCGAGGACGGCCTGTTCGAGCGCTTCCCGGTCGACGCCGTCTATGCCATGCACAACTGGCCGAGCATGAAGCCGGGGATGGTGGGCATCAACCCCGGCCCGCTGATGGCGGCGGCCGACCGCGTCACCATCGAGATCACCGGCAAGGGCGGCCATGGCGCGCATCCCTACCTGGCGGTCGACCCCGTGCTGGTGGCGGCGCACATCATCACGGCCGTGCAGAGCATCGTGTCGCGCAACGTGCGTCCCATCGAAGGGGCCGTGATCAGCCTTTGCGCGATGCAGGCGGGCGACCTGCACGCCATGAACGTGATCCCGGGCAAGGCCACCCTGGTAGGCACGGTGCGCACGTTCCAGCCGGACGTGCAGGCGCTGGTCGAGCGCCGGCTCAACGAGTTGTGCAGCGCAGTCGCCCTGGGCTTCGGCGCGACCGCCAACGTGCACTACGAGCGCGTCTATCCGGCCACCGTCAACTCGGCCCGCGAAGCGATGTTCGCCGCCGACGTGGCCCAGACCCTGGTGGGCAGCGAACACGTGGTGCGCGACATGGAACCCAGCATGGGCGCCGAGGATTTTTCGTTCATGCTGCAGGTCAGGCCCGGCGCCTACATGCGCATCGGACAGGGCGGCGAGGGCAGCTGCTTCCTGCACAACAGCCGTTACGACTTCAACGACGAGATCCTGCCGCTCGGCTCGGCGCTTCATGCCGGCCTGGTCGAGCACTCGATGCCGCTGGCGCCCTGAACGCGCAGCCCGAACCACCTTTTCAACCCCCCTTTGCCATCCAGAAGGAGTCACCGATGAAATTCAAGACCCACCTGATTGCCGCTGCCGTGCTGGCTTTCGCTGCCGGCGCCCAAGCGCAGACCGTGCGCATCGCCAACCAGGGCGATTCGCTGTCGATGGATCCGCACTCGCTCAATGAGTCGTTGCAGCTGTCGGTGACCGGTAACATCTATGAGCCGCTGGTCGGGCGAGCCAAGGACCTGAGTCTGGCGCCGGCCCTGGCCGTGTCGTGGAAGGCCATTTCGCCAACCGTGTGGCGCTTCGATCTGCGCAAGGGCGTCACATTTCACGACGGCAAGCCGTTCACCGCCGACGACGTGGTGTTCTCGCTGCGGCGGGCGGCGGACGAAGGCGGTGATTTCCGGGGCGTGGTCGGCGACATCAAGGAGGTGCGCAAGGTCAGCGATCTGGTGGTCGATGTCGAGACCAAGGCGCCGTTCCCCATCCTGCCCGACCAGTTGTCGAGCACCTACATCATGAGCAAGGCCTGGTGCGAGGAGAACCAGGCCACCCGGCCGGTGGACCGGCGCAAGGGGATCGAGAACGCGGCGTCGTTCCGGGCGAATGGCACCGGCCCCTACCGGGTGCGCGAGCGCCAGCCCAGCGTGCGCACGACCTTCGTGCGCAACGGCAACTACTGGGGCAAGATCGAAGGCAACGTGCAGGAAGTGATCTTCACGCCGATCGGCAACGATGCCACGCGAGTGGCCGCGCTGCTTTCCGGCGAAGTCGACGTGATGGAGCCGGTGCCGTTGCAGGACGTTGACCGGATCAACGCGTCCGCCAACGCGAAAGTGCTGGTTGGCCCTGAACTGCGCACCATTTTTCTGGGCATGGACCAGAAGCGTGACGAGCTTTTGTACTCGAACATCAAAGGCAAGAACCCGTTCAAGGACAAGCGCGTGCGCCAGGCGTTCTACCAGGCCATCGACATCGAGGGCATCCAGAAAACGGTGATGCGCGGCGCCTCAAGGCCCACGGCGCTGATGGTTGGCTCTGGCATCAACGGTTTTGTGCCGGAGCTCAACAAGCGGCTTGCCTATGACCCGGACGCCGCCAAGAAATTGCTGACCGATGCGGGCTACGCCAACGGTTTCGAAGTCACCCTGAACTGCCCGAACGACCGCTATGTGAACGATGCGCGGATCTGCCAGGCGGTCGCGGCCAACCTGTCGCGCATTGGCGTCAAGATCAATCTGGCGGCGGAGACCAAGGGCACTTACTTTCCGAAAGTCCTGCGGCGCGACACCAGCTTCTACCTGCTGGGCTGGACACCGACCACCTACGATGCGCACAACGCGTTCGCTGCGCTGACGCGCTGCGTTGACGACAAGGGCTCGGGCACCTTCAACCTCGGCGCCTACTGCAACCCCGAGGTCGACAAGCTCACGATGGCAATGCAGGGCGAGACCGACAAGGCCAAACGCAACGCGATGATCCGCGATGCCAGCAAGATCCACGCCGACGACATCGGGCACATCCCGCTGCACCAGCAATCGCTGGCGTGGGGCGCAAGCAAGAAGGTCGAGCTGGTGCAGATGGCCGACAACAACATGCCGTTCAAGTGGATCACGATCAAGAAGTGAGCGTTGTGCTGGACCGTTGCGGGTGAGAGCCCCGCACGGGGCCTTCCCGAACTAGCCTTTTACCGATGAAAAAGACACTCGCACGCTGGTTCGACAGCGACGTAGGCTACAGCTTCCGCACCTCGCCGATGGCCATTGTGGCCGCGGCGATCGCGCTGGTGTGCGTGGTCTGCTCGCTGTTCGCGGGGTGGATCGCACCGCACAATCCGTTCGACCTCACCACGCTGGAGCTGAGCGACGCGCGGTTGCCGCCGGCCTGGGAGGCCGAAGGCACGCGCAAGTACCTGCTGGGGACTGACGACCAGGGCCGGGACATTCTTTCCGCGCTGATCTACGGCGCCCGCATCTCATTGATCGTGGGTGTCGCCTCGGTCATTCTTTCGATGATCATCGGCGTGGCGCTCGGGTTGCTGGCGGGGTTCCGGGGCGGCTGGATCGACGCCGCGCTGATGCGCCTGTGCGATGTGATGCTCTCCTTTCCGGCCATCCTGGTGGCCCTGCTGATCGCCGGCGTCGGCCGCGCCATGTTTCCCAACGCGGCGGATACCGTGGCGTTCGGGGTATTGATCATCTCGATCACGCTGACCGGGTGGGTTCAGTACGCGCGGACGGTGCGCGGCACCACCCTGGTCGAGCGCAACAAGGAGTACGTGCAGGCGGCGCGCGTCACGGGCGTGGCGCCATTGCGCATCATGGGGCGCCATGTGCTGCCCAACGTGATGGGACCGGTGCTGGTGCTGGCGACCATTCACGTCGCCACCGCCATCATCACCGAAGCCACCTTGTCCTTCCTCGGGGTCGGCGTGCCGCCCACGGCGCCATCGCTCGGCACCTTGATTCGGGTGGGCAACGACTATCTCTTTTCCGGCGAGTGGTGGATCACCATCTTCCCCGGCCTGATGCTGATCCTGATCGCGCTGTCGGTGAACCTGCTGGGCGATTGGCTGCGCGATGCGCTGAACCCGCGCCTGCGCTGAAAAACATGAGTCTGCTCCAAGTCAACAACCTGGTCGTCGAGTTCCCCAACCGGCGTGGCACGCTGCGTGCGCTCGACGACATCTCCTTCGAGATTGCGCCCGGGGAAATCCTGGGCGTGGTCGGCGAATCGGGCGCAGGCAAGTCGCTGACCGGCGCGGCCATCATCGGCCTGCTGGAACCGCCGGGCCGCATCGCTTCGGGCCAGATCCTGCTGGAGGGACGGCGCATCGACCAGCTTCCCTACGAGCAGATGCGCCACATCCGCGGCCGCAAGATCGGCGCGATCTTTCAGGACCCGCTCACCTCCCTCAACCCGCTTTACACGGTGGGCCGGCAGCTGACCGAAACCATCCAGACGCACCTGCCGGTGAACGACAAGGAGGCGCTGCAACGCGCCATCGCCCTGTTGGAAGACACCGGCATCCCGGCCGCGGCCGAGCGCATCGACCACTACCCGCACCAGTTCTCCGGCGGCATGCGCCAGCGCGTCGTGATCGCGCTGGCGCTGGCAGCCGAGCCCAAGCTCATCGTGGCCGACGAGCCAACCACGGCGCTGGACGTTTCGATCCAGGCGCAGATCATCCAGTTGCTCAAGCGCGTCTGCAAGGACCGTGGGGCCGCCGTCATGCTGATCACGCACGATATGGGCGTGATCGCTGAAACCTGCGACCGGGTGGCGGTGATGTACGCGGGGCGGATAGCCGAGATCGGCCCGGTGCACGAAGTGATCAACCAGCCCGCGCACCCGTACACCGTGGGCTTGATGGCCGCGATTCCGGACATGGAGGTCGAGCGCGAGCGCCTGAACCAGATCGATGGCGCCATGCCGCGCCTGAACGCCATCCCGCGCGGCTGCGCCTACAACCCGCGCTGTCCCCGCGTCTTCGAGCGCTGCACCCACGAGCGGCCCGACCTGCTGAATGCGGGCGCCACCCGCGCCGCCTGCTGGCTGCACGATGCCCATGCGGGGGTGACGGCATGAATGATATTGACTCCCTCCCCCTCCGGGGGAGGGCGGGGGTGGGGGTACAGGCCGTCAACGCCGACGCCGACGCCGACCCCCACCCCAACCCTCCCCCAAAGGGGGAGGGAGAAAAGTCCGCCGTGGTTTCCACCCCTCCTTTGGTGCAGGCCCACGACCTGGCCAAGATGTTCGACGTGTCGGTGCCCTGGCTTAACCGCGTGATCGAGCGCCGGCCGCGCCAGCTGCTCAACGCCGTGGACGGGGTGAGCTTCGACATCCAGAAAGGCCAGACGCTGGCGCTGGTGGGCGAGTCCGGCTGCGGCAAGAGCACCGTGGCGCGCCTGCTGGTGGGCCTTTATCACCCCACGCGCGGCGGATTGACGTTCGACGGACAGGATGCGCACGCCGCGTTCAAGACGCCCGAGGGCCGGCAGCTGCGCCGCCGCATCCAGATGATCTTCCAGGACCCTTACGCCAGCCTCAACCCGCGCTGGATCGTGGAAGACATCGTCGGCGAGCCGCTCAAGGAACACGACATCATCACCGACAAGGCCGAGCTGAAGGAGCGCGTGGGCGAACTGCTCAAGTCGGTCGGCCTGTCGCCCCTGGACATGGTGAAGTACCCGCACCAGTTCTCCGGCGGGCAGCGCCAGCGCATCTCCATCGCCCGGGCCCTGGCCACCGAACCGGAGTTCCTGGTGTGCGACGAGCCCACCTCCGCGCTGGACGTGAGCGTGCAGGCCCAGGTGCTCAACATCATGAAGGACCTGCAGCGCGAGCGCGGCCTCACCTACCTGTTCATCTCGCACAACCTCGCCGTGGTACGTCACGTCAGCGACCAGGTCGGCGTGATGTACCTGGGCCGCATCGTCGAGCTGGCGGGCAAGCACCAGCTTTTCGGCAACCCGCGCCATCCCTATACGCGCATGCTGCTGGACGCGATCCCCAAGATGCACGACACCGGGCGCTCGCGCACGCCGGTGCAGGGCGAGGTCCCCAATCCGCTGAATCCGCCCACTGGCTGCACGTTCAATCCGCGTTGTCCGCATGTCAATGCGCGTTGCAAGGCCGAGCGACCGGCCCTGCTGGACATCGGCGGCATCAAGGTCGCATGTCACGCGGTGGAAGAACGGCGGATCTAGAAGGCCGCCGCTGTGCTTGAGTAGTAAGCGAATTTACTTTGAGGATTGCATGAAAAAGCATCTGCTGCTGGCTGGGGTACTCACCGCCGTTTCCCTCAGCGCGGCCGCGCAGGGCCAAGTCAACATCATCTGCTCGGTCCAGGCCGAGTGGTGCAACATGATCTCCACCGTCTATTCGCGCACTACCGGGACGAAGGTCAACGTGTCGATGAAAGGCTCGGGCGAGGCGCTGGCCCAGATCATTGCCGAAAAGGAAAATCCAAAGACCGACATCTGGTTTGGCGGTACCGGCGATCCGCACCTGCAGGCGGCGGAGCAGGGCCTGACGCTCGAATACAAATCACCGTCGCTGCCGCAGTTGCACGAGTGGGCCCAGCAACAAGCCAGGCAATCGAATTACAAGACCGTGGGCATTTATTCCGGCCCGCTGGGTTTCGGCTACAACACCGAGCTGCTCGCGCGCAAGAAGCTCGCAATTCCCAAGACCTGGGCCGACCTGGCCAAGCCGGAATACAAAGGCGAAGTGCAAGTGGCTAACCCGGCCTCCAGTGGCACCGCCTACACCATGATCGCGACCCTCGTGCAGCTGATGGGCGAAGACAAGGCGTATGACTACCTGAAGACACTGCACAAGAACGTCAGCCAGTATTCGCGTTCCGGCACCGGCCCCATCAAGGCCGTGGCGCGCGGCGAGACCGCGGTGTCGATCAGCTTCGTGCACGATGGCCCGGGCGAAAAAATGCAAGGATTCCCGGTCGAGACGATCACGCCGTCGGATGGCACAGGCGCCGAAATCGGTTCGATGAGCATCATCAAGGGCTCGCGCAACCTGGAGGCAGCGAAGAAGTTCTACGAGTGGGCGCTGACGCCGGCCGCGCAGGAAATGGCCGCGGCCGCCAAGCAGTTCCAGCTGCCCAGCAACAAGGCTGCGAAGGTCGATCCTCGAGTGCCGGACTTCAAGAAGATCAAGTTCATCAACTACGATTACGCCAAGTACGGCGCCAGCACCGAGCGCCGCCGGCTGATCTCGCGCTGGGAAAAAGAAGTCAATTCCCTGCCCCGGTAGGCAAGGTCGCGCCGTATGAGTTCAGAGGCCCTGCATGGCGAGCACGCGCCCGTCGGCGGACCGCGGTTCTCGGTGCGGCGCAGATCCGGCAACACCGCCATCTGGGTCTGGCTGGGGGTGGGCTTCGCGAGCTATCTCGCGCTGCCTTGGTACGCGCTGCAGGACAGCAATGGCCTGCTCGCGATCCCCGGCGTGTTCACCCGCGAAGACAGCGCCAACGGGTTGATGCAGGCGATCTGGTACGGCCGCGGCTGGTTGTGGCTCGGATTGATCGGGCTGGGAGTTGCCGGCCTGGGCGCGCTGCGCCAGCCGGGCAGGACGCAGGGCAGCTTGCTCATGCTCGGCGGC
>JBKJHN010000248.1:0-7091 GCA_046599015.1 Ramlibacter sp.
TCGATGTCTCCATTGACCAAGGCGGTTGTTTCGAGACGTCCCACCCGACCACGCACGATGAGCCCACCTACATCGTCGACAACGTCATTCATTACTGTGTGGCGAACATGCCTGGGGCGGTGCCGAGGACATCCAGCCACGCGCTGAACCACGCCACCTTGCCGTTCGGCCTGGCCTTGGCAGCGTCAGGAGAAAAGGCGCTGGTTGACAACGTTCACCTGCGGCGTGGATTGAACATCCACCGCGGCAAGGTCACCTGCCTGCCGGTCGCGCTCGCATTGGGGCTCGAAGCTGTCGCACCGGAATTCGCGCTGGGCATGTGAGCCCCGGCGGCCCTAAAAACCAATGCCGGTGAAGCTCTTTTACGGCTGGCGGATGGTCGCCGCGGCCGCCCTCATCCAGTTCCTCCACGGCGTACTGCTGATGCAGGCCTTCGGCGCCTACGTGGCCGTGTTGTCTGACGAGCAGGGCTGGAGCAAGACGGCACTGTCGGTGGGCGCCGCCATTCAGTCGCTCGAGGGCGCAGTGCTCGGCCCGGCCCTCGGATGGATCATGGACCGTGTCGGCGCCCGCGCGATGGTGCAGGCCGGCATGCTGCTCCTTGCCATCGGATTCATCGTGCTTAGCCAGATCGAAACCATCGGCGGCTTTTATGGCGCGATGGTGCTGCTGGCACTGGGTTCCAGCCTGGCCGGGTACTTTCCGCTGTCGGTCACCTTGGTGCACTGGTTTCGACGCCAGCGGGCGCGGGCACTGTCCATCATGGGCCTGGGCCTGGCACTTGGCGGCACGGCGGTGCCTGTGGTGGCTTGGGGCATGCAGGCGTACGGCTGGCGCACGACAGCCCTGGCCTCGGGGATCATTGCCGCGGTCATCGGCTTGCCGCTGGCGCGGGTGCTGCGGCGTCATCCCAGCGATGTCGGTGAAACTGAAGACGGGCTGCCGCCGCCAAACACTTTGGCCGACGCTTCGCCGGCCGCTGCCAGCGCGGCTGCAGCGCCGGATTTCAGCGCAGGGCAGGCGCTTCGGACTCGGGCGTTCTGGCTGCTGGGCCTTGGGCACGCTTTCGCGCTGCTGGTCGTCAGCGCGGTGAATGTGCATGCGATCTCGCACATGAAAGAAGGGTTGGGCTACACCGTGGCGCAAGCCTCGGTGGTGATCATGCTGATGACTGTGTCGCAGGTTGTCGGTGTGCTGGCTGGCGTGGCCATCGGTGACCGGTGGGAGAAGCGCAATCTTGCCGCCGGATGCATGCTGGCGCACATGGCCGGGCTGCTGATGCTGACCTATGCCACGCATCCGGCAGCGCTTGGCGGATTCGCCGTGCTGCACGGTGTGGCGTGGGGTTTGCGCGGCCCGTATATGCAGGCGCTGCGGGCCGATTATTTCGGGCTCCAGGCGATCGGCATGATCATGGGGTTGTCGGCGTTCATCGTGGCGATCGGGCAGGTGGCCGGGCCGATGGTCGCTGGCGGCCTCGCGGACCTCACTGGAAACTATCGCATGGGGTTCACCGTGCTGGCTTTGACCGCAGGGTCGGGGGCGGTCCTTTTTGCGATGGCGAAGAAGCCGAAGTGAGAAGATTCCCTAGCGGTCGTTCAGCGCGCCGTCCAGCGCGGTCTATTCCTGCCTCACGCGCCCACAAAAAAGCCCGCTTCACTTGAAGCGGGCTGTGTCGTAAAAGCACTACCCGGGGATGGTGCCTTAGAGGACCGTCAGTCCCTCGCGTAGATGTCAACGTCCTTGGTTTCGCGGATGAACAGCATGCCGATCACGAAAGTGCCGGTCGCGACGATCACCGGGTACCACAGCCCGAAGTAGATGTCGCCGGTCGCGGCCACCATCGCGAAGGCGGTCGTCGGCAGCAACCCGCCGAACCAGCCGTTGCCGATGTGATAAGGCAGGCTCATCGACGTGTAGCGGATGCGGGTGGGGAACATCTCCACCAGCATGGCGGCGATCGGGCCGTAGACCATGGTGACCAGAAAGACCAGGAACGTCAGAATCAAGAGCACCATCCCCTTGTTCATCTTGTCCGGGTCGGCGGCGACCGTCAGGTTCGCGGCTTTCGCCACTTCAGTCACGCCTTTTCGGAATTCAGCCACCGACTTGGCGCTGTCCGCCGAGAAGCCGTTGCGCTGTTCATTCAAGGTGGCCGAGGGCGCCTTCATGACCTTGTCGCCGATCGTCACGGTTGCCGGCGTGCCGGCGGGAGCTGGCTTGTTTTCGTAGGGGATGTAGGACTGGGTCAAAGCGCGCTTGGCAATATCGCACGAGGTGCGGAAATCGATGTCGCGCGCGATCGGGCTGCCCTGGAACGAGCATTCCGCCTGGTCCGCCGTGATCGTTACCTTGGTTTTCTGCTGCGCCTCCAGCAGCGCCGGGTTCGAGTACTGCAGCAGCATCGGGAACACCGTGAAGTAGGTCAGCGCCGCGATCAGGCAGCCGCCCATGATGATGGGCTTGCGTCCGATCTTGTCCGACAGCGAGCCGAAGAAGATGAAGAAAGGTGTGCCAAGCAACAGCGAGGCGCCGATCATCAGATTGGCCGTGGTCACGTCGACCTTGGCAATGGTGGTCATGAAGAACAGCGCGTAGAACTGTCCGGTGTACCAGACCACGGCCTGGCCGGCGGTCAGGCCCAGCAGCGCCAGGATGACGACCTTCAGGTTCTTCCACTCCCCGAACGATTCGGTCAGCGGGGCCTTGGACGTGCGTCCTTCCGCCTTCATCTTCTGGAAGGCGGGCGATTCGTTCAGGCTCAGCCGGATCCAGACCGAAATGCCCAGCAGGATGATCGAAACCAGGAACGGAATACGCCAGCCCCAATCCGCGAAGTCCTTTTCGCCAAGCAGATTGCGCACGCCCAGGATGATCAGCAACGACAGGAACAGGCCCAGCGTGGCCGTGGTCTGAATCCATGACGTGTAGGCGCCGCGCTTGCCGTGCGGCGCATGTTCGGCCACATAGGTGGCCGCGCCGCCGTATTCGCCGCCCAACGCAAGGCCCTGCAACATCCGCAATACGATCAGGATCACCGGCGCGGCCATGCCGATGGTTGCGTAGTTGGGCAGCACACCGACGATGAAGGTGGCAACGCCCATGATCATGATCGTGACCAGGAAGGTGTACTTGCGTCCGATCAGGTCGCCGAGGCGACCGAAGATGATCGCGCCGAACGGCCGAACCAGGAAGCCGGCCGCGAAGGCCAGCAAGGCGAAGATGTACGCCGATGTGGGATCGAGCCCGGAAAAGAATTGCTTGGCGATGATGGCCGCCAGCGATCCATACAGATAGAAGTCGTACCATTCGAACACGGTGCCGAGCGAGGATGCGAAGATGACCTTCTTTTCCTCCCGCGTCATCGCGCCGCTTGCCGGTGGATTCACCGCGCTGCTGGTTGAGGCTATAGCCATGATGTGTTGTCTCCTGATGAAATTGCGCCAGGATGGCGTTGGGTTGGGGGCGGCGCGAGTGTTTCCAGAACGACTGACGTGAGGCTGACTTGGCAGACCCTTAGCAACAGAACCTGTGCGCGCTTCGGGCAATCCCTGATAGGTTTACCCCGCCGCACTTGCGCTAAATCAAATCGGACCGAGGGACGCAAGGCCGGCCGGCCTCCTCAAGCATGATTCACTCATCGAACCTTACTCCGCATGAAACTCGCCTTGCTGTCCGACGTCCACTCCAACCTTCAGGCATTGCAGGCTTGCCTTGCCGACGCGAGCAGTCGCGGCGCTGCTCAGTACGCGTTCCTTGGCGATCACGTGGGCTACGGTGGAGATCCCGGGCCGGTGCTGGACATCGTCATGGATCTGGCTCAGCGAGGCGCCTGGGTGCTCAGAGGCAACCATGACGATGCCGCGCTCAATCCCACGTCGACCGGGAACCGGGCCGACCTGGCCGGTGCCGCCGCCACCTACGCGGCGCTCTCCGCGGCGCAGCGCGAGTTCCTGGCCGGCCTGCCGCTGATCGTCCGGCATGAATTCATGTGCCTGGTGCATGCCAGTGTCCGCGAACCCGCGCGTTGGCACTACGTGCAGGACAGCAGGCGCGCTGCGGAGAGTCTCCACGCGGCTGAAGACAGCGGCGCTACTCACATCTTCGGCGGTCATGTGCATGAACAGCGGTTGTTCTTCCACGGCGCGGTGGGCAAGGTGATGGCTTTCGAGCCGATCGCCGGAGTCGCGGTGCCGCTCTGGAAGCATCGCCGCTGGCTCGCCACGGTGGGATCGGTCGGGCAGCCGCGCGACGGCCGCCCCGAGGCGATGTATGCATTGTTCGACACCGAGTCGATGCAGATGACCTTCCTGCGTGTGCCGTACGACCATCAGGCTGCGGGGCAGGCCATCCTGCTGGCGGGCCTGCCCCCCGAGAACGCCTCCCGCCTGGCGCAGGGCCTTTGAAAGCCAGTTCATGAGCATGCTGCAACCGGATACCGAGATCGACGGCTTCTTGATCGGCGAGTGCGTGAACTCCGGCAGCATGGCGCAGATCTACCGTGTGGCCTACGCGACTCCCGGGGACAATCCTGGCTTTCCAATGTTGATGAAGGTGCCGCGCATGACATCCGGCGATGGCGCCGAGACCATCGTTGGCTTCGAAGTCGAGCACCAGATGCTGCAGGTTCTGTCCGGCGACCACGTGCCCCGCTTCGTCGCAGCCGGCGACCTGGCGCGCTTGCCTTACCTGGTGATGGAGTTCATCGACGGGGACTCGGTGCAGGAACGGCTCGATCAGGCCGCGCTCGACGGAATTCGCGTCCCGGCCACCGAGATCGCACGCCTGGGCGCCGCCATCGCGATTGCTGCACACAGCTTGCACCAGCAGGATGCGGTGCACCTGGACCTGAAGCCCGCCAATGTGATGATTCGGCCCCAGGGCGGCGCCGTGCTGATCGATTTCGGTCTGAGCTGGCACGCCCACTACCCGGACCTGCTGGCCGAGGAACTGCGGCTGGCTATCGGGTCCCCACCCTGGATCGCCCCCGAGCAGATCGTGGGCGTGCGCGGCGATCCGCGCAGCGACGTTTTCGCCATCGGCGTCATTCTTTATGAATTGGCTACCGGCGAATTGCCTTTCGGCGATCCGCAGACCCGCGGCGGGCTGCGCCAGCGTTTGTGGATGAATCCGCCGCCGCCGTGCGTGCTGGCGCCGGATATACCGCCCTGGCTGCAGGAAGTGATTTTGCGGTGCCTGGAGCCGGAAGCGGCGCGGCGCTATGCTTCGGCCGCGCATCTGGCGTTCGACCTGACCCATCCAGAGCAGGTCCAGGTGGGCGAGCGCGGCCAACGCAAGCGTCGCACCTCATGGGGGGTGTATCTCAGACGCTGGGTCAAGGCGGCCGGCATGCACTACCAGCCGAGTCCGCTGCCCAGCAGGCAGATCGACCACGCGTCCATCATCATGGTGGCGGTGCCGTGGAAGGATGCCAGTGACGCGACACTGTATTCGCTGCGCCGCGCCGTGGGCCGCTCGCTGCAGAGCCGGCCGGGCGCGCGGCTCGCCTGCGTGACTGTGATCGGTATCAACGACACCCACCTCACCGATAAGCATCGCAGCGAAGTGCAGGTCCATCGGCGGCAACTGGAATTCCTGCGGCAGTGGACCCAGGGCCTGGAACTGCATGGCCATCAGGTATCGTTTCACGTGCTCGAGGCGTCCGATGTCGCCGATGCACTGGTGAAGTACGCGCTGGGCAACCACGTCAACCTGATCATCCTCGGGGCGGCGACCCATCGCCACATGTGGCTGCCGATGATGGCCACCGTGCCGATCCGTGTTGCAACGGAGGCGCCTTGCAACGTGATGCTGGTCAAGCAGAAACTGCCGTTTTCGCAGTTGAACCAGTCGCCCAGCACGCAGCGGGCAGATGCTGGCGAGGAAAGCGCACCCACACCATTGCAAGCCCGGTCCTCCCTCTATTCGGGCCCGCTGGGGTAGCTCACCGCCAGCCCATGCGGGCTCGCGGTAGCCGCTGTTGTGCCCCGGATGACAGTGATCAAGTGCGCGCCGCCAACTCACTGCTGAACGCCAGCGGCGCAACCCCCCAGATCTCCGACGCGTACTCCTGCACAGTACGGTCGGACGAGAACATGCCCATGCCCGCGACGTTCAGGACACTGCGGGCGGTCCAGTCCATCGGTTCGCGGTAGCACTGGTCGATCCTGTCCTGCGTCGCCACGTAATCGGCGTAGTCGGCCAGCAGCTGGTAGTGGTCCGACTCGAGCAGGTTGCGCACCACATCGGCGTAGCGGCCCGGTTCATCGCGTGAGAACGCGCCGTCGCGCAGCCGGTCGATGGCGTATTTCAGGTCGAAGTTCTGCTCGTAGTACTGGCGCGGCTTATAGCCGGCGATCCGCAATGCTTCCACCTGCTCGGTTCGGTTGCCGAAGATGAAAATGTTGTCCAGCCCTACCTGCTCGGCGATCTCGATGTTGGCGCCGTCCCAGGTGCCGATGGTCAACGCGCCATTCAGCGCGAATTTCATGTTGCCGGTGCCCGAGGCCTCTGTGCCCGCGGTGGAAATCTGCTCGGACAGATCGGCGGCCGGGATCACGATCTCCGCCAGGGAGACCCGATAGTCTGGCAGGAACACCACTTTCAGGCGATCGCCGACAACCGGATCGGCGTTGACCACCCGCGCCACGTCGTTGATCAGCCGGATCACCAGCTTGGCCATGTAGTAGGCCGAAGCCGCCTTGCCGGCGAAAAACACTGTGCGCGGCACCCAGTTGGCCTGCGGCTGCTCCAGGATGCGGTGATAGCGCGTGATCACGTGCAGCACGTTCAGCAACTGGCGCTTGTATTCATGCATGCGCTTGACCTGGACGTCGAACAAGGCTTGCGGATCGAGTTTCGGCACGTTGAGGTTGTCGGCGACGTACTTGACCAGCCGCTGCTTGTTCTGCTGCTTGGCCAGGCGGAAGGCGCTTTTGAACTCGGGTTCCTCCGCGAGCGGGCGCAGCTGGGCAAGTTGATCCAGCTCACGGCGCCAGGTGGTTCCGATGCGGCTGTCGATCAGCGCGGAGAGCGGCGGGTTCGCCTGCGCCAGCCAGCGCCGCGGAGTGATGCCATTGGTCTTGTTGCAG
>JBKJHN010000042.1:0-23227 GCA_046599015.1 Ramlibacter sp.
GTGAAAGAGCCCGACCAGAAACCGGGTCATGTGAGGATGCAGGCTGCGGTCCAGCTCATCGACGAACAAGGTCGCCCCGGAATTAAGCGCATGCAGCCAGCCCCCGGTGAATTCGAATAACTTCTGGGTGCCGTCCGATTCATCGCCCATGTCCAGCGGCACTTCGTCGTTGGAGCCCGTTCGCCTGTGCCACGCGACGACGTGAAGCCGCTTTTGGTTCAGTGTCTGCGCCCCCGGAGTGGCCCCTGGCGGGAGACCAAGCTCAAAATGCACCCGCAGGGCACCCGGGGGCAGAGCGCCCGTGGACATCGGTGGTGCGTCTTCTTCCAGCAGCTCAAGCCGGTCAATGCCGACATCCGCGGCGCGGATGAAGCGCATGATTTGCTCCTGCCCGCCGCCTTCACGCAAGAGATTCAGACTAAGGAAGGGGTTTAGGTCGACGCCGGGGATCAACACGATCAGCTTCTGCGTGATCCAGGTAAACACCGGCTTGAGTTGCGAATTGTTCAGATGAATGGCTGTGGACAGGAACAGGGCATTGTCCCGGGTGAACTCCTGCCACACCTTGCGCTCCGCACGCTCGGCGCTGAAGTTGGGACCGAACCACCAACGCTGCGCCCGCGTTTCGCTGTCGTACTCCCGCTCGAACCACCTCTGGGCGCGGCCATGCGGATAGGCCACGAGCCACTCCTTGACCACACGTTCGGGGCTGGCGACGCAACCATATTGGTAGCGGACACCATCGTCTGCGATGAAGACGATTTCGAATTCGGACGGCCGGTCGGATGCTGCCTTGGCGAACAGGAACGGGGTCACCGGAATGGGCTGGGCTTCCTGGTAGCTGGTGGCCGAGTTCTGAACGAGTTGGCGCAGGGTTTCCACCGCGCGCAACAGATTGCTCTTGCCTGCGGCGTTCGGCCCGTAGATCACGGCCGACCTCAAGTACCGCAAATCGTTCTTGGCCTGGGCCGGGCTGACGTTGCGATCGAGATGCGCAGGGTCCGGACTTGCGACCATGCTGAGCGCCTGGCGACTCAGGATCGATCGGAAATTGGAAACGCTGAACTCGATAAGCATGACGCAAATGGCTGAATAATCTATTCAGCAGTGATTATTGCAGTTTTTCCGCAAAAATAGTCATTTAAATTCAGTCCAAGCGGGCTTGAGCCTGGAGATGAAGGCAGTGCCGCTTCATGTGTCCGGCACGGCGACGCTGCTCGTAGAAGTGCTTCTGAATGGCAAGCATTTGAATCACAGTGCGCTTCATTTCAGATTCCAAGATGACGGTGTGACGCAACGCCAATCGCACGCGGGTCATACGACCACTTACGCAGCTTCGCCGCCGTAATTTTCACCGCATCCGGATGCTTGGGATCGTAATCAAATGCGCTTGCTCGCCTTGCGGATTTCGGCTTCGAGTTCCCCGTAGTTCATGGCCACCGGGTATTGCGGAAACTCGCGAATCACGTTTTCGGGCGGATGGAACAGGATGCCGGCATGGGCCTCGCCCAGCATGGCGGTGTCATTGTACGAATCGCCGGCGGCGATGACCTTGAAATTGAGTTCCTTGAAGCGCTTCACCGCTTCCTTCTTCTGGTCCGGCATGCGCAGGTGGTAGTTGACCACGTAGCCGCGCGAATCGGTTTCCAGCTTGTGGCAGAACAGCGTCGGCATGCCGAGCTGCTGCATCAGCGGCATGGCGAATTCATAGAAGGTGTCCGACAGGATCATCACCTGGAAGTCCTGGTGCAGGTCGTCGAGAAATGCCTTGGCGCCGGGCATCGGACCCATCGCCGTGATCACCTTTTGAATGTCCGGCAAGCCTAGCTTGTGTTGCGCCAGCAGGGCCAGTCGATACTTCATCAGCTTGTCGTAATCCGGCTCGTCACGCGTGGTGCGGCGCAACTCGGGGATGCCGGTACGCTCGGAGAACGCGATCCAGATTTCAGGTACGAGGACGCCCTCGAGGTCAAGGCAGACAAGTTGCACGGATTGTTTTCTGAGAATGGAATGAAGGTGGCAATCCTACGCGAAGCGTCGCCTCTGGCGATCGCCGCGGTAGGTGCCGCTCCAGGAGTGGCGGCAGCCATCCCAAGGCAATGGCCGCTGCGCTCGCATGCTGTCCTACCTGATGGCGGTCCAGGTCGACCCTGTTCATTTTCGAATCCGTTCAGCAAGCGTTCAGACATGCGCCGGCAAGATGTGCTCCATGTCACCGAAGGAGCCCACATGAAACGCCTTGCTATCGTCTCGCTGCTCGCCAGCTCAGTCGTCTCGCTGCACGCTGAAACACAGTGATGCCATGCAAGGTCGACTCTGGATGCTTTCGCTGCAAATGGCAGTGCTCGTCGCCGCCGTTTTAGCCGTCCTTCTGTTGTTGTCGGCACCTGCATGGGCCGGTCCCAGCCGAGATGATGCCGCCGTCGCAGCGCAGCGGCTGAGCAATGGGCGTGTGCTGTCGATAGAGAAGCTGGAGCCTGCCCACGGTGCGTTGTGGCGGGTGAAAGTGGTCACCGCTCAGGGGGAGATCAGGATAGTATTGATCGACGCTGCCAGCGGGCGCACTGAACTCCCGGACCGGCCAGGGTTTGTGTCCCCTTCAGTTCAAAGTCGCTCAGCCAGCCAGACGAGGACCTTAAAGGGGCCCGCGGCTGGACCTGGGCTTCCGGTAGGGGTGACCAACTTCGAGTCCGTTCAGGTTCCGTTCATCGAGTCACGGCAGTATTGATGCTGTTGCCCGCCACTTACCAAGGAAATATCATGAACAGTTTGTCGTTGCGCAAATGGCTCGGCGCCCTTCTTCTGGGTCTCGGCGCCTTCGCGCTAAGCGGCTGGGCTCATGCAGACCCGCCGTCGCGCGTGGCACGGCTGGCCTATCTCAGCGGCGCCGTCAGCTTCTCGCCCGCCGGCGAAAACGACTGGGTCCGGGCGAACGTCAATCGGCCGCTGATATCTGGCGACAGACTGTGGTCCGATTCCGGGGCCAGGGGCGAACTGCAGATGGGCGCCGCCGCGATCCGCATGGGGTCGCGCACCAGCATGACTCTGCTCAATGTCGATGACCGTATCGCGCAGGTCCAGTTGACGCAGGGCACCCTCAACATCCGCATCTGGCGATTCGAGCGAAACCACGTCTTCGAAGTGAACACACCGAACCTCGCTTATTCCATTCGCAGTCCGGGCAGCTACCGCATCGAGGTCGATCCCCGCGGGGATTCCACCATCGTGATGGTTCGCTCCGGCCAGGCCGAGGTGTTCGGTGAAGGGCGTGCCTTCATGATCGAGGCGGGGCAGGGCTTCGAGTTCTTCGATACCGGCCTGCGTGACTACGACAGTTTCGCCCTCGCTCCCGCCGACGACTTCGATCGCTGGGCCAGCGCGCGCGACCGGCGCTGGGAGAACTCCGTTTCGGCGCGCTATGTGTCGCGCGACCTGATCGGCTATGAAGACCTGGACGAATACGGAACCTGGCGCGACGTGGCGGGCTACGGGCACGTGTGGATGCCTACGCGAGTGGCGGCCGACTGGGCGCCTTATCGCGACGGGCATTGGGCTTGGGTCGAGCCTTGGGGGTGGACCTGGGTTGACGACGCACCTTGGGGATTTGCGCCATCCCACTACGGCCGCTGGGCCAACTTCGGCGGCTCATGGGGTTGGGTGCCCGGACCGCGAGAGGCCCGACCCGTGTACGCGCCGGCACTCGTCGCCTTCGTCGGTGGCAGCAGCTTGAGCATCTCGCTCAACTTGGGTGGCGGGGGCGCCGTGGCTTGGTTTCCGCTTGGACCGCGCGACGTGTACCGGCCAGCCTACGCGGTCAGCCGCGACTATTTCACCAGCGTGAACACCAGCAATACCGTCATCAACACCGTCAACATCACCAACGTGTACAACAACACGAACGTGACCAACGTGACCTACATGAACCAGCAGGTGCCCGGAGCGGTGGTCGCGGTTCCTGCGACGACCTTCGTGCAATCCAGGTCGGTGTCGCGGGAGGCCGTGCGCGTCTCACGCGACATGGTGGCTACTTCGCCCGTAATGGCCGTTGCACCCCTCACCCCAATACGCACCAGCGTCATGGGCTCTGCGCCGCCTGCCGCCAAGCCGCCCGAGGCCACGGTGATCCGGCCCGTCGTGGCCAGGTCCGCGCCACCGCCCGCACCCGCGCCTTTTGCTGCGCGGCAAGGCGCACTCGCCGCCAACCCCGGGAAGCCGCTCGATGCGGCAGCAACCGCTGCGCTCAGGCCTGCCACGCCCGCACCCACTGCCTCAGTGACTATCGCGACGCCACCCACCGCTGCCACCGTACCACCCCCGCCAAGCGCACCAAACGTCTCGCGCAACGAGCGCCGGCAGGCGGCAGAGGAAGAACGCTCGCGCCGTCCTGCATTCCCGCAGCGCCCCGACGTGCCGCAGCTGGGGGCGCAACCGGCTGTCACCCCCGCACTGCCCGTGCCCGAGGTGATAAGACCCGCAGAAGCCGTGCGGCCGCAGCGCCCGTCGCCAAGTACACCGCCTGTCGCTGCGCCCGCGCCATCTATTGCGGCCCCTGTGCCCCCAGCCGCAGCGGTTGCAGCTCCTCCGGCCCAGGAAGAGCGTGTGCGTCGTGGTCCGCCCCAGGGCCGTGTTCCCCCTGACAACCGTTCGCCTGCGGAAGCCTCCATGCCTGCGCCACGGCCGGTGCCAGCTGCGCCCCCCGTCGCTGCTCCGGCCCCACCAGTAGTCGCGCCGGCTCCTGCGGCGCAGGAAGAGCGTGTGCGTCGTGGTCCGCCCCAGGGCCGACCGCAACCACCGGAGAACCGTGCGCCCGCCGAGGCCGCAATGCCAGCGGCAGCGGGTGCAGAGGCACCGGGCCGCAGGCAACGTCCCGACGCGGCGAGGGCCGCCGACCGGCGCGAGCCAGCGAGCGAGGCGAAAAGAGCCGAAGAGCAACGCCGCCGCGCCGAGGAAGATCAGGGGCGTCGGCCCTAACGCTATTGATCAATAACCTGAAAGCAGAATATGGCCATCATGAATTTCTACAAGCCCACGAACATGAACGATGCGAGTGCATGGGGTGGGTTCATCACCAACGAGACTTCCTCCAATATCACCGTGGAGGACGGCGCGGGCCGGTTCGTTTCGTACAACGGTTTTTTCACTTATTCGTACGCGGGCCTGAGCGGCGGGACGCTCACGGATTTTTCGGAGTACACCGATTACTCGCTGCTGTATTCGGTGAGCGGGTTGGCGGTGAATGCCCTCACGCTCAAACAGTACATGCAAGCCGGCGACACTTTCGGTCTCCTCGACTATGCGGCCGGCGGCTCTGACACGTTCTATGGCAGCAGCGGTGTCGACGTGATCGAGAGCTTCGCAGGCAACGACGACGTGTTCGGGTATGGCGGGGATGACGTGCTCTATGGCGGTGCCGGCGATGACGACCTGTACGGCGGCAGCGGCAATGACTACCTCGGGGGTGACAGCGGTACGGATTGGGCGATCTTCGATGGAAGCCGTGGGTCCTACACGATGCGCACGGTCTTGGGCGGCTACTCCGTGACCGACTCATTGGCTTTCCGGGATGGATCGGACACCTTGGCGCAGGTCGAGCGGGCCGTGTTCTCGGACATGAGCGTCAACCTGGGCGCGGGCGTGGCGGCGCAATCGATCGCCCCTGCGCAGCTCGATTCGCTGGTGGAGTTGTATATCGCCTACATCAACCGCGTCCCCGATGCCGACGGAATGGTGTTCTGGATCTCCCAGTTGCAAGCGGGCAAGACCTTGAACCAGATCGGCGAATCTTTCTACAATGCCGCCGTCCAGTACAGCAGCCTCACCGGCTATTCCGCCACGATGAGCAATTCGGACTTCGTCCGCGTGGTCTACAGCAACGTGCTGGAACGTGATCAGCCCGACTCCGGCGGCCTGGCGTTCTGGACCAACGAGCTGAACACGGGCCATTCCAGCCGCGGCACGCTGGTGGCCAGCATCCTGGCCTCCGCGCACTCCTTCAAGGGACACGCCACGTATGGATGGGTGGCGGATTTGCTGGACAACAAGATCGAAGTCGGGACGATCTTCGCCATCGAGCAGGGACTCGTCTACAACACCAGCGAGACCACGATTTCCGTGGGGATGGACATCGCCGACGCCGTCACGCCGTACTCGATCAATCAAGCGCTTGACCTGATCGGAGTGAATGACGGGTTCAGCCTGTATTGAGGCGTCGCGGCCGGCCGGTGCCGCTGCGCCGGGCTGACCGACACAGTGGACGGCCCATCCTTCGCGGTCACAGCCGCCGGAAGACGAGATGGCATCGAGCATGGCCCCGCCTGCGTGAAGCGTAGGACCGCTGGCGCAAAGCCGACGCCGAGGCGAGCGCTGCCGAACTGGCGCTCAACGAAAAAGTGATTGCTGCACTGGACGGCGGCGGAATAAGCATCTTTGACGACGGTCGCAACACCGAAGCGCGCGAGCGACGGTGCGTTTTCAAGTTCAACGGTATTTGCATCTTGTAACGGATCGGACCATCTGCAAACAGAGACAATCTGCCGATGCCTATCGAACCCGCTCTCGCTGACATTGCTCACGCCAAGGCGCAACGCGCAAGGGCAAAAGTTGACACCGCCGAAGTAGAGTTGAAGGCGGCCAACGAAACTCTTGAACGTGCCATCCCCAAGGGAAATACGCGCGAAATACAAAATGCTCACGACCGGACGCAGAAGGCCGAGGTGGCTGTTATTGAAGCCGGGCATGAACTGGATGTGGTCGAGGTATTACTGGATTCCGCCAGGGGTGACGGCCGCCGGCAAACCAACGGCTGACAAAAGTCCCCGCGCTTTCGCTGCTCCATGAACTCCAGCGCTGATAGCGCCTTCGCGCCCTACCCTAGCGCCGCCAAGGCGGCATCGGCTGAAACCGCGCCTGCAAGAACGACAAAAACAGCTTGACGCGCGCCGACATGCCGGCGCGGCTCGCGACCACGGCGACCACGTCGGCATCGGGCGCGCTCCAGTCGGGCAGCAGCCGCACGAGCCGGCCGCTGGCCAGGCTTTCGGCGACGTCCCATTCCGACCGCATGACGATCCCCTTGCCGGCGAGCGCCCATTGCCGCGCCACCTCGCCGTCATTGCTGCTCAGGATGGCCGGCACGCGCACCGCCTCTTCGCTGCGATTCCTGCGCAAGCGCCAGAGCGTCACGTCTTCGTCGTTCTCGCGCAGCACGATGCAGTCATGGCCGGCAAGATCCTTGGGTTCTGCCGGTGCGGGCCGCGATGCCAGGTAACTTGGGGCTGCGCAGACGAAGCGCGCATTCGGCGCGATCGGGTAAGCCACCATGCTCGAATCAGGCATCGCCCCGATGTGCACGATCAGATCGAAGCGGTTCGCATCCGCCGCGGACACCACGTCGCTGAGCGTCAGCGAGACCATCAACTTTGGGTGCAGCGTGTGGAAATCGGCGATGGCGGGTGCCAGATGGTTCCGCCCGAACCCGAGCGGCCCGCCGACGTGAAGGGTGCCCGCGACTTCGCCGGAGCGCTCGCGCAAGGTGTCCACCAGGCCGTCGAGATCCGCGAGCAGCCCCACAACCCCCGCGTGGAACAGCGCGCCCTCTTCAGTCAGCGTGAACCGCCGCGTGCTGCGATGTGCGAGTTGCATGCCCAGCCGCGATTCCAGGTGGCGCAGGCGCTGCGACACGGCGGACGGCGTCACGTCGAGCCGCCGCGCGGCCTCGGCCAAGGATCCGCTGTCCGTGATGGTCACGAAAAAACGCAGGTCCATGATGTCGTGCGGCATGGGTTTCATGTTACCCCGCGCCTCGATGGCTTCCATGACCTGAATCAGCCTGCGACTAGTAATCCACCACCGTGCAGCCGCCGCGCTGGCGCGCCAGCCGCACGGCCAGGTCCGCGACGACGAGGTCCTGCAATGCCACGCCCGTGCCATCGAAGACGGTAACCTCGGCGTCATCGCGCCGCCCCTGGCACGCGCCGGCGGCAAGCTGGCCGATGCTGCCGCGAAAGCTGTCCGCGCTGATCAGGCCCGCGTCGAACGCATGCTGGCATTCCCCGATGGTGATCGCCTGCGCCACCTCGTCGACGAACAGGGCCGACGATGCGACGAGCTGCGGGTCCAGCTCCTGCTTGCCCCGCGTATCCGCGCCCATGGCGTTGATGTGCGTGCCGGGTCGAACCCAGCTCTTTTCCAGCAGCGGCGCCTTGGACGGCGTCACGGTGACCAGCACGTCCGCGGCCGCCGCCACCGACCGGCAATCAGGGGCGGCAACGAACTCCAGCCCGAGTTCGCGCACGATCGCGCCGAACGCCGCGAGGCGGTCTGCCGAAGGGCTCCACGCCACCACCTTGCGGATCGCGCGTACGGCCAGGGTCGCCTGCAACTGGTACTGCGACTGCACGCCCGCGCCGATCATGCCCAGCACGCTGCTGTCCGCGCGCGCAAGGTATTTCGTGGCAATGGCGCTCGCCGCACCGGTGCGCACGCCCGTGAGGTAGTTGGCGCTGACCAGCGCGCTGGCGCGGCCGGTGTCCGGGTCAAACAGCAGCGTCGAGGACTGGTGGTTGCCCAGCCCCTGCGCCAGGTTCTGCGGCCAATAGCCGCCGGCCTTGAGTCCGAGCAGCGGTGCCTGGGTGTCCGCGCCGGCCTTCACACCGAACACCGCATTGCGGTAGCCGAGCACCTCGCGTACCACCGGGTAATTGCGCGCATGGCCGCGCGCCATGGCCGCGAAAGCTTTCTCAACGGCCTCGATGGCTTCCTCAACGCTGACGAGTGCGCGCGCGTCCTGCTCCGAAACGATGATCATGGTGCCGGCCTTCACCATCCGTTGAACCGGGGCCACGTGGCGGCCACCTCGCCCGGCTGTTTGCCAAGCACCTGGTAGCTCGGATACTGAGCCGCCGTCGAACAGGCATGATTGGGCAGGATGCGCAGCTGCGTGCCCACTGGCAGGTGCAGTGCACCTTCAATGCGGCCGGACCGGTGCGCCACGATGCCGTGCTCCTGGTTCGCGCCCACCAGCACCAGGTCGTCGAGCGGCTTGCCGTCGATATCGCAGACGAGTCCGTAGCCCTGGTCCACGGCCTGGCCCGCCGTGCCGCGGTCGCGCGACATTGCCATCCAGCCCGCGTCCAGCAGCGTCCAGCCCTTTTCCGGGCGGTGGCCGATCACGGTGCCCAGCACCGACAGCGCGATCTCGTCGAGCCGGCAAACGCCCAGGCCCGCCATGACCAGATCGAAGAAGACGTAGACGCCCGCGCGCAGCTCGGTGACGCCCTGCAGGTCTTGCGCGAACATCGCCGTCGGTGTCGAGCCCACGCTGACCACGGGGCAGGCGATGCCGGCCTCGCGCAGGCGCTGCGCCGCGTGCACGGCGCCGTCGCGCTCCTGCTGCGCCATCGCGCGAATCGCCTCCGCCGAGGGACAGTCATAGGAGCTGCCTGCGTGGGTCATCACGCCCTTGACCCCGATGCCGGCCTGCGCCAGGTTCCGGCCGATGTCGAGCAGCACCTTCGCATCCGGCTTGACGCCCGAGCGGTGGCCGTCCGAATCGATTTCGACCAGCACGTCGAACTGCTGGCCGTGCGTGCGCGCGCGGTCGGCCAGCATCTGCGCGGTTTCCATGCTGTCGAGAATGATGGAGAGTTGCACGCCTCGGGCCTGCAAGGCCGCCACGTGGTCGAGCTTGTTGGGGGCGATGCACACCGCGTACAGGATGTCCTTGATGCCGTGACCAGCGAAGTAGTCCGCTTCCCGCAGCGTGGACACGGTGATCGCCGCGTCCGGCCCGTCCATGATCCGCCGCGTGACGTCGATCGACTTGTTGGTCTTGACGTGCGGGCGGAACGCGACGCCCAGCCGGCGCACGCACTCGCGCATGCGCGCGATGTTGCGTTCCATCTGTGCCTCGTCCAGCAGCAGCGCCGGCGTCTCGATCTGTCCTAGCAGCGGCATCTCAGGCTTCTGCTTCCTGCGCCTCGCGCGCCAGCACGCGGCCCGGCCGCGCTCCGGTGACTTGGCCGCCCTGCCACACCGGGCGGCCGTTCACGATCACGGTGTCGATGCCGCGGGCCGGCGCGATCGGGTGCTCGTAGGTGGCGGCCGAATCGACGGTCTCGGCGTCGAACAGCGTCAGGTCGGCGAAGGCGCCCTCCTTCAGCACCCCCCGATCTTTCAGACCGAAGTTCTTGGCCGTGAGCCCGGTCATCTTGTAGATGGCCATCTCCAGGGGGAACAGGCCCAGCACGCGGCCGTAATGCCCCAGCACTCGCGGGAACGTGCCCCAAAGCCGCGGGTGCGGCGATGCATCATGCGGCAAGCCGTCCGAGCCGATCATCACCTTGTCGTGCTTCAGGATGGTCTGCACGTCGGCCTCGTCCAGTCGAAAGTAGATTCCGCCGGCCGGGCTCAGGCGACGGACCGCCTCCTCCTGGTCCACGCCCATCTGCGCGGCGATTTTGTCCAGGTCCTGCCCCGCGTACTGAGGCAGCGATTTCGACCAGCTGACGATGACGCGCGACGAGCTGGCCGCGCGATCCGCGGAAAGGATCGTCGAGCCGGCCGTGTACGGGTAGCAATCGATGCAGATCGGCTGACTGGCCATGTTCTTCTCGATGAAGGACAGGGCCTCCTTCGAGCGGCCCTTGTTCTGCTCACCAACCACTTTCAAATGCGAGATCACGACGGGCACGCCCACTTCGCGACCAATGCGAAAAGTCTCTTCCAGCGAATCGAGCACGCGGTCGGCCTCGTCCCGCATGTGCGTGCAGTAGATGCCGTGGAATTCCTTCAGCGGCTGGCAGATGTCGATGACCTCCTCGGTGGGTGCGGCCACTGCGGGCTCGTAGAACAGGCCGGTGGACACGCCGACGGCGCCGGCTTCCAGCGCCTCCCGCACCAGCGCGCGCATTTGCCCGATCTGTTCGGCCGAGGCGGGCTTGCCGAGATCGTCGACGGTGGCGACGCGCAAGGTGGTGTGGCCCACGAGCAGCGCGCAGTTGGTCGCGGCAGGCTGCTTGCGCAGCTGCGCGACGTAGGCGGCAAATGTGGGGAAGGCGAACCACTTGCCTTCCTCGTCCAGCAGGTTCAGCGGCGGCGTGACCGGCTGCGGAATGGGACGCGGCATGGGTGCCAGCGAGATGCCGCAGTTGCCCGCCACCACCGTGGTGATGCCCTGGCTGACCTTGGGGGCCATGTCGGGGCTGGACAGCATCAGGCGGTCGTCGTGCGTGTGCGCGTCGATGAAGCCCGGCGCGGCGATGCGGCCGGCAAGGTCGATTTCCGCATCGCCCCGCGCCGCGGACAAGTCGCCGATGCGCGCGATGCGATCACCCCGGATGCCGATGTCGGCGGCATACCGCGGCGCGCCGGTGCCGTCCACGACGGTGGCGTTGCGGATCAAAAGGTCGAAGTTGTCTTGCGGCATCTGAATTTCTCTGATGGTGTATTTCGTTCGGCGCGATCACAGCAAGGCGCCGCGAGCGGCGATCGGCCAGAGCGCCTCGACGCGGTCGCCGCGAAAGCAGACGAGCTCGTCGTACAGGTTGACGGTGGGGTCGCAATGGCCGGGCACGAGCATCAGCACATCGCCCAGCGCCAGTGCATCGGGCCCGGGAGTGGACAGCACGCCGTGCTCATCGGCTGCCTTCACGTACGCCAGGTCAGGCCGCTGCCATACGGAAGGCATGCCCGAGTCCACGCTCGACGCTTTCAGGCCGGCGTCCACGATCGCCCGCATGCCGGTGGTACGGCTCATGACCGCCGTGCGCACGAACAGCGCGTGCTCAAAGGCCACGTCGCCCGCGCCGCGCAGGTTGTCCCCGTAATCGCGGTCCATGAAGATGTAGGACCCGGCTTGGATTTCGTTGAAAACGCCGCTGTCGCGCTCGTGCACGAACGTGCCTGTCCCGGCGCCGGTGATCCGTTCCACCGCGATGCCGGCGGACTCGATCTCGCGCCGCGTCGCGCTGGCCGCTTCGGCGGCGCCCGCGATCGCGGCCATGCGCGCATCACGCGACCGCAGGTGCTGGGCCGGGCCGTGGTAGCACTGCAGCCCGGCAAAGCGCAGCCCCGCGCTCGCCTCGATCTGCCGCGCCAACGCCACGGCCGGCTGGCCGGGCGCCACGCCACAGCGGTTGGCGCCGACGTCCACTTCCACATACACATCCAGGGTCACGGAGTGCGCCTGCGCTGCAGCGGCCAAAGCAGTCACCTGGCGCGCATCGTCCACAAGGGCGCCGATGCGGGCCCGGCGCGCGAGCAGTGCCAGGTGGCGCAGCTTCGTGTCACCCATGATCTGGTTCGTCACCAGCACATCGGCGATACCCGCCTCGACGAACACCGCTGCCTCGCTCACCTTCTGGCAGCAAATGCCTACCGCGCCCAGCGCAACCTGGCGCAGGGCTATCTCGGGGCACTTGTGGCTCTTGGCGTGGGCCCGCAGCCGCACATTGCGGCCGCGCAGCGAATCGGCCATGCGCTGCAGATTGCGCTCGAACGCGTCGAGGTCCAGCACCAGCACGGGCGTGTCGACGTCTTTCAGGGCATCGCCGGGCCGGGCGGCTTTCCACGGACTCATGCGAATGGCCCTCAGTCGATCCGGGCGCCGGAGAACTTGACGATCTTCGCCCACTTCACGGTTTCGCCCCGCGACAGCTCGAGGAACTCCTCCGGCGAGCTCGGTGCCGTTTCAGCGCCGAGCGTGCGGAAGCGCTCGCGCACGGCCGTGCTGGCCAGCGCCGTCCGCAGTTCGGCATTCAGCCGGGCAACGATATCCTTCGGCATATTGGCCGGGCCCACGAGGCCGCCCCAAGCGGTCACTTCGAAACCGGGCACGCCAGATTCGGCGATGGTCGGAATGTCCGGATAGGTCGGCGAGCGCTGCGGCGATGAAATGCCCAGTGCGCGCGCCTTGCCGGCCTGCACCAGCGGGCCCGACACCGGGGCGTTGACCATCATCAGCTGGATGCCACCCCCGATCAGGTCGGTCACGGCTGAGGTCGCGGCCCGATAAGGCACGTGCAGCAGGTGCGTGCCGGTCATGGCCTTGAACAGCTCCACGCCCAGGTGCGCGGTGGTGCCATTGCCGTCCGATGCGAACGCGAGCTTGCCGGGGTTCTTCTTGGCGTAGGCGATCAACTCCTGCACCGTCTTCACCGGCACATCGTTGTTCACGATCATCAGGTTGGACACGCGCAGCGCGTTGCCCACCAGGGTCAGGTCCCGGTCCACGTCATAGGGGATGTTCGAAAGCAGCGACTTGTTGGTGGCCAGCGAGACCACGTTGGCATAGGCCAGCGTGTAGCCGTCGGGCGCGGACTTCACGAGTTCCATCGTGCCGATCACGTAGGAGCCGCCGGGCTTGTTGTCGATCACGACCGGCACGCCCATCTGCACCGACAGCTGCTGGCCGAGCGCGCGCATCAGCGCATCTGGCGCGCCGCCGGGCGCGGAGGGCACGATCAGCCGGATCGGCTTGTCTGGATAGGCCGCCAGGGCCGGCAGTGCGGCGCCGGCGAGCGCCGCCAGTGTGAGCAACGGTAGCAGCAGTCGTCTGAGCATGATGGGCCTCTTGGAAAGTGGGTGGTGTGAAATGGCAGATGGGTTTCAGGACCGGGGGACACCGAGGCGGCCCGCGAACGCAGGGCCGGTGAGCAGGCGCCTTACGTCGTCGGCGTAGGTAACCTCCGAGTCGTCGAGCGGGTTGTAGCCCAGGACCCGGCGCGCGGATTCCAGCGACCAGAACGCGCGGGTGTTGTCCGAGATGCCATAGGCGACGACCCAGGGCACGGCACCGGGAGGCAGCGCCAGCGGCGACTCGAGCGCGCAGCGGAGTAGCCGCGCGCAGTCCCCATCGCTCAGCCAGGCGCCGAGCACGCGCTTGAAAGCAGCGGGCCCAGCGGGCCGCGGCAGCCCCGAGCGGGGCGCGGGCACGCCGGGCTCATAGCTGGACACGTCGATTGGGTACGGCGAGCCGATGCGCAGCATCACCATTTCCAGCTGCCGGCCGAACGTGCCGCACGCGTACGGATAAGCCAGCAACTCGTATGAGGCCTTGGCCCAGCCGTAGAAGTTGTCGGACAGCGGCAGGTCGTCGGGGTAGATCACCTCGCGCTGCAGGCGATGCACCTGCATGTGCTCGTACCAGTCCGACGCATGGTTGGACGAAACGATCACCACCCGCTTCACGCCCGCTTCCAGCGAACATCGGTACACGCGCTGCGCCATGCGCACGTTGCCCAGTTCGGTATCGAAGCGGTCGATGTGCGGCGGCTCCAGGCTGTACACAGTGCGCTCACCCGACGCAATGTACGCGCTGTGGATCACGGCATCGACGCCCTTGAACATTTCAGCGAGCACGGCGTCGCTCGCGTCGAGCAGGCTCATGGCCTGGAACGTCGCGCCTGCGGGCAGGCTGGCCGGCTGCTTCAGGTCTGTCAGCGAGAGTGCGTGCCGGCCTTGCAGGCCCGGCATCGCGAGCGTGGCCATGTGCCCCGCAGCACCTGTGACGAGTACTTTCATGAGCTTGCCCCGCTGCGCCCGAGCGCGTGCCGGATCCAGTCGAGCCGGTTCAAGGGCATCATCGCGTAGTGATAGAAAGCCAGGCCGGTGGCTGGCGAATCGAGGACTGCGGCCACCTTTTGAACCAGATTCTCCTGGCTGCGGCAGTCCGGCAGCAGTGGGCGCAGCGCCACCGAAACCGCGGCGCCCTCGCCCAACGCTTGCGCATAGCTCGCCAGCATCGCGCCCAGTCGCTGCGGCGTGTCCACGTAGCCGAGGACGGCCACGCGATCGCACTCGGCGGCGACCGCGCGGATGTCGACCCCGAGCTTGCGCGACGACAGCGTGATCTCGTCATCCGCGCTGGTACCCGCCATGACGTGCGACATTCCGCCGGCGTGATCGATGAAGGCGAGTTCGACGCCCGAGCCGGCCATCGCCTGCCGGACCTCGGCGACCAGGCCTGTGACCACATCCATGCGCACTTCGATATACGCCGCGAGTTCCGCCCGGGCGCTTTCGTCCAGCAGCTTGCCTGCGTGCCCTTGCTCCGGCTGGCCGGCCCAGACGGGCTCCAGCGCGTTACGCACGGCAGCGGCCAAGCGCTCGCCGTCGACGCCGCTCTTGCGCGCCGCGGCCCGGCAGTGGTCACAGAAGCACAGCCCCATCATCGTGCGAGCTGCCGGCGGAAGATCGATCAGATAGCGCTCGTGGTGCTCCCCGTGCTCAAGGGGCCGGTAGTGCAGGCTCTCGGCCATGAGGCTCTTGACCGGGTAGCGCGAAATGTCCGCCGCCAGTTCGCGGCAATAGGCGCGCACCCGCGGGTTGGCCGGACACAGGTCGGTGAGGTACGGATCGCCATAAGCGTTGCGAGTCGCGCAGTCCGGGTGCGCGGTCGCCAACTGCGAGTTGTGCAGGAAGATGGTCCACGCGTCTACGGCCATGCCGCGCTGGTCCGCCCGTTCACAGACCGCGGCCAGCACATCGGCGCCGCCGGCTGCGGCGGCCATGCGCGGCGCGAGCCCGCTTTCATAGCGGCCGGGCTGGGGAGCGAACCACGCCACGTCGCCCTCGTGCCGGTGCACGTGGTAGCGGGGGTTGTGCGGAAACACGTCGCGCGCATCGTGGTACGTCGCCGCGAACGACACGCCGTCCACCCCGGCGCGGCCCTGCAGGTTGTCGAGCACCGCGTCATAGCCTTCACCGAGCAGGTCGGTGGCGAAGACGAATGCCGAAGAGGTGATGGGTCGCATGCGCGTCCTAATACCAGAGGGCCTTGTCCACCACGTTGCCAAGGGGCTGCCCCGAGACGAAGCGCTGCGCGTTGTCGCAGAGCACGGCCAGACGGCGCCGGGCGATGTGCGGGCCGACCACGGCCACGTGCGGCGTGAGCAAGGCGCGCGGCTCGCGCCACAGCGGGTGGTCCGGCGGCAGCGGCTCCTGCTCGAATACGTCGAGCGCCGCACCGCCGAGCCGTTGGCCGCGCAACGCGTCGGTCAGCGCGTCGATCCGGACGGTGGCACCGCGCCCGATGTTCACGAGCATGGCGCTCGGCCGCATCAGCGCCAGCCGCCGCGCGTCGAACAGGCCCTCGCTTTGCGGCGTGTGCGGCAGGGTAAGCACCACGGCGTCGGCCGTGGGCAGCAGCCGGTCCAGCGCCTCGGGTGCAAACATCGCCGCCACGCCGCCCGGCACATCCGTGCGGCGCGGATCGATGCCCACGACACGGGCGCCGAAGGCTGCGACCATGCGCGCGATCTCGGCGCCGATGCCGCCGACGCCGATCACGAGCACGGTGCTCTCCGGCAGGTTCAGCACATCCTCGTCCGCCAGATGGCGCGCCCATTGGGCATCCATTTGCTGGCGCATGTAGCGGGGCAGCCCGCGCGCCAGCGCGAGCAGCATTGCCACGGCGTGGATCGCCACGTGATCGTTGTAGACACCGCGGAAATTAGTCACCTGCACCGGGTGTGCCACCAGTTCGGCGAAGAAGTAGCCGGCGGGCGGCGCCGCCATCGGGGCCTGCAGCCACGCCAGCCGGCCCGCTGCCGCCAGCAGCTGCGGGTCCAGCGTGCCGTACACGGCATCGGCCTCGGGCAGCAGCCGCAGCGCCTCGGCGCGGTCGTGTGCGATCGACACCCTCAACCCGGGCGTGGCCGCCGCAACGGCGTGCGACCACGCTTGCAAGTGCGCGTCGTCGGACGCCAGCATGACCAGATGCCGGCTCACTTCGAGACCCCCTGATGCGTGTCGACCCGATTGATCCATTCGCCCGAGCCGTGAAAAGCGGCCAGGTTCTGCGTAAACAGCGCACCCCAGCGCGGGCCGTAACCGGGACTGTCGCCGGCGTTGTGCGCCGTGACCACGACGTTCGGCAAATCCCACAGCGGCGAGCCGTCCGGCAGCGGCTCGATGGCCGTGACATCCAGGCCGGCGCCGCGCAAGCGGCCCGCGGTGAGCGCATGCACCAGCGCCGCCTCGTCGATCAGGCTGCCGCGGCCGACGTTGACGATCCAGCCGGCGCCCAGGCGCTCCAGTTCGTCAGCGCCGATGATCCAGCGCTTGTCCGGCGTGGCCGGTGCGCACAGCACCAGGATGTCGGCCCACTCGCAGACCTGCAGCAGTTCGCCGCTGCCGCGCACATCGGTCACGCCGCCGCGGTAGCCGGCCGGGTTGCGCTTGACGCCGGTGACCTGCAGGCCCCAGTTGCGGGCGCGCTGGGCGATCTCCTCGCCGATGCGCCCCAGGCCCACGATGGCGAGCTTCTTGCCGGCCAGTTCCTCGCCCGGCAGTGCCTGCCAGTGATGCCGTCCCATGTGCCGCACCGCTTCGCCGATGCGCCGCGTCAGCGACAGCATCAGCGCAAACGCATGTTCCGCGACGCAGGCAGCGTGCACACCCGCAGCCGTCGTCAGGGTGATGCCCTGCTTGGCGAAGGTGGTCAACGGGTACTGCTCGATGCCCGCGCCCATCCCGGCTATCCAGCGCAGCGAGGGCCGCAGGAACGCATCTTTCCAGATAAAAGTCGCCAGCACCGGCGCGCCGGCGTCAAGCTCGCGCACGACGCCGTCTTCGTGGGCCGGCGTGTGCAGCCGGACTTGCGGCATGCTGCGCAGGAAAGCTTCGACGCCCGGCGGCTGCTGGGGGTGCAGCACGACGTCGATGAGCGCGCTCACAGTGTTGCCTCCGGCCTGGCGCCGCTGCTGTGACGCGGGTCGAGCACATCGCGGATCGCATCGCCCAGGACGTTGAACGCAAGCATCAGCGCCACCAGCGCCGCGATCGGCCACACCGTGAGCCAGGGCGCGATGGTGATGAAGTCGCGGGCCTTGGACAGCATGCTGCCCCAATCGGCCTGAGGCGGGCTGACGCCCAGCCCCAGGAAGCTCAGCGACGCGTACGCCAGCTGCGCCGTCGACATGCTCAACGCCGCCAGCACGATGACCGATGGCATCACGTTGGGGAGCATGTGGCGCACCAGGATAGCGGGGGTCGTCACACCCGCGAGGCGCGCCGCGTCGAGGTATTCACTGGTCTTGACGCTGAGCGCGCTGGCCCGCGCGATGCGAGCGAAGCGCGGTATGTACACGATGGCGATCGCCAGCACCGCATTGAACAAGCCCGGGCCGAGCACCGCCACGATGATGATCGCGAGCAGCAGCGTCGGGAACGCGAACAGCACGTCCTGGCTGCGGTTGAGCACGGTGTCGATCTTGCCCCCGAAGTAGCCGGCCGTGACGCCGATGGCCACGCCGCCGACGGCCGCGATCGCGACCGACAGGAAGGCGACCACCACGGCGATGCGCGAGCCGTCGATGACGCGGCTCAAGGTGTCGCGGCCCAGTTCGTCGGTGCCGAACAGGTGCTGCCAGGAGGGCCCCGACAGCGTGCTGGCGAGTTCGCCGACGTTGGGGTCGTAGGGCGTGACAAGGCGGCCCAGCACCGCGAGCAGGACGAACAGGCCCAGCACGCTCACGCCGAACACGCCGCCCCGGTGGCGCAGCAAATCAGGCAGGAAGCCTTCGCGCCACACCTTGGCGGGCGCGTGCGGTGCGACGGCAGCGAGGTCGGTGACTTGCTCGGATGTCATCGGGGCCTCTGGCGCGGGTCGAGCACCGGATACAGCATGTCGATCACTGCGTTGATAAGAACGAAGCTCACCGCGAAAACCAGCGTGGTCGCGGTGACCATGGGGTAGTCGCGCGTGGCGATCGCTTCCAGCATGCCGCGGCCCAGGCCCGGCAGGCTGAAGATCTGCTCGACCACGATCAGCCCGCCCAGCATCACACCGAACTGAAAGCCAATGAAGGTGATGATGGGCGGGAGCGCGTTGCGCAGCGCGTGCAGGTAGTAGATGCGTTGCAGGCGCACGCCGGATGCGCGCGCCGTCACGATGAAGGGGTCGCCCAGCACCTCGAGCATTGCGCTGCGGGTCATCTGCATCGTCATGGCGGTGATCGGCAGCGTGATCGTCAAGAGTGGCATGACCATCGAGCGAATGTGCGCCACCGGGTCCTGCGACCAGGCGGTGAACGACATGCGGAACAGGTCGGGCGCGACGCGCGAGCCCACCAGCAGCACCAGGATGCCGACCACGAACGTGGGCACCGAGAACGCGATCAGCAGCTGCGAGCGGATCAGCACATCGAGCTTGCGGTTGGCATGCACCGCGGCCAGGATGCCAGCCGGAAGGCCGAGGACCGTGGAAAAGAACAGGCACAGCAGCGCCAGTTCCACCGATACCGGGATCTGCTGGGCGAGGTCGGCCGTGACGCTGCGGCCAGTGATGGGGGAGGTGCCGAAGTCGCCGCGCAGTGCGTTGCCGAGCCAGCGGACGTATTGGACCGGCAACGGTTTGTCCAGACCGAGGTCGGCTCGCACTTTCGCGAACTGCTCCTCGGTCGCGCCTTCCTGGCCGACGATGACGCTGGTGAGGTCGCCCGGGATCAGCGAGCCCATCGCGAAGACCAGTACCGAGACCGCAAGCAGCACGGCAAACATCGCGCCCAGCCGGGCCAGCACCAGCTTGATCATGCGAATGCCTCCGGCCGCGATGCCGTGACGCCAGCGCGGGCCGCGAGCTGTTCCGCCGCGTCCGGGAAATGGCAGGCCACCAAATGACCGCTTCCGATATCCTGCAGCGGCGGTACACTTGCCGCGCAACGCTCTGCGGCCAGCGGGCAGCGGGTGCGGAAGCGGCAGCCCGAAGGCGGGTTCATCGGGCTGGGCACATCGCCGCGCAGCACCAGCCCCGAGCGGCCGTTTTCCAGCTCGGGGTCGGGCAACAGAGTGGCGTTGCGCAGCGCGATCGAATAGGGATGGCGCGGCTGCGCGGCGAACACCGCGGCGGTGGCGGTTTCCAACACTTCGCCCAGGTACATCACCATGACGCGATGGCTGATCGCTTGCACCGCGGCCAGGTCGTGGCTGATAAAGACGTACGAGGTGCCCAGGCGCTCCTGCAGCTCCACCAGCAGGTTGAGGATTTGCGCTTGCAGCGAGATATCCAGCGAAGCCACCGCCTCGTCGTGGACCACCAGCTTGGGATTGGCAATCAGCGCGCGCGCGATCGAGGCGCGCTGCTGCTGGCCGCCCGAGATCTGGTGCGGCATGCGCGCCGCCATCTTGGGGTTCAGGCCCACCAGCGTCAGCATGCGCGCCACTTCATCGTCGGTTTTACGGATGCCGCGGGCCTGCAGCGGCTCGGCCACGCTGGCGCCAACGGTACGCCGCGGGTTCATCGAGCCCGACGGATTCTGGAACACCATCTGGAAACTGCGGCGGCGGTCCCGCCCTGCTGCGCCAGCTTCCCAGATGTCGCCACCATCGATGTGGATGTCGCCGGCCGTGGGCTCCAACAGCCCGACGATCAGGCGCGCCAGCGTGGACTTGCCACAGCCGGATTCGCCGACGACACCGAGCGTCTCGCCCCCGGCGAGCGTCAGCGAGACACCATCCACGGCGCGCAGCGTTCCCGCCGGGCGGCCGGCCGCGGCGCGGATATGAAAATGCTTCTGGACGCCACGCACGTCGAGCAGCGGCTGGGCGGCTTCAGAGCGCATCGGCCAGCTCCCGGGCAATGGCGGGCGCGTCGGCCAGCGAGCCGCCATCCTGGGCAACCCAGCAGCGAGTCGAGTGCCCTGGTACGACCTCGACCAGCTGCGGATGCGTCTTGCAGCGTTCCTGCGCGAAGGCGCAGCGGTCGCGGAAGCGGCAGCCCGGGGGCAACGCCGACATGTCGGGCGGTGCGCCCGGCAGCGTGGGCAACTGGCCGCGCGGCTGGTCGATCCGCGGGATCGAACGCAGCAGGCCACGGGTATAGGGATGGCGTGAATCGGAGAACAGCTCGCGCACCGGCGCCTGCTCGACGATCTCGCCGGCGTACATCACGGCGACGCGGTCGCACATCTTGGCGATCACGCCCATGTTGTGCGTGATCAGCAGCAGCGCGGTGCCGTGGTCATGCGTCAGTTTCTTCATCAGGTCCAGCACCTGCGCCTGGATCGTGACGTCCAGTGCCGTCGTGGGCTCGTCGGCGATGAGAAGCTGCGGGTCGTTGAGCATGCCCATCGCGATGACCACGCGCTGGCGCATGCCGCCGGACATCTGGTGCGGAAAGGACGCGGCCTGGCGCTGCGGATCCGGCATACCGACGTCGGCCAGTGCGCGCTGGATCACCGCGGGCGCGTCGGCGTCGCGGCCATGCGCGCGCAGCACCTCGCCCATCTGCCAGCCGATGCTGAACACGGGATTGAGCGCCGTCATCGGGTTCTGGAACACCAGGCCCGCCTGCGTGCCGCGCACCTCGCGAATCTGTTCCTCGTCGAGCGCCAGCAGGTTCACGCCATTGAGCTCGACCGACCCGGATTCGATCCGGCCCGGGGGCGCGACCAGCCGCAACACCGACATGGCCGTGACGCTCTTGCCCGAGCCGGATTCGCCCACCAGGCCCAGCGTCTCGCCGCGGCCGACGGTGAACGACACGTCGTCCACAGCGGTCACGGTGCCGTAACCGGTGCGAAAGCGGGTGGTCAGACCTTCGACCTTGAGGACGGGCGGCGTCACGTCAGGATTACTTCAATGCAACGCCGGCCAGGAACGTACGCGACAGCGTGGGGTCCGGCGCCGCCGACTTGACCTTGGCGCTGTACGCGACCCAGGCGTTGCGAGCGGCGATCGTGATGTCCGGGAACACCAGGTCGTCTTCCATCACGGCCAGCTTCGCCAGCTGCACCGGGTAGTCTTCAGCCGATGCGGCCTGCGCCTTGGCGATCTGCGCGTCCAGCTCCGGCGGGTTGGGGCCCTGGCGGCCGGGGCGCGGCATCAGGTAGAACATCGGGTCGGCCTGGAAGGCGTACTCGTTGTCCATGATCTGGTAATCCGCCTTGTTCTGCTTGTCCAGCCACACGGCGTTCTGGTTGGCCTGGATGGTGACGCGAATGTCCGCTTGCGCCAGCTGGGTCTTGAGCAGTTCGGCGAACCGGTCGAGGTAGGTCGACCAGCCGGCCAGGTGATTCAGCGTGATGTCGAGGCCCTTGGGGTAGCCGGCCTTCACCAGCAGCGCCTTGGCTTGGGCGACGTCGTACCTGTGGTACTTGAGCGATTCCATCTTGGGCGCCCAGGTATACGACGGCGGGAGTTGCGCGCTCGGCACGGCCTCGCCCAGGAAGGCGCCTTGCACCATCGCGGGACGGTTGATCGCCAGCGAGATCGCCCGGCGCACGTCCACGTTGTCGAAAGGCGCGCGGTTGGTGCCGATGTTCAGGCGGATGGTGTTGGTCGACGGCACCTGCACGATGGTCACGGCGGCGTCGCCCTTCAACTGCAGCTTGCCTTCGGCGCTCGGGAACATCAGGTCGATCTGGCCCGACTTGAGCGCGGCAATTTGCGCCGATTGCTCGGGGATGTAGCGGATGGTGAGGTCGGAAACCTTGGCGGCCGCTTCCTTGTTCCAGTAATCGTCATTGCGCTTCAGAACCAGCTGCTGGTTGGGCGTGTACGAGACCATCTTGAACGGGCCGGTTCCCATCATCTCGCGCTTCGGATCGTGCGTCTGCGCCCACTTCTGGCTCAGGATCGCCGAACCGACGACGAAAGGGCTGCCCAGGTTGAGCATGAAGCCGGCGTCGGGCTGCTTCAGCTTGAAGCGCACGTTCTTGTCGTCGATCCGGGTGACCGACTCCAGTGTCTTGAAGCGGTCCTTGGCGTAAGGCAGGCCCTTCTCGTTCAGGCGCTGGAATGAGAACACCACGTCGTCGGCGGTCACCGGCGTGCCGTCGGAGAACTTCGCGCCGTCGCGCAGCTTGAAGTCGAAAGTCGTTTGGGCCTTGTCCACGGTCCAGCTGGTGGCCAGCACCGGCAGGATCTTGCCGGACACGTCCGCGCGCACCAGGCCCTCGTAGACCAGCTGCCACATGTACCAGGTGCGGATCTGGGAGGACTGCGTCGGATCGAATGTCTGCGGCACGACGTCCTCGGCCACGACCAGGGTGCTGCTGCGGGCAGCGGCGTCCTGCGCCAAAGTATGGGAGCTCGCGAGCAGGCCGAAGCACAACATGCCGGCGAGGCGGAGAAGTTGAAATCTCATCTGGGGTTCCTTCGTGAAAGAGCCGACAGGCCGGCTCGGCCTCAAGTTCGGAAGCCAGAAGTTACGCCAGTCCATTCAAAAGGAAAACGGGGCAAACCTACATTTATCCTGAAGCGGTGCTAACGAATGGGAACCTCACGC
>JBKJHN010000224.1:0-6281 GCA_046599015.1 Ramlibacter sp.
TTGTTCGGCGAAGGCGCGCTCGATCACGAAAGCCCCGGGCTTGGAGGTGCTGCCCTCGGCAAAGCCCTGACTGTGCAGCATCTGCTTCAAGTCGCGCAGCATGCCCGGGCTGCCGCAAATCATCACCCGGTCTTCTTCCGCATTCAGGGGCGGCATCTCCAGGTCATCGAACAGCTTGCCGTTCTGCATGAGATCGGTCACGCGGCCCATCGTGCGATACGACTCGCGCGTCACCGTGGGGTAGTAGCGCAACTGGCTGGTCACCAGTTCGCCCAGGATTTCGTGCGCCGGCAAGTGCTCCACCAGCAGATCGTGATAGGCCAGCTCGTCTTTCTGGCGCACACCATGCACCAAAACAATCTGCTCGAAGCGCTCGTAGGTTTCCGGGTCGCGCACGATGCTCATGAAGGGCGCCAGCCCGGTGCCGGTGGACAGCAGGTACAGCCTCTTCCCCGGCAGCAGGTAGTCGATCAGCAGCGTGCCGGTGGGCTTGCGGCCGACGATGATCTTGTCGCCCACCTTCATGTGCTGCAGGCGCGAGGTCAGCGGTCCGTCGGGCACCTTGATGCTGAGGAATTCGAGGTGATCCTCGTAGTTGGCGCTGACGATGCTGTAGGCGCGCAGCAGCGGCTTTTCGTTGACGCGCAGGCCGATCATCGTGAAGTGCCCGTTGGAAAACCGCAGCGACTGATCGCGCGTGGTCTTGAACGTGAACAGCTTGTCGGTCCAGTGATGCACCGACAGCACCGTTTCCTCGTTGAATGCGCTCATGGTCAATGGCTCCTCGATGCGGCGATCAGGTTGGGGTGGCCATGCACGGACCTGCGGCGGCTTGCGTCATTCTGGTGCTCCTTTCGCCCTGTTCAGGGGCGGGAAAATATGGCTTGCGTGTTGGCGGACATTCGTCTAAATTGCGCTTCATGTAATGGCTGCAACATGAACGTTAAGTGAATGCTACATGAAACGCGCAGGCCGCACAAGGCGCCTGGCGAAGGCAAAATGACAGAACACACCAAGACCGATGGCCTGCCGACGATGGACACGGGGCCGATGCTGCAGGTGCTCGAGCGCGCCGCGCCGCGCAACGAGCGCATGGCCGGGGACAAGATCGAGTGCAATGCCTGCCCGGTGCTGTGCCAGATCTCGGCCGGCAAGACCGGCGCGTGCGACCGCTACGCCAACTCCGGTGGCTTGCTGGTCCGGGTCGATCCCGTGGTGCTGTTGCGCAAGACCCTGGAGGCCCCGGATGGGCAGGTCGTGCCCTTCGCCCTGCGCAGCTCGAGCGATGCGGCTGCAGAGTCAAGCGATCCCGGCATGCTGCCGGCCGAAGACCTGTTTGTCACCGGCATCGGCTCCTCGACCACCTATCCCGATTACAAGCCGGCCCCCTTCATCGTGGCATCGCAGTCGCAGGGCGTGGACTTGGTGACCGTGGTCACCGAGGGCATCTTCAGCTATTGCAGCCTGAAGGTGAAGATCGACACCGACCGCTGGCTCGGCGCCGAACAGGCCAACGTGCGTTGCAAGGGCGAAGTGATAGGCCATGTCACCACGGCCGAATACGGTTCGCAGATGCTTTCTCTTGGCGGCGTCCACCACCTCACTGGCGGCAGCAAGAAAGAAGGCCGGGTCACCTGCGAAATGATGGAGCTGCTCGGCAATAAGCACGCCGTCGAGTTCACGATCGACGGCGGCGCCCAGATCGTGATCCAGCCCGGGCGCGCGCCCATCGTCAACGGGGTTGAAGAGCAGCGCATGCGTGTCGGCTGCGGCTCGGCAACGGTCGGCATCTTCGCCAAGCAGTTTTTCGGCCAGGCTGACGAGGTGGTGGTGGTCGACGATCACATCACGGGCGTGTTGACGCAACATCAGGCCGGCCGTTGCCTCAGCATGAGGCCATCGGGCATTCGCATCCGGGGCCGCAAGTCGACGCCGGGCCGCTACTTCCAGGTGGCCAACCCCGGCACCGGCTGGGGCGGCACCGACATCGCCGACCCGATGTCGATCGTCGAGGGCTGGGACGCCGAAGTTTCCTGGCCCGGCTTGCGGCTGCTGATGGTGTCCACCACTGGCGAACACGCCGCCTGGTTCGAGCTCGACGACCAACTGGTGCCGCGCCCGGCGCCGATGCCAGAAGCGGTGACGCACACAGTGGCCCGTATCGGCGAGAACTGCGAGCCCTCCCTTGCCACGGTGCTGTTTCTCGGCGGCGCCGGCGGCAGCCTGCGTGCCGGCATCACGGAGAATCCGGTACAGCTCACGCGAGCGATCAAGCAGGCGCTGGTCAATGTCACCTGCGGCGGCGCGCCGGCGTATGTCTGGCCGGGCGGCGGCATCACGTTCATGGTCGATGTGATGCGCATGCCCGACAACAGTTTCGGCACCGTGCCAACGCCGGCAATCGTCGCGCCGATCGAATTCAGCATGCGAATGGACGACTACCAGGCGCTGGGCGGGCACATGGGCTATGTGCGTTCGATGGCGGACGTGCTGGCCCACGGCGCCTGGCACAACGACGGTGCGCCGACCGGTCGCCGCACCGACTCTTTCGTTGCCGGCAACGGGTGGCCGCTGGGCCTGCCGCCGATGCTGGGATGATGTGGCATCGATGAGCGCACAACGCCACCTCCTGTCCGGGCACCGCTGGCATTTCCAGCACGGGCCGATCGACATCGTGATCGGGGCCGATGGCGAGCCGCGGGCGGTGGCAGGCGCACACGAGGTCGCCTGGCGACGTTTCGAAACGGTGCTGGACGAACTGGTCGCCGAATTGCCGCAATTGAGGCAGCCTGTCGCCGACACCTGCCCTTTGCGCGGTGTGATTGCGCGCCGCATGTGGCGCGCCTGCCATCCTTATCGCGCGGCCTTCATCACGCCGATGGCCGCCGTCGCCGGTTCGGTGGCGCAGGAGCTGATCGCGTGTTATGAGCGCGAGGGTGTGCGCCGCGCCTGGGTCAACAACGGCGGGGACGTCGCCTTGCATCTCGCCCCCGGCGAGTCACTGCGCATCGGCCTGTTTGCCGATTTGAGCCGCTTCGACACGGCCAGCGCCCTACAGCCTCTGCGCACCGATGGTGACTTCAGCGTGCACTCCGGTATGCCGGTTCGCGGCGTTGCCACCAGTGGCTGGCGCGGGCGCAGCTTCTCTTTGGGCATTGCCGACAGCGTCACCACGCTGGCGCGCACGGCGGCACAGGCGGATGCAGCCGCGACCATCATCGCGAATGTCGTCAACGTCGACGACGCGCGCATCCAGCGCCGCCCCGCTTGCGACTTGAAGGACGACTCCGACCTGGGGGAACTGGCCGTGACCGTCAATGTTCCCGAATTGGATGAAGGCGCAGTGCGTCAGGCACTCGGCGTGGGCCGGCGCCGGGCCCTGGAGCTGCAGGCGTCGGGGCTGATCTGGTCCGCAGTGCTGGTGTGCCAGGGCCGCTTCGCCACTTGCGATGCGCCGCGGCAGCCTTTGCGCCAGCCAGAGCTCGTTGCCTGAGAATGCGAATGACATGACAACTTCCCTGATCCAGATCTGCCGCACTTTCACTCACGTGGAAGACATCTTCCATGAGTTCGGTCCGGCGGCGGCCCAAGCCCTGCGGCGGGGCGCGATTGGAGCGGTGCTGACCAACCCGTTCGCCGGCCGGTACGAGCCCGACATCCTGCCCATGATGGAGCAGCTGCAACCCGTGGGGCTCGAAATGGCGCGTCGATTGCGCGAGGCGATGGATGTGCCCGTGGAGCGCATCGAGGGCTACGGCAAGGGCGCGATCATCGGCGCCGCGGGCGAACTGGAACACGGCGCGCTGTGGCACGTGCCGGGCGGATACGCCATGCGCGAGCTTCTGGGCTGGAAGGGCGATCCGCAGGCCTACGCCAAGGGCCAAGCCGACAGCGGCAAGGGCCAACCCGGCAACGCGCTGGCGATCGTGCCCTCCACCAAGAAGGTGGGCGCCCCGGGCAGCACTCTGGACGTGCCGCTGACTCACATCAACGCGGCCTACGTCCGCAGCCATTTCGACGCGATGGAAGTCCGTGTGCCCGGCGCGCCGTTGCCAGACGAAGTTGTTTTCTTCCTCGTCATGAGCACCGGCCCGCGTGTTCACGCGCGAGTGGGCGGCCTGAAGGCGGCCGAGATCAGCCGCTGGGACGGCCAGCGCTGATCGCGCAAGCCCCCCCTCACAAGTCAAAGGAAAGATCGTATGGCAAGCAAGATCCGCAAGCTCATCGTGCAAGTCGATGAGACCCGCTACGAGATGGGCCGGCCCGTCACTCCGCCGGCCCGCAAGGCGCTGGCCATGGCGGTGATCGAAAATCCCTACGCCGGCCGCTACAGCGAGAATCTGGATGAACTGGTGGCGATCGGCGAAGAACTGGGCGCGCTGTTGGGCGAAAAATGCGTGCAGGCTCTTGGCATCCAGCCTGGCCAGGCGCACAGTTACGGCAAGGCCGCGATTGTGGGCGAGGCGGGCGAGCTGGAGCATGCCGCTGCGATCCTCCATCCGAAACTGGGAGCCCCGTTGCGCAAGGCAGTTGAAAAAGGCGCCGCGCTGGTGCCTTCGAGCAAGAAGCGCGGCGGCCTGGGCACAGCCATCGACGTACCGCTGGGCCACAAGGACGCGGCATTCGTGCGCAGCCACTTCGACGCGATGGAGGCGCGGGTGTCCGATGCGCCGCGAGCCAATGAGATCGTGGTGGCGGTGGTCGTCACGGACAGCGGCCGGCCGCTACCGCGCATCGGCGGCTTGCAGGCAAGCGAGATCAAGGGTGAGGACGGCCTGCGCTAGGCAGGCCCGCCGATCAAGCGGATTTTTACGTTGATTGTGATAACCAGGAGCGAGCGATGAACATGAATTGGAACAAGCTGAGAGCTGCCGCGGCAGTGGTGGCGGCCGCGGGCGCACTGGCGGCCGGCCCGGCGCAGGCGCAAACCGGCAAGCCGATCAAGATCGGCGAGATCAACAGCTACAAGGCCCAGCCCGCCTTTCTCGAGCCCTACAAGAAGGGCATGGAGCTTGCGATCGACGAAATCAATGCGGCCGGGGGCGTCAACGGCCGCAAGCTGGAACTGCTCACGCGCGACGACAACGCCAACCCGGGCGAGGCCGTGCGGGCGGCCGAAGAACTGATCTCGCGCGAGCAGGTTGACGTGCTCGCAGGCTCCTTCCTGTCGCACATCGGCCTGGCGCTGACCGACTTCGCCAAGCAAAAGAAGTTCTTCTTCCTGGCCGGGGAGCCGCTTACCGACAAGATCGTCTGGCAAAACGGAAACCGCTACACCTTCCGTCTGCGCGCTTCCACCTACATGCAGACCGCCATGCTGGTGCCCGAGGCCGTCAAGCTCAAGAAGAAGCGTTGGGCCGTGGTGTTCCCCAATTACGAATATGGCCAGTCCGCGGCAGCTACTTTCAAGACCTTGATGAAGGCCGCCCAACCCGACGTGGAGTTTGTCGGCGAGCAGGCGCCGCCGCTGGGCAAGGTGGACGCCGGTAGCGTGGTGCAGGCGCTGGCCGATTCGAAACCCGATGCCATTTTCAACGTGCTGTTCGGCGCCGACCTCTCCAAGTTTGTCCGTGAGGGCAACACCCGCGGCCTGTTCAAGGACCGTGAGGTGGTGAGCCTGCTGACCGGCGAGCCCGAGTACCTCGACCCGCTGAAGGACGAAGCGCCCAACGGCTGGATCGTCACCGGGTACCCGTGGTACGGCATCCAGACACCTGAGCACAAGGCCTTCTTCCTGGCGTACAAGGCCAAATTCAACGACTATCCGCGCCTCGGTTCGGTTGTCGGCTACAGCACCATCAAGTCGCTGGCAGAGGGCATGAAAAAGGCGAAGAGCACCGATACCGAGAAGCTGATCACGGCGTTCACCGGCCTGGATGTCATGACCCCGTTCGGCAAGATCACGTACCGCGCGATCGACAACCAGTCCACCATGGGCGCGTTCATCGGCAAGACCGCCAACAAGGGCGGCGTGGGAACGATGGTCGACTACCAGTACCTCGACGGCGCCAAGTACCAGCCTTCAGACGCAGAAGTTCGCAAGTTGCGCGCTGCGCCCTAAGCGGCAGTTCGCGTCGAGCAGGCCCCCATCGCCATGGATGTTTCCGGGTTCGTTGTTCAGCTCCTCAACGGCCTGGCGGGGGCCTCCTCGCTGTTCCTCGTGGGAGCCGGCCTTTCGCTGATTTTCGGCGTCACCCGGATCGTCAATTTCGCGCACGGATCGTTCTACATGCTGGGCATCTACATCGCCTATACGCTGGTGGAGCGGACGGGCGGTGGTG
>JBKJHN010000070.1:0-5803 GCA_046599015.1 Ramlibacter sp.
CTGGTCGGTAATGCCCAGTCGCAGTGCCTCGGTGAAGTGCGCCTGGGCCTCATCGAAGCGCTCCAGCCGAATCGCCATCTCGGCCAGCCGCGTGCGAACCCACAGCGCCAGTTCCGGTGCGGCGGGAACTGCGGCGGCGAGCTCCTTGCCCAGCGCGTTATAAGCGTCGGCAAGGTGCCCGGTGCTGGCGTGGACGTAGGCGGTGCAGGACTGCGCATACAGGGGCTGCGCGAGCGGGACCAGCCGCGTGCAAAAGGACAGCGCTTCGGGATAACGGGCCTGCACCATCAAGACCGCCGCCTGCCAGGCGATGGGATCCGGCGATTGCGGATCCAGCTCGGCTGCTTTGGCCAGGCTCTGCAGCGCGCCCTGGAAGTCGTGGCTGTATTGCTGGATCAGCCCGCGCACCAACCAGTAGCTCGCATCGTCGGCAGCCGTCCGGGCCAGCGGCGCCAGGGCAGCCGAAGCGTAGCCCACATAGCGCGGGTCGCCCTGCGCCATCGCCAGGTCGAAGTAGCGCCTTGCGATTTCCAGGCGTAATGCCTTGTCGCCGGGGCGGGCGGTCAACTGCTTGCGCAGGGACTCGACGCGGCGCACTGAAGGGTCGCTGGCGCTGGCGGGGAGGCGCTCGACGATTTCGCTGTCGCTGCTGGGGGTGTAGGGAGCGGCGATTGCCGTGAGGCAGCAGGAGAGGGTGAGGAGCAGGAGCAGGGCGGCATGGCGAGCAATGCCCCCACCCCAGCCCTCCCCCGGAGGGGGAGGGGGCCGACAGGCAAGTCTCACTTCGTGCCGAAGATGCGGTCGCCCGCATCGCCCAGGCCCGGCAGAATGTAGCCGTGTTCGTTGAGCTGCCGGTCAATGGCCGCCGTGAAGATCGGCACGTCGGGGTGCGCGGACTGCAGTGCGGCGATGCCTTCCGGACAGGTCAAGAGGCACACGAACTTGATCGACTTGGGTCCCAGTTCCTTCAACCGCTCGACGGCGGCGATGGCGGAATTGCCGGTGGCCAGCATCGGGTCCACGATCACGACGTCGCGATCGTGCATGTTCTGCGGCATCTTGAAGTAGTACTCCACGGCCGTCAGCGTCTTCGGATCGCGATACAGCCCGATGTGTCCGACGCGGGCGCCCGGCACCACACTGAGCATGCCATCCAGAATGCCGGTTCCGGCGCGCAGGATCGACACGAACACCAGCTTCTTGCCATCGATGACCTTGGCCTTCATCTTTTCCAGCGGCGTCTCGATCTCCACTTCCTGCATTGCCATGTCGCGCGTAACCTCGTACGCCATCAGCATGGCCAGCTCGTTGAGCAGGCGCCGGAAGCTGTTCGTCGAAGCCTCCTTCTTGCGCATCAGCGTCAGCTTGTGCTGCACCAGCGGGTGATCGATCAGGTGGATGTTGCTCATTTTCGTTCTCCAAGCCCTAAAACACGGTCCCGTCGCTCGCCACGATCAACGGCGGCAATCCATCTCGATGCCGCTGCGCCAGTTCGCGCCCTGCGGCCCATGTGCCGCCTTCCAGTACGCAGGCCAGCGGCAGTTGGATTTCGGTCAAGTGCAGTTGACCGCGCACCGAGTGCGCCACTTCGTCCATCAGCGCCACCGTCAAAGCGCGCCACTCCACGATGATTTCGTCGCCCGCCTGCCAGGTCTCCTTGGCCGCCGCTTCGTCACGCAAACGCAGCAGGCCGCTGTCGATCAGCAGTCCGCCATTTCGGTATTCTGGTAGCGCCGTAAGGGCGTCGACGCCGCGGATATGGGCACCGGCCCATTCGAACGGCTCGAGCAGTGAATAGGTCAGCCACTGCGACAGCTTGTGGAACGGGATCCAGCCGTCGCTCAGGCCCTCTCCGCGTACGGCTGCATGGCGCCAGCAGTCGCCCAACGGCACGTTACCGACCGAATTGCTGGAGGGCCAGATCGCCGACAGGCTGATCAGGATCTGCGAGAGAATGTCGTGCGCGGCAATGTCGGCAGTGAGCGGCACGCCTGGCCCGAATGGGCTGACGATCATGTCGAACAGGCCGCTGGGCCGGCCGTCGTCGCCGAACACCTCTGGCTGTTCCGACAGCGCCTCGCCCAAGCGGCGCAGCAAGATCGCGCGCTCGTCGATCCCCACCAGCGGGTTGGACTCACTAACCTGGAAGGCCGCGGCGAGATGGTCCGTGGCCAGGCCCCGCAGGCCCGCCGAGTCGGCCTGGCACGGGCGATTCTTGTCGCTCGAGAACAGTCCGGCGGTGAACGCATGAAAGCTGGCCACAGCCAGGCCCTCCGAGCGCGTGAAAGTCTGACCCGTCGCAGGCTCGACATATTTCCAGCCGGGCCCGGCGCCGCCATCGAGCAGCACGCTGATCACCGTGAGATCGATCATGGCGTGGCCCCGGGAAACCAGCGGCAGGTCCTTCAGCAGTTCGCCAAGTCGGGCCTTGCGATCGACGCCGCCGGCTTCGAAATGGCGCCAGCGGCTGTGCAACGGAACGTGCAACTTGGGGTAGCGCTTTCGGGTGACGGCCGCCACCTCGCTCGCCGCTGTGTCCAGGAAACCGTCATCCACGATGAACCACGGCGACTCGCCGTCGCGAGCTCGACGCAGCAATTGCCCGGCGCGTTCGCGCACGGCATTCGTCGTGCGCAAGATAGAAGCCGCGGCTTCCGCATCACCGTGACTGGATCCGAGATATGCGCTGCCCATTAAAGCTCCCGTCCTTTGGCCTTCTTCAGTTCGTCTGCGCCGGGCACCGCTCCGGATGTGAAGTAGCCGGCTGCGACTTTGGCGTCCATCTCGACCCGCGCATCCGCAGGGATCAATTCGTCAGGCAGGTTGATGCGCTCGCCAATCTCGATCCCGGAGCCCGTGATCGCGTCGTATTTCATGTTGCTCATGGACACCAGCCGATGGATTTTTCGGATGCCCAGCCAGTGCAGCACGTCCGGCATCAGCTCCTGGAAGCGCATGTCCTGCACTCCGGCGACGCATTCGGTGCGGGCGAAATACTGATCGGCCGTGTCGCCGCCGACCTGGCGCTTGCGCGCGTTGTAGACCAGGAATTTGGTGACTTCGCCCAGGGCCCGTCCCTCTTTGCGCGAATACGCCACCAGCCCGACCCCGCCGCGCTGCGAACCCTGGATGCATTCCTCGATGGCATGCGTGAGGTAAGGGCGGCAGGTGCAGATATCCGAGCCGAACACGTCGGAGCCGTTGCACTCGTCGTGCACGCGTGCCGTGAGTTCGACCTTCGGATTGGCCAGGTCGCGAGGGTTACCGAAGATGTAGATTGTCAGGCCGCCGATCGGCGGCAGGAACACTTCCAGGTCGCTGCGCGTCACCAACTCCGGATACATGCCCCCGGTTTCCTCGAACAGCACGCGGCGCAGGTCAGTCTCCGAACAGCCGAATCGTTTCGCCACGCCGGGCAACCACCACACCGGCTCGATCGCGGCCTTGGTGACCAGGGCCGCGCCTGCGGCCGTGAGGACCGTGCCATCGGCCTTGAGCCGGCCCTTCTGTAGCCCTTCGATCACCTCGGGCAGGATCACGTGTGCCTTGGTCACCGCGATCGTTGGCCGGATGTCGAAGCCGGCCGCCAGTTCGGCCGCGAACGCCTCGGACACCAGCGCGCCCCAGGGGTCCATGCCGACGATCCTGGACGGGTCGCTCCATTGTGGATACGGCCCGATCACATCGGTGGGCGATGTGTTGGTGAGATCGGCCCGGTGGTCACGCGAGAGGGCGCCTGCTGCCACGGCCAGGGCCCGGTAGACACTGTACGAGCCGCTATGGGTGCCGATGACATTGCGGTGGCTGCGCTGGGTGGTGGTGCCGACCACCGGCCCGCGTTCGGCAGCGGTGGGCGCGCCCCAGCGAATCGGCAAAGCGCCGTGGCCGCCGGCGTGCGAGGTCAGGCGGATGTGGCGCGGGGCGGGTGTTTCGACGGACATGGCTGACTTGTACGGAAGCCAATGTACCGCAGCTTCGCCTGTCCGTGGTTGGCCTGGCTCCCGGGTCAAGCCCGGGATGACGGGTCCAGACAGTCCTTATTTAGCGCCTCTTGCTTCCCATGATGCTGCCCAACACCCCGCGTATGATTTCGCGGCCGACCGTACTGCCCATGGTTCGAACGGCCGATTTGGCCATGCTCGCGGCCAGCCCTTCGCGGCGGCCGCCGCGCGGCCCGGTCGAGCCGAACAGGATGTCGCTGAATCCGCCCAGCACGCCGCCGCCAGCTGCGCCCGGCTTGACTGCAGCGGCCTCCGCTTGCGCCTGCTCGGTGCGTACCTTGAGCTTCTCGTGGGCCGAATCACGGTCCACGGTCTTTTCGTACACGCCGGCCACCAGCGAACCCGCAATGAGCGCACGTCGCTGGGCATCGGTGATCGGGCCGAGCTGGCTGCCCGGGGGCAGCACATAGGAGCGCTCGGTGACGCTCGGCCGCCCTTTCTCATCCAGCAGGCTGACCAGGGCCTCGCCGACCTGCAGTTCGGTGATCGCTTTTTCAATGTCCAAGCCGGGCTTTTGCCGCATGGTCTGGGCGGTGGCTTTCACCGCCTTCTGGTCGCGTGGCGTGAACGCTCGCAGTGCGTGTTGCACCCGGTTCCCCAATTGCGCCAGCACGCTGTCCGGAATGTCCAGCGGGTTCTGCGTCACGAAATAGACGCCCACGCCTTTGGAGCGCACCAGGCGCACTACCAGTTCAATGCGCTCGACCAGCACCTTGGGCGCTTCGTTGAAGAGCAGGTGGGCCTCGTCGAAGAAGAAGACGAGCTTGGGCTTTTCGGGGTCACCGATTTCGGGCAGCTGCTCGAACAGTTCGGACAGCATCCACAGCAGGAAAGTGGCGTAGAGCCGCGGAGAGTTCAGAAGCTTGTCGGCGGTGAGGATGTTGACGATCCCATGACCGGACGCATCGGTCTGCAGGAAGTCCTGGATGTTGAGCATGGGCTCACCAAAGAACTTGTCGCCGCCCTGCGCGTCGATCTGCATCAGGCCGCGCTGGATCGCACCGATGCTGGCGGCGCTGACGTTGCCGTAGCTGGTGGTGAAATCCTTCGCGTTGTCACCAACGTACTGCAGCATGGAGCGCAAGTCTTTCAGGTCCAGCAACAGCAGTCCGTTGTCGTCGGCGATCTTGAAGACCAGCTGCAGCACGCCGGCTTGCGTTTCGTTGACGTTCAGCATGCGCCCGAGCAGCAGAGGGCCCATGTCGGACACGGTGGCTCGCACCGGGTGACCCTGCTCGCCGAACACGTCCCACAAGGTGACGGGGCAGGCCAACGGCGCCGTCGGCGTTATCCCACGCTCCTTGAGAATGGCGGCCAGCTTCTCGCCGACAGTCCCGGCCTGGCTGATACCCGTCAGGTCGCCTTTGACGTCCGCCATGAACACCGGCACGCCGATCCTCGACAAATTCTCCGCCATCGTCTGCAGCGTGACGGTCTTACCGGTGCCCGTCGCCCCGGTGATGAGGCCATGCCGGTTAGCCAGTCCCGGCAGCATATGGCACTCCGTTTGGGAGTTCCTGGCGATCAACAGAGGTTCAGCCATGGTTGAAAAGTAAAATACATAAATATGTTTGCGGGACAGACCAAGAATTGCTCTGTCCCCAACTGGTTAGAGATTTGCGGGACAGACCAAGAATGGCTTGCCCATTTTGCTCTGTCCCCAACTGACTGAGAGTTTGCGGGACAGTCCAAAATGGCAACTGCCATTTTGCTCTGTCCCCAACTGACTAGACAGCGCCAATATAGCGCCGACGCGCAACGACATAAGGATTTTCAGTGGCCGGACACAGTAAATGGGCGAA
>JBKJHN010000082.1:0-22471 GCA_046599015.1 Ramlibacter sp.
GCCGTGGCCAGCTTGACCGCATCATGTACATCGGCTTTCGCCAAAAGCTCATGCAGCAGCGCCAGCTTGATGCCATCCAGCCCGAGCCGGCTCTTAAGATGGCTGGCCAGCGAGCGCGAGCCGCGCGGATGTGCGACTTCGGCCAGCACCTGTTCGCGGCTTCGGGCCGGCAACAAGTCCAGTTCGAAAGTGGCGCTGCCATGTGCCGTGATTTCATCGCGCAGCAGCGCGGAGGCGGCGTAGACAAGACTGCCCTCGACACCGGTCGCCGTCGCCACGAATTCGCCCCGGCGCTGGAATTGCTGGAAGCGGATGGCGACCGTCTTGAAGGGCTGGCCCGCGAACCGCGACGCGAAATACTCGCTCCAGCCGCCTTGCACGTCGAAGCCGCAGTTGGCCGGCACCAGGGGCGCGACGGTAACGCCACGATCCTCCAACACCGGCACCCAGGCGCCGTCCGAGCCCAGCCGCGACCAGCTCGCGCCGCCGAGCGCCAGCACCACAGCATCGAAACACGCCAGGTGTTCGCCTTGGGCAGTTGTGAATCGAAGTGCACCGTCCGCCGCCCACCCGCTGAACCGATGTCGCATGTGGAACACCACGCCCGCGCGGCGCAGGCGCTGCAACCACGCACGCAACAACGGCGCCGCCTTCATATCGGCCGGAAACACCCGCCCTGAAGTCCCGACAAAAGTGGCAACGCCCAATCCCTGTGCCCAGTCGCGCAGCTCGCTGGGGCCGAACTCCCGCAACCACGCCTCCACCTGCAGGCGGCGCTCGCCATAGCGAGACACAAAGGTGTCGAAAGGCTCCGAGTGCGTCAAGTTCAACCCGCCCTTGCCCGCGAGCAGGAACTTGCGGCCGGAGGACGCCATCGCGTCGAAGACTTCAACGCGGCGGCCGCCTTGCGACAGCACTTCCGCTGCCATCAAGCCGGCGGGACCGGCACCGACAACGGCGACACTCATGCCACCACCACAAGTTTGCCCTGCCCGGTGAGGAAGGCGGCCCGCACCGGCTCCCCGGCACAGGCCATCTGCACTGCGCTTCGGTAGCGGCGCAATTGATCGAGCAACTCACTCTGGCACTCCGGCCGGGCTGCCGCCTTGTAATCCAGCACCCACCATTCGCCGGTGGCGCTGCGTCGCACCAGGCGATCCAGCCGCAACAACTCGCCCTCATGATGGAGCGGCACCTCATTGCCCTGCCAATCCACGATACCGGCGTCCCAGGCCCAGGCGCCCTCGCCGCTCAGGATGCGTTGCGCCATGGAAGCCGCCTCCACGGCCTGGGCCTCACTCAACGCGAATTCACGAGCGACGCGCCGGACCTGCGCAGCGCCGAATTGAGGTGCGCCGCCAGTCCAGCCTTCAAGCAGCCGGTGCACGGCCTGACCGAACCGGGATTCGTCCGAATCGGCGGCGGCCTTGAGCGGCCGGGCCTGCGCCTCGGGTGCCTTGGCGAGCGTGAGGGTCGGCAGCTGCGCCAGCGCGAATTGGCCGGCGCGTCCCTCATCGCCTGGCATCGCGACAGCCGAAGGAGCAGGCAACCGCAGGCAATGCGGCTGCAACCGCTGCCACCAGCTTGCCTCGCTGGGTGCATACGGCTGCACCGATGAAAGCACCAGCGTGTTGCGGGTGCGCGTCATCGCCACGTACAAGCCATTGAGTTCTTCGCGCTGGCGCGCCGCCCTTTCCACATCCAGTGCTTCGGCGCTGCAGGCCGGAGGCCGGGTTTCACTGGCGATGAAAGCAAACCGCCAGGGCGCCGGCGCTTCGCCCGGCCACTCCACCACCACACCCATGGTCTCGGCGCGCGGCGGGGCCGCATCGGTGTCGAGCATCAAGACAACCGGAGCCTCGAGACCCTTCGCGCCGTGCACGGTCAGCAGCCGCACCGCTGCGTGATCCGACAGGGCGGGCGCCGGAATGCCGCCGGCCTTGAGCGCCCGGACGAACCGGTACGGCGTCGCGTAGCGTGCGCCGTCCACCTGCAGGGCGGCGCCCAGCAGCGCCCGCAAATTCGCCAGCACGGCATCGCGCGACGGTCCCGGTGCTGCAGCCGCAAAGCGGGCGAGGACATCCCCCTCGTGATAGATCGCCTCCAGCGCGTCGTGCGGTGGCAGCTGATCCACCAGGCGCTTCCACTCGCGCAACTGCGCGGCAACCTTCCCCAGCCCCGCCGCGAGCTCACCCTCTCGCTGCAATAACTCGTACCACGACGCGGGCTTGCCCGACTGCCGCGCTTCACGCGCCGCCACCGCCAGACACACCAGCATCTCGTCGCCCAGCCCGAACAATGGCGACTTCAGCGCCCGAGCCAGCGAAAGGTCGTGCGTTGTGGAGACCAGCGCGTCAAGCAGCGCCACGATGTCCTGCGCTTCGGGCGCCTCGCACAAGTCCGCCTTCTCCGGTTGCTGGGCGGGGATGCGCAAGGCGCGCAGTTCGCCTTCCATGACGCCGAGGCGGTCGCGCTTGCGGGCAAGCACCATGATGTCGCCGGGCGCGAGGCCGCCTTCGATCTGCCGCGCGATCCACGCGGCAGCTTGCCGGCACTCCAGCGAGATCAGTTTTTCCTCGGGCAACTCGCGCGGGACGGTGAGGCTGTCGCGCCAGGAGATCGCCTCGCCGGCAACAGGCTCGGGGCGCAGCGTGTCGCGCGAGATCTGCGGCAGCATGGCCACCAGACCTTCCTCCTCCGATTCGGTGGTGTGGGCTCGAAACCCGTCGTACTGGCCGGCCTCCTGCGCCGTTGCCATCACTTCATTGACCACAGTCATGACCGGCGGTGCATTGCGACGGGTATGGTCGCAGCTGAGCAGATCGCCCTGCAAGGCATCGACCACGAAGTCCTGCGCGGCCCGGAACACCTGCGGTTCGGCTCGCCGGAAACGATAGATGCTCTGCTTGGGATCGCCCACGATGAACACTCCCGGCGCGTTGCCACCGGCACCGGCGTAACTGCTCAGCCAGGCGTGCAGTGCCTGCCACTGCAGCGGGTTGGTGTCCTGGAATTCGTCGATCAGCAAATGCTTGATCCGCGCATCGAGCCGCTCCTGGACCCAGCCGGAAAGCACCGGGTCGGCCAGCATCAGCAGCGCAGCCTGTTCGACGTCGTTCATGTCAACCCAGCCGCGCTCGCGTTTCAGGGCGCCGAACTGGTTGATCAGCATCCGGGTCAGCCGCGCCATGCGTTGATGGTGCAGCCAGGCATCATGCTGGGCGCAGGCTGCGGACAGCCGCTGCGCCAACTCCTGCGCGTTTCGGATGTGGGCCAAGCCCTCGAGCTTCTCGTTGAACTTGCGCCGGTCGCCCTTGAGCGTCAGCAAGGCCCCGAGCACCGCGGGCAAGTCGCCCGCCGATAGCGCGGATTCCAGCTCCGCGCCTTTCGCCGAGAAGGTGGGCGCGCTGGCCCGGCCCAAAGCTTGCGCGGCATCGGCGAGTCGCTGGCGCAGCGCTCCGACCGCCGTCAACAGGTCGCACGGCTCGCGCAGACCGGCGAACTCCGGAAACTGTTCCCCAAAGGGCTTGATGGACGCTTCGACGACGCCATGGGTATCGGCCAGCACGAACTCGACTCGCTTGGCCAGCGCCGCGAGAAGCGCCTTTTGCGTTTGAAAGCGGCCGTGAGCGGCGACTGACGCTTCAAAGTCAGCGCGCGCCCCCGGCTCCGCGGCCACAGCCGAGTGGAAACGCCGCCACACCATGTCGATCGCTTCCTTGTCGTCTTCGAGCAGGTCATAGCGTGCCGGCAGCCCCAGTTGATCGAGCACGGCCAGGGGCGCATTGCGCAGCAAGGCGGCGAACCAGCTGTGGAAGGTCCGAATCTGCACCGGGCGGCCCGAACCCAGCAGCTCGGAGTACAAGCCCTGAAGCGCGCCTGCCTCGGCCGCCGTCGGCGCGGGGATGCCGCGCGCTATCAGCGCCTGGGCCGCTTCTTCAGGGGCCCCCCGCGCGAATTCGGCCAGCCACTGATGCAGGCGCTGCCGCATTTCGCCGGCCGCCTTCTTGGTGAAAGTGATGGCCAGGATCTCGTGCGGCTGCGCGCCGGCGAGCAAGGCCCGCAGAATCCGCGAGACCAGCATCCAGGTCTTGCCCGCGCCGGCGCAGGCTTCCACCGCGACGCTGCGACGCGGGTCGCAGGCAATGGCATAGAACCGGTCGCGGCCGACCCGCGCGCCATTGTGTTCGTAGGCGAGATCGACGATGGGGTCGGATGTCGGCTCGGTCATGACCAGAAATCCCGGCGGCACAGACCCCGGGCCGAACAAAATTCGCAGGCCTTGCCCTCGCCCAATGCGGATATGACCTCGCCGCGCTCGATGCGGCCGAGGTCCTCGAGAATGCCGTGCACCAGCAGGTCGCGTGCCTCGACCACATGCGGCTGCTCCACGGTTCGCGTCTCACCGCGCTCGCCTACATTGATATACGCGGCTCGCAGCGTGTCGTCATCGAGCAGCGCCGCGTAAAACGCCAGTTGCGTGTCTTCCGCAGGCTGCTTCACACGATCCTGGCTCACTCCTCGCGCTTCGGTCTTGTAATCCATCACCATCACGCGCCCGTCGCTGAGGCGATCGATCCGGTCGATCCGCCCCACCAGCTTCAAGGGGCCCAGCTGCATCCGGTGTTCGCTCTCGGCGCGCTCGAATGTGGCGCGCTCCTTCGCTTCATGCTCCCCCAGCCATGCCAGGTAGCCGTCGCGCACTTGCGGCCAGGCTGCGGCGAACGGCAGGAAATCGCCGTCGTCGAGCCCTTGTTCGCGTGTCACTTCAGCAGCCTTGGCGTCCAGCCGGCGGACGCGCCCCGGGCCCGCCGGTTCCCAACTCTGCTGCATCGACTCATGAAAAACACTCAACACCTTGTGCAACCAGTTGCCGAAGTCCCGCTTGTCCAGTTCGTTGTCGATCTCGTCGGCTTCCTGCAAGCCCAGCTGGCGCAGCGCGAAGAAGCGGTAAGGGCAGCGCCGAAGATCTTCGTACGCGCTGGCGGACAGTTGCTCGAGCGGCAGCGCGTTGCCCGTTGCGAACGGCCTGGGGGTCGGCTGCGCCTGGAGTTCGCGGACGAGCCGCGGATCCGGCGCCCATTGCGCAGTGTCTTCCAGCTGCAAGGCCTGCACCAGTGCGCTGGGCAGCAAGGGCTCTCCACTTTCATCGCTGCGCCGCCACAGGACGTCGCAGAGCGGGGTTTGCAGCGCGTGACGCCAGCCGGCGCGAACTTCGGCCTCGAGCGCTTCGCGCGAGGGCAGGCCGAGTGCTTGCCGCTGCGCGGCGGTCCAAATGCCGACAGGCTCCGGCGCGGGCGAGAGCCGCATCTCGTCGCAGCCGGCCAGCACCAGCGCTGCGAACGGACGGCCCAGCAGTTGATTGAACGGCAGGATGACCACTTGCTCCAGCGGCGACGGTTCGGGCACGAAGCTGGCCGCCTCAAGTGTGTCGTCGACCCAGGCGCTGAATTCCGCGACGCTGAAAGTGCGGGCAGCCTGGGGCAGCTGTTGCAACTCCGCCTGCGCGTCTTCGTCGAGGCCCAAAGCCGCGATCAGCTTGACGCCGGCGGCATCGCGTTCCAGCGCCGCCCAATAACCGGTGGCGTGCAGCAGGGCACGTAACGCGGCAAGCCACTGCGGCAGCGCGCGCCCCCGCTGCAGGCCATCGCGCCATTGGTTCACTTGTTGGACCAGCGCCTGCAACGACGGGCCATCGCCCAGATCGGGCGCCTGCAGTGAACGCCAATCGCGCACGCCGCCGCGGCGCACACGCCGCTCAAGTACCAGCACCGTGAACGCAGGCGCGGCCGGAGCGTTCTTGAGCCAATCGATCACCGCATCGCTGGGCGCGTTCCAGGTGCAGGCCCGCAGCGCCAGCATCACGTTGGCCGCCGCCCGGGTGGTGGAAAGCTTCCAGCCGGTCTCGTCGCGAATGGCGACGCCCCGCGCGTCCAGCAAGGCGCGCACACGCCGCGTCAGCACGCGATCGATGGCCGCCAGCGCCACCGGAACCCGCGCTGCCTCGACATGCCGCAGCACGCACGCTGCCGTGCGCTCCGCCTCGTCGGATGGGTCTTTCGCTTCGTGCAGCCGGATGGCGCCAGGAGGTGCGGCAACGTCCATGGGCAAGGACACCGCCTTGCCGGCGAGCAGACGCTTCAAAGCTTCGGTCAGCGGCTCGGCGCGCAAGCCTTCCAGCACCACCAGCAAGTCGAGCTGGCTGGCGATCGCTTCCTGCAACAGCGCATCCCCGGCATACGCGGAAGCCGCCGCCCACTCGAGCGCAATACGCGCCACCGCGCCTTCAAGTGCGAGCATCGGCGCCTCGAGTTCCATGGTCAGCGCGGCACGTGCGCCCGCGGCCCAGTCCGGACGCTGCGATGAGGAAACTGCACCCGCCACATCCGCCAGCTGCCACGCGGCTTCCACCAGGCGCCCGGCGAGCAGATCGGCCCGCGCTCCCAGGCCGGCGCGCTCCAGAAGAGCGCGCGCGGTGAGCAGGTCGCGTCCCATGTCAAAGGAGATATCGTGCACGCCGGGCGCGAAACCAGCCGCACCGGTCCACGTCATGGTGGTCTCGAAACGCGGTGCGAAGCCATTGGGAACCTGTTCGGCCCACGCACGTGTGGCCACCGGGAGCAGGTGGATGTAGGGCAGCAGCACGACCGTGCGTGCGGCGTGCGCGCCGCGCTCAGTCATCAGCAGGCGTACCCGGCCAATCAAGGCCTGCAGAGTCGCGGTGGCGTGATGGGGTTTTACGATCAGATCCATGGGGCGAAAGAGGCCGGCCACAGCCGACGCGGGGACTTCGTTTCTGTCACAATTCCCTCACTGTACTTGCCCCGGACCCTGCATTCGCACGGATCCCACCCACCGTCCAAAGGAACCCACACATGGCCAGCGACCTGATCAAGCACGTCTCCGACGCAACCTTCGAAGCTGACGTCCTGAAGGCCGACAAACCGGTGCTGGTGGACTATTGGGCCGAATGGTGCGGCCCCTGCAAGATGATTGCGCCGATCCTCGACGAAGTATCGTCCACCTATCAGGACAAGCTGCAGATCGCCAAGATGAACGTCGACGAGAACCGCGACGTGCCGGCCAAGTACGGAATCCGCGGGATTCCCACCCTGATGCTTTTCAAAGACGGCCAGCTGGCCGCCACCAAAGTCGGCGCAATGAGCAAGGCGCAACTCACCGCCTTCATTGATCAGCAACTGGGGTAACAGAGGATAACGCGGACGCAAGCGCTGCGTCCTTTTGCTTTCCTTTCTGTCATAATGTCTCCAGTTCGCTGATCCGCCACTTGCAGGCGGGCCGGTTCGAGTTTCCGGGTTTTGCGAGGCACGCGCCTCGCGCCCACCCTCCCCCAGATCCAATAAGAACTCCGCAAGGGGTAACTCCATGCACCTGAACGAACTCAAGGCACTTCATGTGTCCGAAGTCCTGAAGCAAGCCGAAGAGCTTGAGATCGAAAACACCGGGCGGATGCGCAAGCAGGAGTTGATGTTCGCCATCATCAAGAAGCGCGCGCGTGCCGGCGAGCAGGTGTTCGCCGATGGTGTGCTGGAAATCCTTCCGGACGGCTTCGGCTTCCTGCGCAGCCCCGACACGAGCTACACGGCGAGCACCGACGATATCTATATCTCGCCCAGCCAGGTTCGCCGTTTCAACCTGCACACCGGTGACATGATCGAAGGCGAAGTTCGCACGCCCAAGGACGGCGAGCGCTACTTTGCGCTGACCAAGCTGGACAAGGTCAACGACGGCCCGCCCGAGCAGAACAAGCACAAGGTGATGTTCGAGAACCTCACGCCGCTGTTCCCCAAGGAGCAGATGAAGCTGGAGCGCGAGAACTTCAAGGGCGAGGAGAACGTCACCGGCCGCATCATCGACATCATCGCGCCGATCGGCAAGGGCCAGCGCGCCTTGCTGGTGGCGCCACCCAAGAGCGGCAAGACCGTGATGATGCAGCACATGGCGCATGCCATCGCCGCGAACTACCCGGACATCCACATGATGGTGTTGCTGGTGGACGAGCGGCCGGAAGAAGTGACCGAGATGCAGCGTTCGGTGAAGGGTGAGGTCATCGCTTCGACTTTCGACGAGCCCGCGGCGCGCCACGTACACGTCGCGGAGATGGTGATCGAGCGCGCCAAGCGGTTGGTGGAATTGAAGCGCGATGTGGTGATCCTGCTGGACTCGATCACCCGCCTGGCGCGGGCCTATAACAACGTCGTGCCCTCGTCGGGCAAGGTGCTCACCGGCGGTGTCGACTCCAACGCCCTGCAGCGCCCGAAGCGCTTCCTGGGCGCCGCCCGTAACGTCGAAGAGGGTGGATCGCTCACGATCATCGCCACGGCCCTGATCGACACGGGCAGCCGGATGGACGAAGTGATCTTCGAAGAGTTCAAGGGCACCGGCAACAGCGAAATCCACCTGGACCGGCGCCTGTACGAAAAGCGCGTGTTCCCCTCGATCCAGCTCAACCGAAGCGGCACCCGTCGCGAGGAACTGCTGCTCGCCCCCGAAATCCTGCAGAAGACCCGCATCCTGCGCCAGTTCATGTACAACATGGATGAGATCGAGGCGATGGAAATGGTGCTCAAGAGCATGAAAGCCACCAAGAGCAACGTCGAGTTCTTCGACATGATGAGAAGAGGCGGCTGATGAATTTGTCATCCCGGACTTGATCCGGGGTTCGGGATGACATTGTGAGGCTTGCTATAATTGCAGGCTAACTGCGGAAAGTAGACTAGGCAGTCTGGTCCGGCTCCCGCAACGACCCCAAGGAAGATCATGAAAGACGGCATCCACCCCAATTACCGCGACGTCCTGTTCGTGGACCTGTCCAACGGTTTCAAGTTCGTGACGCGTTCGTGCGCGCAGACCAAGGAAATGGGCAAGACCGATGACGGCCGCGAACTGCCGATGTTCAAGCTCGATACTTCCAGCGAATCGCACCCCTTCTATACCGGCACCCAGAAGTCCGTGAACGACATGGGCGGCCGGGTCGACAAGTTCTTCAAGAAGTTCGGCAAGCCGGGTACCGCCAAGGCCGGCGAGGCCGAGAAGCCGCCCGCCAAGTAAACAGCGTTTCTCCAATCGAGGGCAGCCCGGGCAACCGCGCTGCCCTTGGTTTTGGGGGCCTCATAATCGCCCGCTGTGAACCAGCCGACTCCCGCCATCGTTGCCCAGGGCGCCGTGCGCCGGTTGCCGCGCACCGCACTGCTGCTGCTTTGTCTGGCGTATGTGGTGCCGGGGTTCGTCGGCCGGGAGCCGTGGAAGAACGCGGATATCGCCGCGTTCGGACATATGTTCGAGTTGGCCCGTGGGCAAGCATCCTGGCTCGCGCCGACACTGGTTGGCCAGCCGCCTGAATTCGATGCGTTGCTGCCCTACTGGCTCGGTGCCTGGGCCATGCAGCTGGCACCGGCCTGGGTCGTGCCGGACTTCGCAGCCCGCATCCCATTCATCATGCTGCTGGCGCTGACCCTGACAGCGACATGGTACGGGGTCTATTCGCTGGCTCGCAGTCCCCGGGCGCAACCCGTTTCATTCGCCTTTGGAGGTGAAGCGAATCCGACCGACTACGCGCGTGCCATGGCCGATGGGGGCCTGCTCGCACTGGTGGCTTGCCTGGGGTTGGCGCAGTTCTCGCACGAAACCACGCCATCGCTGGCACAGGTCGGTTTCACCGCCTTCAGCTTCTACGGCATGGCCGCACTTGCCAGCCGGCCGCTGGTTGCCGCGCCAACCTTGTTGACCGGCATGACAGGTCTGGCGCTGAGTGGGGCGCCGTCGATGGCCCTGCTGTTCGGGGTGGGCGGGCTTGCCCTCAGCGTGTTCGACCGCGATCCACCGAGCGACACCTCGTCCGGGCCACGCTGGCATGAGGTTGCCATCCTGGCCGCCGCACTGCTTGTGACCGCAGGCCTTTCGTGGGCCCTGGGCCTCTGGCACTGGCGGATCGAGAGCGGGTTGGCCCGCAACTGGCAGTCGCAGGGGCGCCTGATGCTCTGGTTCACCTGGCCCGCCTGGCCGCTGGCCTTGTGGACCCTTTGGCGCTGGCGACGGCAACTGGCCAGCCGCCATGTCGCCTTGCCTCTTTGGTTCACGCTGGTCGCGCTCGCGGCGACCTGGGTCACGCCGTCCTCCGATCGCTCGCTCCTGCTGGCGCTGCCGGCGCTGGCAACATTGGCGGCATTTGCGTTGCCGACGCTGTCGCGCTCTGTCGCGGCGCTGATCGACTGGTTCACATTGCTGTTCTTCAGCGGCTGCGCGGTCGTGATCTGGGTGATCTGGATCTCATTGCAAACCGGCATTCCGGCCAAGCCCGCGGCGAACGTCGCGCGCCTGGCGCCCGGCTTCGAACCCAGTTTCTCCATGCTGGCCTTCGTCAGCGCGCTGGCGGCAACCATCGCGTGGGGCTGGCTGGTGCGATGGCGCACTGGCAGGCACCGTGTGGCCATCTGGAAGAGTCTCGTGCTTCCCGCCAGCGGAGCGGCGTTGTGCTGGCTGCTGCTGATGACACTGTGGCTGCCGGTTCTGGACTACGCGCGCGGCTACACCCCGCTGGTGCGCGCGGTGATGCGGCAAATGGATCAGCCAGGTTGCGTCGAGGTGTTCGGGTTGACCCGCGCCCAGGTGGCGGCGTTCCGATATCACGGCGGCATGGAGTTGCGACCCGCCGTCGGCAGGCCCACCTGCCCCTGGCTGCTGGTCGCCGGGCCGCTGCAAGCCGTCATGCCGCTCGCGCTGGACACGCGCGACTGGCAGCAGGTTGCCGGCATCCGGCGTCCCTCGGATGCCAACGAGAACGTCTTGATCTACAGGAAAGCCGTGCCCCGGTGACAGAGCTGCGCACCATCGCCCGGCATGCGGGGACGGTGCTGGTCGGCCAGCTCGCCGTCATGGCGTTCGGCGTGACCGACACCATCGTCGCTGGCCGCTATTCGGAGCAGGCACTGGCCGCGCTTTCGGTCGGCTCGGCTGTGTACATCAGCGTCTTCGTCGGGCTCATGGGAATGCTGCAGGCCCTGCTGCCCACCTGGGCGCATCTGCATGGCGGCAACCGGCATGCAGACCTCGGCCGGTCCGTGCGCCAGGCGCTCTATCTTGCGGCGCTCGGCATGCTGGCGGGCGGTGTGGCCCTGCTGTTTGCCGGCGCGCCACTGCGCTGGACCGAAGTACCGGAGGCGTTGCAGCCCGACGTGCGCCGCTACCTGGCCGTCCTGGTCCTGGCCTTGCCGCCGGCGATGCTCTTTCGAATGTTCAGCACGCTCAATCAGAGCCTGGGCAAGCCAGTGCTGGTGACATGGCTGCAGGCGGCGGCGCTGCTGGTGAAGATTCCGCTGACGATCTGGTTTGCATTCGGCGGTCTGGGCCTGCCGGCACAGGGCGCGGTAGGCTGCGCCTGGGCGACGGTCCTGGTCAGCTGGCTTCTGGTAGCTTGCGCTTTTGCGCTGCTGCGCACGCAGGAGCTGTATCGCCCCTACGCTATTTGGCGCCGCATGGAACGGCCCGATTGGGGCGCCATCGGCGACTTCGCCCGGCTCGGCGTGCCGGGTGGACTGGCCGTGATGGTCGAAGTGACGTCGTTCACGTTGATGGCGCTCTTCATCGCCCGCCAGGGGACGGTGGCTACGGCCGCGCACCAGGTGGCGGCCAATCTCGCCGCCGTGATGTACATGGTGCCGCTCTCGCTGGCCATCGCGACCAGTGCCCGCGTGAGCTATTGGCTGGGCGCCGGCGATGCCGCCCGCGCGCGGCTGGCCATTCGCACCGGCTTCAAATTAGGGGCGGTGCTGGCACTCATGCTGGCCGCATGCGTCGCGCTCGGGCGCGGGAGCCTCGCATCGATCTACTCGAGCAACCCGGAGGTCGTGACGCTTGCGGCCGGGCTCCTGGCGTGGCTGGCGATCTTTCACATCGGCGATGCCGCTCAGGCCCTGTGCGTGTTCGTGCTGCGCTGCTACCGGGTTGCGCTCGCGCCTCTCGTCGCGTATTGCGTGCTGCTATGGGGAGTGGGGCTGGCCGGCGGTTATGCGCTGGCGTATCACGACCTGGGCCCGTGGAAGGCGCAACACTCGCCGGCCGCTTTCTGGGCAGCCGCGGCCATCGCGCTGGCCTTGCTCAGCTTGATCCTTCCAGCAATTCTGTGGCGCGCTGTTCGTTCGTATCGAGGCTGACCGCGGTGCGCAATCGGCTGGCCGGAAAGCCGATCGCGAACGTCGACCCACTGCCGGGCGTGCTCTCGATCCTCAGTTCGGCGCCATGGCGCTGCACCACGTGCTTGACGATGGCCAGCCCCAGGCCGGTGCCGCCGGTCTCGCGCGAACGGCTCCGGTCAACGCGGTAAAAGCGCTCGGTGAGCCGCGAGATGTGTTCGGGTGCAATGCCCGGGCCGGTGTCGCGCACCGAGAATTCGCCTCGCCCGTCAGCCAATGTGCGCCACTGAACGCTGATAATGCCCGCGGGCGGCGTATACCGCACCGCATTGCTCACCAGATTGGACAAGGCGCTGAGCAACTCATTCGGCGAACCCGAAATTTCCAGCGCCGGCGCTTGCGCGAATTGCAGATCCTGTGACTTGCCCAGGATGGCGGACAGCGCCCGGCCCTCCTGCTCACAGTGCACCATCAACGATGCCAGGGAGATCCATTCACCGCCGCCCGGCAGCGGGCTGCCTTCCAGCCGGGAAAGCGTGAGCAGGTCGTTAACCAGCGTCTGCATGCGGTGTGCCTGCTGCGCCATGAGACCCAGGTAACGCGCGCGGTCCGGCTCGTCCAGCGGAAGGGTTTGCAGGGTTTCGACAAAACCCATCAGCACCGTCAGCGGCGTACGGATCTCGTGCGACACATTGGCGACGAAATCGCGCCGCATGATCTCCGCCTGTTCCACCGCCGTGACATCGCGCGACAGCAGAAGCTTGCGGCCTTCGCCATAGGGATGCAGGTGCACCGAGAGCTTGACGGGCCTGGATGCGGAACTCCGGGGGCTCGCGACCACGATTTCGTGCAGGTAGCGGCCACTGTTGTAGTAAGCGCTGAACGATGGATCGCGAACCAGATTGCCGACCTGTTGCTGCAGATCGCGCTGCAGGTCAAAACCAAACTGCTCGGCAGCCGTCTGATTGCACCATTCGATCCGGCCCTGCGGATCGAGCAACACCACGCCGTTGGGCGAAGCCTGGATGGCGGCGAGGAATTCCTGCAGCCGCTGTCCGGCCTGGATGGCTTCCTGGTCGCGCAGCCGAATGACGCGACGGGCGCGATCCACCACCTCGCCCCAAAGTCCGGAGACCGGTGGTGCATCCGTGAAGTCCCCGCGCCGCAACCACCGCAGCACGCGCGCACCACGCATGCTGTCGATCACCAGCCAGCCAAGCCCGCCGGCGACCAGCCCGATGCGCATGGCGTAGTCGTGGCCGATCCACCAGCCGAACAACCCACCGGCGAATGCACACAACAGAAAACTGAAAAAACGCCAAGCCATGTTTGATTGTGACGCCTGCGGCTCGCCTTCACGGCGAAGCCTGGCTAGGCCGCTGCTGAACTCGCGGCCGGCGCGCTGGCGGCGAGGCGATAGCCCGCGCCACGCACGGTTTCTATCATGGCCCCCGCGCCACCCAGCGACTCGCGCAAGCGCTTGACGTGCACATCGACCGTGCGCTCCTCGATGAAGACATGGTCACCCCACACCCGGTCCAGCAGCTGCGAACGGCTGTGTACGCGTTCCGGATGCTTCATCAGGTAGTGCAGCAGCTTGAACTCGGTGGGTCCCACCTTCAGCAGCTGGCCATTCCAGGTCACGCGATGGGTCGCCCCGTCCAGCACCAGCGCGCCGATGGCGACGCTCTCGCTCCCCTGCTCCGGCGCCCTCCTGCGCAGCACCGCACGAATGCGCGCCAGCAACTCCTGCGTTGAAAACGGCTTGGTGATGTAATCGTCCGCGCCCGCATCGAGCCCGGCCACCTTGTCGGGTTCGTCGCCACGTGCCGTCAACAGCAGAATCGGAATGCTTTTGGTCCGCGCATCGGCGCGCCATTTGCGGGCCAGCACCAGCCCGCTCTGGCCGGGCAGCATCCAGTCCAGCAGGATCACGTCCGGCAGAGCCGCGTCAAGTTCGCGTTGCGCCGCGATGCCCTCTTCGACCCAGACCGGACGAAAGCCGTTGTGGCGCAGGTTGACCGAAATCAGCTCCGCTATCGCAGGCTCGTCCTCGACGATCAGGACCCGGGGCAAGTTCTTCATGAGCTCGATCAGCGGACCACCGACTCGATCTGCTCCATCGAAGTGTGGCGGACGTCCGCACCCTTGACGACGTAGATGGTGACTTCGGCGATGTTCTTCGAATGGTCCCCGATCCGCTCGATGGCCTTGGCCACGAACAGCAGGTTCAGGCTGGCCGAAATCGTGCGCGGGTCTTCCATCATGTAGGTGATGAGCTTGCGCACGAAGCCGCCGAACTCTCGATCGATCAGGTCGTCCTCCTTGAGGATGGAAACCGCCGCATTGGCGTCCAGCCGGGCGAACGCATCGAGCGCCTTGCGCAGCAGTCCCGAGGCGAGGTCCGCGGCGATCCTCAGTTCAGAGGACGGCAGCTTGCGTGCCTCGCCACTCTCGATGATGGACTTGACCATACGGGCGATGCGTTCGGCCTCGTCACCCGCGCGCTCGAGGTTGGCCGTGATCTTGGAAATGGCGATCAGCAGGCGCAGGTCGCGCGCGGTCGGCTGCCGCCGCGCGATGATCGACGACAGCTCGCGGTCGATCTCGACCTCCATCCGGTTCACCCGGGTTTCGATCTCGCGCACCTGGGTGGCAGCCTCTTCGCTGAACTGCGCGAGCGCGTAGACGGCGGTGTGAATCTGCGACTCCACGAGCCCGCCCATCTCCATCACGCGGCTGGAAACACCGCTGAGCTCGCTGTCGAACTGGCTGGACAAGTGCTTGTCGGTCATATCAGACCTCCTTGACGGAAAGTTGAAACATGCGGCGCGTCATCAGCCGAACCTTCCGGTAATGTAGTCTTCGGTCTCCTGGCGCTTGGGCTTCATGAAGATGTCGTTGGTCTCGCCGTACTCGATCAGCTCGCCCAGGTACATGTATGAAACATAGTCGGAAACCCGCGCCGCCTGCTGCATGTTGTGAGTGACGATCAACACGGTGACCTTGTGCTTGATCTCGGTGATGAGCTCCTCGATGGCCCCGGTGGCGATCGGGTCGAGCGCCGAAGTCGGTTCGTCGAAAAGCACGATCTCCGGGTCCGTCGCGAGCGCGCGAGCGATGCACACCCGCTGCTGCTGGCCGCCCGAAAGGTTCACCGCCAGCTCGTCTAGCCGGTTCTTCACCTCGTTCCAGATCGCCGCGCCCTTCAGGGCGGATTCGACCTTGTCCTCCAGGTAGCTGGCGGACTTTTCGCCGCGCACTCGCAGGCCGTAGGCCACGTTCTCGAAGATCGATTTGGGAAATGGGTTGGGCTTTTGAAACACCATGGAAATGCGCATGCGCACCTCGATCGGGTCAACCGAGCTGTCCAGCAGGTCGACGTTGTCGGGATGCAGTTCGATCTTGCCGTCGTAGCGATGCCCGGGGTACAGGTCGTGCATGCGGTTGAAGCAGCGCAGGTAGGTCGACTTGCCGCAGCCGCTGGGACCGATCAGTGCCGTGACCTTGTTTTCGTAGATCGGCATGCTGATCGACTTCAGGGCCTTGAATTCGCCGTAGTAGAAGTCAAGGTCGAGCGACTGCGCCTTCAGCGGCGGCGGGTTGTCCGGAAGAGTGAGCGTGGAAGGCATATGGGCGATGTCGCTTTTGCTGTTACCAGTTGATGTTCTTGCGCAGCCGGTATCGCAGCCAGATGGCTATCGCGTTCATGCCCAGCGTCAGCAGGACCAGCACCAGACTGGCGGCGGCGGCGTTGGCGTGGAAGGCCGGGTCCGGGCGCGATGTCCAGTTGAAGATCTGGATCGGCATCACGGTGAAGGGGGAGAACAGCCATTCAAACGGGCTGGCAGACTCCCCGGTGAAAGGCAGCGGCGGCAGGAAAGCGATGAAGGTCAACGCGCCGATGGTGATGATAGGTGCCGTCTCGCCGATGGCCCGCGACAGGCCGATGATCACGCCCGTCAGGATGCCGGGCATGCCGTACGGGATCAGGTGATCGCTGCACACCTGCCACTTGGTGGCGCCGCACGCATAGGCTGCTTCGCGTACCGCCTGAGGGATGGCGCGCAATGCCTCCCGGGTGGCGACGATCACGATGGGCAGGATCAGCAACGCCAGCGTCAGGCCGGCCGAAAGAATGCTCTGGCCGAAGCCGAAGGTGTAGACGAACAGGCCCAGCGCCAGCAAGCCGTACACGATCGAGGGCACGCCCGCGAGGTTGGTGATGTTGATCTCGATCACGTCCGTGAACCAGTTCTTGCGCGCGTATTCCTCCAGGTAGATGGCACTGGCGATTCCCACCGGGATGGCGAACAGCGCCGTGACCAGCATGACCAGCAACGAGCCGACCCAGGCCGACAGGATGCCCGCCTGCCCGGCCCGGCGCGAAGGGAAGCTGGTGAAGAATTCCGCGGTCAGGCGCGGGAAACCATCGATCGCCATCTGCACGAACAGCGCGATCAGCGTGAGGATGCCCACCGACATGGCGGCCAGGCCGACGATGCCGAAGATAACGTCCCAGCGCTTGTGCGAACGGATGATGGTGCGCAGATTGGCCGACTTCTCGGCGGGGGAAAGGGATGCGTGGTCGATCATCAGTAGGCCTCGCGGTAGCGGCGGCGCAGCCAGTAACCCAGCAAATTGAACATGAGCGTCAGCAGCATCAGCATCAGGCCGGCGGCGAAAATGGTCTGATAGCCCACGCTGCCGTGCGGCAGGTCGCCCAGCGCCACCTGGACGATGAAGGAGGTGACGGTAGCGGCCGGCTCCAGCGGGTTTAGGGTCAGGTTGGGCTGCATGCCCGCGGCCACCGCCAGGATCATGGTTTCCCCGACGGCGCGCGAGATGCCCAGAATGTAAGCTGAGGCAATACCGGAGAAGGCCGCCGGTACGACCACCCGGGTAGCCGTCTGGAAGCGGGTCGAGCCCATGGCATACGCGCCTTCGCGCAGGCTCATGGGAACCGCCCGCATGGCGTCCTCGGATAGCGAGGACACGTAGGGAATGATCATGATGCCCATCACGATACCGGCTGACAGCACATTGAAAGTGGGCAGGCCGGGGTAGACCTTCTGGATCAGCGGCGTAACCACCAGCAGCGCGAAAAACCCGTAGATGATGGTGGGAATGCCAGAGAGCAGCTCCAGCACCGGCTTGAGCACTTCGCGGACCCGATGGTCCGCGAACTCCGAAAGATAGATCGCGATGATGGTGCCCAGCGGGATCGCGATCAGTAGCGCCACCATTGAACTGCTGAGGGTGCCCGAGAGCAACACGACGATGCCGAAGTGGGCGTCGTCGAACAGCGGGGTCCATTGAGTGTCGGTCAGAAACGACCATAGCGGCACATTGCTGAAAAAGACCACCGACTCCTTCACCAGGATGTAGACGATCGCCAGCGTGGTGAAGACCGACACGCAGGCGGCCATCAGCAGCACGGTTTCTATCAGCTTGTCCTTGCGCTTGCGCGCGGCTTTCATTCCGGCGAGCTGCGCCAACCGCGCCTCGCCGGTTCTAGGAAGAGGGGCCACCATGCTGTCTGGAGTCGTAATGGCACTCATTGTAGTTTTGGAAAACGGCGGGGACCGGAAACAACGAATCCAGCCTGCACGCGACAGGCGCGCAGGCTGGCTATCGGGGCCAACGCGTTACAGCGTGGCTTCGCGCTTGAGCAGTTCGGTGATCGTGATGCCGACCTCGTTCTTGCCGTTGAACACGGTGCCCTTCTTCCCCTTCGCGATGTGGTCGGACGCCGTCTTGTAGGCCTCCGCGGGCAGCGGCACGTATTTGACTTCCTTCGCCATCTTGGCGCCGTTGGCCATGTAGAAGTCGATGAATTTCTTCACTTCGGGCTTGGCCAGGGACTTGGCGTTGACATAGATGAAGATCGGGCGGGCCAGCGGCTGGTAAGAGCCGTTCAGGACCGTGGCCTCACTGGGCGAGACGGCCGGCTTGCCGGCCTTCTCGACGATCGGGAGCGCCTTGAGCTTGTTCATGTTCTCGGCATAGTAGGCATAGCCGAAGTAGCCGATCGCGTTGACGTCGCCGGCGACACCCTGCACCAGCACGTTGTCGTCTTCCGAAGCGGTGAAATCGCCGCGGCTGGACTTGGACTTGCCGACGATCGCTTCGGTGAAGTAGTCGAAGGTGCCCGAATCCGAACCGGCGCCGAACAGCTTCATCGGCTGGTCCGGCCAGGCCGGGTTGACCTGGTTCCAACGAGTGACCTTGCCCTGGGCCGCCGGCTCCCACATCTTCTTCAGGTCGGCCACGCTCGCCTCTTTCAGCCAGGTGTTCTTCGGGTTGATGACCACGGTGAGCGCGTCGAACGCCACCGGCAGCTCGAAGTACTCGACGCCGATCTTCTTGCAATCGGCCATCTCCGAAGTGGAGATCGGGCGGGAGGCATTGGAAATATCCGTCTCGTTACGACAGAACTTCTTGAAGCCGCCACCGGTGCCGGACACGCCCACAGTGACTTTCAGGCCCTTGTTGGCCTTCTGGAATTCCTCTGCGACCGCTTCGGTGACCGGGTAAACGGTGCTCGACCCGTCGATCTTGACCACTTGGGCCAGGGCCGTGAGCGGGGCGCCGGCCAGCACGGCCAGAGCCGAGACGGCCAGCAGGGACTTGGAAGTGAATTTCATGGATGTACCTCAGATAGATGGCATGCGATGTCGCGATGCCGGAACTTTATGACGTCTGTGTGACGGTTTCGTGACAGCTCAGGCGAGCTTGCAGTTAGTCGCGGCGGGCTTGCCGTTGTGCATGAGCTCGACGGCCGGGCCCTCGGTCTTCAGCGTCCAGCCTTCGGCTTCATAGACCCCGCCGCCCTTGCGGTCGAGTTCATAGCCGCCTTCGTAGCGCACTCGCACGCTGGAGCCGCCCTCAGCCAGACGAGCCTGGAGCTGCTTGCCGCCGTCGCATTTGTAGGTGACGAACTGGCCGACTTTCATGCCGACGGGCATGGAGGAGGTAGCGGCGCAGCCGCCAAGCACGGCCAGGCTGGTCGCCGCCGCGATAATCAAAGCGTATTTCATGGTTTTCCTGGTGTGAGAACGAACATGTCGCAGTGTGGCCGCCGCTTATGACGGCCACATGACAACTGTGTGAAAGTTTTACGACGGGTTCGTCAGCTGCCGATGCGGCCGCCGTCGTTCTTGGTGATCACGATGGTGGCCGAGCGCGGCCGCTTGCCCGCTCCATAACCCGCGTTGCTCGGCCATTGGCTGGTGTATTTGCCGGGATCGGCCAGATTGGCCTGTGCGGTGGTTTCCCCAGGATGCTGGATGTTGATGAACAGCGCCTTGGCGTCGGGCGCCTCGCACAGGCCCGTGATTTCGCTGCCCGAAGGGCCGACCAGGAACCGCTTGAGGGTGTCAGCCGTCGGAGCCTTGCCCACCGGCGTTTCCACCACCAGCGTGCCGCCGGCGGCCTTGGGGTACGTCAGGGTCTTCTTCGCGCCGTCGCCCACCCGGCCCGGAATCGCGGCCAGCATCATGCAGTTGGTGACGTCGGTGTAGGCGCCGTCGTCGGTCTGGATCCAGCAGATCCCGGTGCTGGGACTGAAGACCAGGCCGTCGGGACTGGACATGTCCTGATCGGCCGTGAGCGCGGAGAGGTTGACCATGCCTTGATCCGCGCCGGCCTCGGCTGCGAAGAGGTAGATATCCCAGGTGAATGCCGTCGCCGCGGCGGCGCCCGTGCCCTCCTTGATGCGCAGCAGATGCCCGTTGGGGTTGCCCTGCTGGACGGTGGCGCCCTTCATGTCGGTGTAGACGCGCGGATTCGCCGCGTCGGGCGCCAGTTGAGACGAGCCGGTGGGCTCGACGCGCCGGTTGCTGTTGTTGGTCAGCGTGTAGTAGATCTCGCCATTGGCGGGATTGACGCCGCACCACTCGGGGCGATCCATCTTGGTGGCGCCCACCGCGTCCGCCGCCAGCCGGCTGTTCACGCAGATGTCGGCATGATCGGCAAAGGCGTAAGCGGCGTAGCCCGCGACCGTCGGGTTGGACATGGCCAGCTCAACCCACGCGCCGGTGCCGTCGGCATTGAACTTCGCCACGTAAAGCTTGCCGCTGTCCAGGTACTTGTCGCCAGCCGCGATGCGGTCAGCCGCGCTTGCGTCTGCCGCAGTCCAGGTGGCTGTGGTGACGAACTTGTAGATGTACTCGTTGCGGGCATCGTCGCCCATGTACACCGCCAGCGGCTGGCCGGCGACCGGCAGACCGAATGAGGCGCTCTCATGCGCGAAACGTCCGAGCGCCGTGCGCTTCTTGACTGTCTTGGTCTTGTCGTAGGCATCCATCTCCACGATGTAGCCCATGCCGTTCATCTCGTTGCGATAGTCGTCGCTGCCGTTGGCGGATGCGCCGGTCTTGCTGATGTTCCAGCGCGCGTATTTGTCGTCGCTGCCGGCGCTTTCCCAGCCGTGGCGGGACGCGGCGCCCTGGGTGCGCCCATAGCGATTGAGCGCCGTGACGCTCTTGTCGTTGCCGCGGGCGGCGTTGTCGGCCGCACCCCGCGTGAAGTAGCCGAACCAGTTCTCTTCGCCCGTCAGGAAGGTTCCCCAAGGCGTCTTGCCCGTGCCGCAGTTGTTCAGCGTGCCGCGGGTCCGGGTTCCGGTCAGGGAGTACTTCGTCACGAGCAGCGCACTGCCGCGCGCCGGGCCGGCGATCTCGAGGTCGGTCAGCGCCGTCACGCGGCGGTTGAAAGCGGAGTCCTTGACGTACTCCCATTTGCCCGCGCTCTTGCGGATCTCGACGACGGACACGCCATGGATGGCAGTCTCCTTGTCCACCTCGGCAGCCGGCCGCGGCAGCGTCGTCGTGCCTCCGTCCGCATGCAGGAAGAACGAGCTGAGCTTCTCGTCCGTCGTGGCTTCGTGGTTCATGGCCAGGAGGGCGCGCTCGGTCGCGCCAGTGGCCGGCTTGCCGTCCGCGCCCAGGCCGAAATACTCCATGCCGTCGTGGTGGTCGCCGGCGCGGTTTTCATAATCCACGTCGGTGCCGTCGTTCTTGTACGCGGACGTTCCGGCGGTGAGCGGGTCGCCCAGCGCATACAGCACGCTTGCGGTGTAGCCCGCAGGCACGGCGACCGTGTCGGCCAGGCTCTTGGGAACGGCCGTAAAGGACAGCTTCTCGACCGGACCGGAGGCAGAGTCATCCCCGCCTCCGCACGCGGACAGACCCAGGCCGCCCAGCATTGCCGTGCCGAAGGTGCCGACTCCACCGCGCAGCACGCTGCGCCGGCTCAGGCGCGCCTGCAAAACGGTGTCGAAAGTGGGGTTTTGCGTGGTGTTGGAGTCTTCGTCATTGAAGTCGACCGCCTGCAGCGGGAGATCGGAAGGCTTGTTCATTGATTTCCTGTGGGTTGGAAGTGTGGCGATGAGTCGCACCCCGCAATCTAGGAAGTCGCCGTGACGCGGCGATGACGCGTAGATGACATGGGCGTGACAAACTCACCCGACCTCCAGCGTGCCGCCGATGCTATGCTGACTTGCACATGGAAAATGGAACTCTTCTGGCGGCCGTGGACCTCGGCTCCAACAGTTATCGGCTGGAGATCGGGCGCTACGAACATGGCCAGATCCACCGCAACGAATACATCAAGGAAACAGTGCGCCAGGGCAATGGCCTGGACGAAGCGCGCAATCTGACACCGGAAGCCATGCAGCGCGGTTGGGACTGCCTCGCGCGTTTTGGCGAGCGGCTGGCCGGTTTTCGGCGACATCAGGTTCGCGCGGTCGCGACCCAGACCTTGCGCGAAGCGCGCAATCGCGATGAATTCCTGCGGCGGGCCCAGCAGGTGCTCGGCTTCCCGATCGAAGTGATATCGGGTCGCGAAGAGGCGCGGCTGATCTATCTTGGCGTGGCACACTTGCTGCCTCAGACCGATGAGCGGCGGCTGGTGGTCGACATCGGTGGGCGCTCCACCGAACTGATCCTGGGTTGCCAGTTCGACACCGCGGTCACGGAAAGCTACCGGGTAGGCAGCGCCGCCTGGTCAACCAAATATTTCCCGCACGGCCATTTCACTCCTGCCGCATTCGAGTCGGCCGAGGTGGCGGCCAAGGCGGTGTTGGACGGGGCGCTCAGCACGTATCGTCGCGAAAGCTGGGACGTGGCTCATGGCTCCTCCGGCACCATCGGCGCGGTGGGCGACATCCTGAAGGCCGCCGGGTGGGAAACCATCAACCGCGACGGTCTTGACTGGCTACGGGAAAACCTGCTCGCGGCGCGTAGCGCCGACAAGCTGCGGCTCGAGGGCTTGAAGGAAGATCGCCGTCCCGTGATCGGGGGCGGCCTCAGTGTTCTGCG
>JBKJHN010000137.1:0-22786 GCA_046599015.1 Ramlibacter sp.
GCATAATTTAGTCAACTATATGTTATATCCAGACGGCTGACAGAGATTCCTGCTGACCTTGACGCGGTAATGCACGTGCATTACCATTCGTCACCAACTCAACGGAGCGCGTATGGGTGGCGTCGCCTACAAATTCGTCGAAGCGGAAGCTGAGTCCAAACTCACCGAACGTTATCAAACCACCGTGCCGGAATCTGTCCGGAAAGCCCTGAATCTGGGCAAGCACGATCGCTTGGTCTACAAGATCAAGGGCACTGAAGTGATGCTGCATCGCGCGGGAGACAAAGTCCGTGGCGATGATCCAGCGCTTGGACCCTTTCTGCAACTGCTCGCCAGTGACATCACGCTGCACCCCGACCGACTGCGTGCAATCGATCCCGGCCTCGTCCAGCGCGCGCGCGATCTCGTGGCCGGCGTCGAACTGGACTTGGATGCGCCTTTGCGTCCCGAGGATGAATGAGCCGGCTCACCGTGCCAGCAGGCTGGACCGTCGTTGCACACCCATTGTTCGTCGATCAGCTCGAAGAGCTGGTTGCCAGTGCCGCGGCACTCAAAGCGAAAAGTCCGAATAGCTATCGGCAAAAGAACGCGACCAAGCGCTTGACGGCGATCGTCAAGCTCGCGTTCGACGAGATTCCCAACGATCCGACCCTGCCCGTTTACCGTCAGGGTGACACGCTTGGCGACGTGTACAAGCATTGGTTCCGTGCAAAGTTCTTTCAACAGTACCGGCTGTTCTTTCGCTATCACTTGAGCGCCAGAGTGATCGTAATTGCGTGGGTGAATGACGAGGGTACGAAGCGGGCGTATGGAAGTAAGACGGACGCGTACCGGGCTTTCCGCAAAATGTTGAACGACGGTTGCCCGCCCGATACCTGGGACGAGCTTGTGGCTCAAGCTAAGGTGGGCACGAAACGGATGGAAGAGGTGTCGAAGGCTGTTAAGGCCGTGGTGCCAGGTGGCGGTCCGGCCACTAAATAACTCCGATGGGCAGGCCGTGCCAGGGATCAGCACGCGACGCGGCGCCGTGTAGGACTGAGCCGTTTCCGGCCGCAATCGCGCCGCGAACTACGGTGTTTCCGCTGCATGGAGACCGGCCAGCCGCTAGCATCGGTGCGTCACGATACGGCATTGAAAGAACACTATGAAGCTCTACTACTCACCCGGCGCCTGTTCGCTGGCCTCCCACATCCTGCTGCGCGAAGCGGGACTGGCTTTTGAGCCGGTGCTGGCCCCGACCAAGACGCACAAGCTGCCGGACGGCACCGACTTCTACACGATCAACCCGCTGGGCTACGTGCCGGTGCTGGAGCTGGATGACGGCACGCGCCTGCGCGAAAATCCGGCCGTTCACCAATACATCGCCGACCTCGTGCCGATGAAGAGCCTGGCGCCCGCCAGCGGCACCCTGGCACGCTACCGGCTGCAGGAGTGGCTGGGTTTTATCAGCAGCGAGCTGCACAAGACCTTCGGGCCGCTGTTCAATGCGGCGATGCCCGAAGAAGGAAAGCAGATCTTCCGTGACAAGCTGACGTCGCGCTTCAAGTGGCTCGATGGTGAACTGGCGGGCAAGGAGTATTTGATGGGCGAGCACTTCAGCACGGTCGATGCTTACCTCTATGTCGTCGAACGCTGGGCCAAGCCGCAGGGGATCGAGTTGCCTGCCAACGTGCTGGCTCACTTCAAGCGAGTCGGCGCCCGTCCGGCAGTTGTAGAGGCGCTCCAGTTTGAGGGGTTGGCGAAGTGATTTTGTCATAACAAACGCTCGACGAATTGCTGCGGGATCTACCCCAGTAGGATCACAGCGAAGCGCAGACCGTCGTCAGCGCCCATTTGAAGGAGATTGAAGATGCTTGGCGCCGTCACTTCGGGGGCTGAAGTCACCCACATCTCGGCGCATGGTTTTTGGGTGCTGCTTGGAGAAGAGGAGCTTGCGGTTCCCTACTCCGAATTCCCATGGTTCAAGAAAGCGACCGTGGAGGAAATTCTTGCAGTCGAGCGGCCCACAGAGAATCACCTGTATTGGCCGCACCTCGACATCGACTTGTCTGTCGACTCGCTTCGAGAGCCGGGAGCGTTTCCGCTTGTCTCCAGCGCCGATGTTTAACTAGTATGACCAGAGCAACTCCGCTGCGTGTTAGTCCGTTCGACGCATCAGAGTACCTGAACGATGAAGAGACCATTGCGGAGTTCCTTAGTGCCTCGGTCGAGATGAACGACCCAGCACTCTGCTCAACGCGCTCAGAACCGTTGTGTGCGCGCGCCGCATGACTCAACCTGCTTCGGCTTCTGGCCTTGTAGAGTGAGCCCTAGAACTCCCAATAAGTAATCACGCCGCCAGCGGCCGTTGCCGCCAAGCCATTAGCGCCCCAACCCACAACGCCCCCGCAGAAAACACCAGGCCGCGCGCCAGCCCGCCGGGTCCGTCGGCGATCCAGCCGACCACGGTGGGGCCGACGATCTGTCCGGCGGCAAAGACGATGGTGAAGGCGCTGATGCCGGCGGCCCATTGCGCGGTCGGCAGGTTGTGCCGCACCAGCGCCGTGGTCGACGCGACGACGGAAAGAAACACACCGCCGAACACCAGCCCGGAGAGCAGCACCAGCGGCCAGGCCGACGTGAACGCAGGTATCACCGTGGCGACACCGAGCAGCGCGTTCAGGATCGCCAACGCCTGACCGCCGCGATAGTGATCGAGCAGGCCGGCCCAGATGCGGGCCGATGCGACGACAGCGACACCGAGCAGCGAGTAGAACAGCGTCACCGATGCCGGGCCGAACCCCTGCTCGCGCAGCAACGCGATCACGAAAGTCATGTAGCCGATGTAGCCGACGCCGAACATGGCATAGCCTGCCAACGCGGGCGCGAAACGGCGCCAGCTGAAATGCACGGGCGCCGATGCGGTGCTCGGCGGTTCAACCATGCGGCCCAGCAGCACCGGCAATACGCGGGCCGGCCAAACCATCACAGCGGCGCCCAAAAAGCAGAGCAATGAAAGCAGCCACCAGGCCCAGGCCCAACCGTGGGTGCGCGCGCTCGCGGCTTCCAGCACCGCGGGCACCAGCAGCGCCGAGAGCACGATACCCAGGCCGGTGCCGCCGTAGTACAGCCCTATGAGAAAACCGCCGCGCCCCAGCTGCAGCGCACCCAGCCGCGCGGCCAGCAGTCCGCCGGCGATGAAAAGGAATGCGCTTGCCACGCCGGCCAGCACGCGTTGCGCGAGCAGCGGCGCAGCGGCGGTGAAGAAGCCGCTCAGCCCCATGAACAGGCTGGCCAACACGGCACCGACGATCAACATGCGCGACGGCCCGTAGGCCCGGATCAACCGCGGCGTGATCAAGGCGCCGAGCAAATAGCCCAGCGCGTTGGCGGTGTTCATCGCGCCGGCAAGCGTGTACGACCATTGCAGGTCGGCCCGCATCGGCGGAAGCAACAGGCCGTAGGCAAACCGCGTGATGCCCAGCGACACCGCGGCGCCGAGTGAGAGTGCCACCGCCAGGCCCAGCAGCGGCGGCGAAGCGGGCAAAGACGGCATGGGTTCCATTGTCGGGCATGGCTCTTTGCTCTAGCGCAAAGATGGTTGACCTCATCTCGCAGGGATTGCCGTTTACCTATACCCTCTGCTGAAGAAATTACCAACTGGAGCCTTCGATGAAGAGTCTGTTCGATCCTGTGGACGCAGGGGATCTGCATTTGCCCAACCGTATCGTCATGGCGCCCCTCACACGCAACCGCGCGCCCGATGCGGTACCGACGCCCTCGATGGCCGAGTACTACGCGCAGCGCGCTTCAGCCGGACTGCTGATCACCGAAGCCACAGCGATCACGGCGCAGGGGCAGGGCTATGCCGACGTGCCGGGCCTGTATGGCACCGACCAGCTTGACGGATGGCAGCGCATCACGCAGGCCGTGCACGAAGAGCAGGGCCGCATCGTGGTGCAGCTGTGGCATGTGGGCCGGGTCTCGCACATCGACCTGCAGCCAGACGGGCAGCCGCCGGTGGCGCCATCGGCGATCACGGCCAAGACCAAGACTTACCTGATCAAGGACGGGGCGGGCTCCTTCGTTCCCACTTCGCATCCGCGCGCGCTGGATGCCGACGAGCTGCCCGGCATCGTGCATGACTACCGGCACGCCGCCCGCCACGCAGTGAGCAGCGCCGGATTCGACGGCGTCGAAGTGCACGGCGCCAACGGCTACCTGCTCGATCAGTTCATGAAGACCAGCTCCAACAAGCGTACCGACGATTACGGCGGCTCGATCAAGAACCGGGCCCGTCTGCTGCTTGAAGTGATGCGTGCGGTGGTCGGTGAAGTGGGTGGCGGCCGCACCGGGCTGCGGATCTCTCCGGTGACTCCGGCCAACGATGTTCATGATGACAACCCGCAAGCGCTGTTCGAACACGTGGTGCGCGAACTTGCGCCGCTGGGGCTGGCCTATCTGCACGTCATCGAAGGCGCCACCGGCGGTCCGCGCGAAATCGCGGATCGGCCTTTCGACTATGCGGCGTTGCGCAAGGTGTGGCGCGATGCGGGGGCGAAGGGTGCGTGGATGGTGAACAACGGCTACGACAAGGCGCTGGCCGAGGATGCTGTGAACAACGGCGCCGACCTCGTCTCCTTTGGCAAACTTTTCATCGCCAACCCGGATTTGGTGGAGCGCCTGCGCAACAACGCCGCCCTGAACACGCCCGACAAGTCGACCTTCTACGGCGGTGATGAAGAGGGGTATACCGATTACCCGAGTTTGCGGGACAGCGAGCAGACGGCTTAGCCGCGGTCCCGGAATTACTCCTTCCCCCTCTGGGGGAAGGCAGGGATGGGGGCCGCAGTCGGCGAGCCCTTCATCGCACCTCGGGTGCCCCCACCCCAACCCTCCCCCGGAGGGGGAGGGAGCAGAGAGAGGATTACTTCACCGTCTGACTGCCCGCCCCACGGCGGTGAAACTCGATGGCTTCTTCTTCGCGCGCCTTGGCCAACTCGGCCTTGACCCGCGCCTTTCTGGTCATGCGCGTCACGTCGCGGCCAACCGACCCGACTCCTGTCTTTGAAGAAGAATTCTGGAAGGCGTTCTCGCGCTGCGCCTTCACCAGCGATTTATCCAACACGATCGCACCCGCGCTGGAGCGGTCCTCCGCCGGCGGCGGGCCGGCGTCGGTCACCACGGGCGGCGAAACAGGAGAGGTGGGCGCCGGGGCCGTCGTCTGCGCAAGCACGCCGCCCGCTCCCAGTGCCGCCACCACTGCCGCCGTCAGCATCAACCTGGGGTACTTCATGATCATTCCTTTGCAACATTGCATGCCTTCATGCTGCAAAGCTGCGCGGCGGTTGGCTGTCGCCAATCCCGCGCACCTGAGGTAGGCCGCCTCCCACAGTATTGGACCGAAGCTTTACACAGCAGCTACTCGGGCGGCACAGCAGCGAAACATGGCCCTTCCACACTGGCTTTGATCTTGGCGCCCGTGGTGGGCGGCAAGCCGATCAAGCACAGGAAGGAACATTCCATGAAATTCACCCCGAAACACCTTGTGGTCGCCGGTTTGCTGGCCGTACTCGGCCTGGCGAATGCCCAAACACCGACACCACCGCAGGCGCCGGGCAGCGGCCCCGGCCACATGATGCATGAACGCCACGCCCAAGGCGATCCGGCGAGGATGCAGGAGCGCATGAACCGGATGCAGGAACGGATGACCGCGCACCTGGCAGCCATCAAACAGAAGCTGCAGCTCAGCCCGGGCCAGGAAGCCGCCTGGAACAACTACGTTGGGGCACTCCAGCCCGCCGGCAACATGAAGCGCCCGGACCGCGCCGAAATCGACAAGCTGACGACGCCCGAGCGCATCGATCGCATGCGCACGCTACGAGTCGAGCGCATGGCACAAATGGACAAGCGCACCGACGCCACCAAGACCTTCTATGCCTCGCTCACGCCCGATCAAAAGAAGGTGTTCGACACCGAAACCGTCAATCGCGGCCGCCATGGCGGCCCCGGCGGGCATCATGGACACCATCACCGCGCCTGACGACACCGCCCCTTGCGTTCAAAACAGCACGGCGTATCGCAGCTGCAGGAAATTTTCGCCCGGGTTCGGGCTCTTGATTCCGCAATTGGACACATGGGCCACGCGCAGGCTCAGTTCACGCTCGCCTTGCGACCCGAAGCTGCGGCCTACCCCGACTACGTCGACAAAGTTGAAGCGGGTGCTGAACTGCTTTTGATCGGTGGTGTAGACCGTGTCCATCACCGAGATGCCGATGCCGGCCTCGACGAACCATGCCGAGCGTCCGTGGTCGCCGCGATATCGAAACATCGGGGTCAGCCCCAGCTGCGTGAACGAGCGGCGGCCGTCGGAACCCCGGGCGTTCCAATGGCTGACATAGGCCTCGGTGATCCCCGTGACCACGCCATAGCGTGATTCACGCCGCCACGACCACGGCCACACGAGACCGGCGCTAGCGCTGTAGCTGGCGTTCTGCGCCACCCCACCCTGAACAAAGACGCCGCCAGGCGACAGCTCCATGGCATGCGCGCTGAACGTCAGCACGGCGGCCGATGCGAGGAGCAGGAGCGGTGAAGTATTCATGGACTTCGAGTGTGTCGCTGCGAGGGTGTGCTGTGTTGCCGGCGGCTGTTAGAGAACGGCCGAGGCGCAAAAAAGGAAGATCACCGTCACGCTGCGTCAGGGATTGCTTGCTTGGCGACAAGGCTGTGGCCTACAGAAGCCCGTGCCCCCACCCCTGCCCTCCCCCAGAGGGGGAGGGAGAAGGGACCTGCCCTCCCCCAGGGGGAGGGAGAAGACGAATGGGGCAGTTGACAGGAAGTCTGCATGCCGTCCTACACCTCTGAAATGAGCCCGGCAGTACAAAGAAAGTGTCCCCCCAGCCAAAGCTTTTTTTGATGACCGACATCGTGGCCACCGCCTCGCCGTTGACCGTGATGACGGTCAACATCCACAAGGGATTTACCACCTTCAATCGCAAGTTCATCCTGCCTGAACTGCGCGATGCGGTGCGCAAGGTCGGCGCCGATGTCGTGTTCCTGCAGGAGGTGATGGGCACCCACGAGTTGCACGCCCGGAAGGTGAACGGGCGCTGCGAAGAGCCGCACTACGAATTCATGGCCGACGAGATCTGGCCGCAGTTCGCCTACGGCCGCAACATGGTCTATCCGAAGGGCCACCACGGCAACGCGTTGATGTCCAAGTTTCCGATCGTGCATTACCAGAACCACGACGTCTCCCTGCCCGGACCGGAGAAGCGCGGCCTGCTGCACTGCGTGCTGCAACTGCCCGGGCAGCAACGCGAGATCCACGCGATCTGCGTGCATCTCGGCTTGGCGGAAGACCATCGCGAGCAGCAGCTCGGTCTGCTGTGCCAGATGGTACGCAGCGAGGTGCCCGAAGACGCGCCCCTGATCGTTGCCGGCGACTTCAACGACTGGCGCCGCCGCGCCCACGACACGCTGTGGCGCGAGGTGGGCCTGAAGGAAGTGTTCGTCAGCGCCTATGGCGCATCGGCCAAGACCTTTCCCGCTCGTTTTCCCATGCTCTCGCTCGACCGCATCTATGTGCGTAACGCCTCGGGGCACTTGCCCGTGGTGCTGCCGCGCCGGCCGTGGTCGCACCTGTCCGATCACGCGCCGCTGGCTGCCGAGATCCATCTGTAGGAAATTTGATGAACGCCCGATGGATTGAAGGCAACGACATCCGCCTTCTCGAAAACGGCGAGGAGTTCTTTCCGCGCGTTCTCGCCTGCATCGCCAACGCCACGCAGGAAATCATCATCGAAACCTTCATCCTGTTCGAGGACCAGGTGGGGCTGCAGCTGCACCAGGCGCTGGTGGCCGCCGCGCGCCGCGGCGTGCAGGTTGATCTGACGGTGGATGGCTTCGGCTCCCCCGACCTATCGGACGACTTCGTCCGCTCGCTGGTCGACTCGGGCGTGCGCATCCACATTTTCGACCCGGGCAAGCGCCTGCTGGGCCGGCGCGTCAACGTCTTTCGCCGGATGCATCGCAAGATCGTGGTGGTCGACAATACCCTCGCCTTCGTCGGCGGCATCAACTTCTCGGCCGACCACCTGATGGAGTTCGGGCCGCAAGCCAAGCAGGACTACGCGGTCGAAATTCGCGGGCCGCTGGTGGCCGATATCCATCGCTTCACCCACCTGGCACTGGCCCAGGGTCAGCGGTACCAGCGCATCCGTCACTGGTGGCGCGAGCGCAAGCAGGTGCGCAGCAACCCCGGCGACCTGCCGCCGGCAGGCACTGCCGCCGCCATGCTGGTGGTGCGCGACAACGGTGAACACCGCAGCGACATCGAGCGGCACTACCGGATCGCGATCCGCGCTGCCCGCTATCGCGTCGTCATTGCCAACGCCTATTTCTTTCCGGGATACCGGTTCATGAGGGAGCTGCGCCGTGCCGCTCGCCGCGGCGTGGACGTGCGCTTGATCCTGCAAGGCCAGCCCGACATGGCGATTGTCAAGACGGCCGCCTCGATGCTGTACCACCAGCTGCTGGGCGCCGGTGTCCACATCTACGAATACTGCGACCGGCCGCTGCACGGCAAGGTCGCGCTGATGGACGACGAATGGGCCACCGTGGGCTCGAGCAATCTCGACCCGCTCAGCCTCGCACTCAACCTTGAAGCCAACGTCATCATCCGCGACCGGGCTTTTAACCAGCAGCTGTATGCACGGCTGGATCAACTGATGCAAAGCAGCTGCACGGAAGTTAATCGGAGTGAGGTGGGCGGGGGGCGCGGCGCGCAACTGGTGCGCAGCTTCATGGCTTTTCACTTGACCCGGCTCTACCCGGGCTGGGCCTTCTGGCTGCCGCGCCACGTGCCGCGCCTGCTGCCGGCGGGCGCAGACCGACTGCGTCCGGTGTACGTAAGCGACAGCAAGGAGTGAAGGTGCCTTCGCCGACTCTGCCCCGCAACGCGCTCGCCAAGCCGCGGCCGCGCCGGGCCGCGCCGGGCGAGACCGGCCGCTGGCGCTCGAGCGCCTGGTGGCCGTGGGTCAAGCGGTTGCTGACGCTGCTGTTCTTCGCGATCGTGATCTTGCTGCTGGTGCAATACGGGCGCAACGTGGACTGGGACGACGTGCTGGAGTCGGTGCGCAACACGCCGGGGCCGGCACTGATGCTGGCGATTGGGCTGGCCGCGGGTAGCCATCTTCTGTACAGCTGCTTCGACCTGATCGGGCGGCGCTACACCGGTCACAGCCTGCCCACGCTCACGGTGATGGGGGTCAATTTCGTCAGCTATGCCTTCAACCTGTCGATGGGCGCGCTGGTAGGGGGCGTCGCTTTCCGTTATCGCCTCTATTCACGCCTGGGCCTGAAGAACGGGGTGATCACGCGCATCGTGACGATGAGCATGCTCACCAACTGGGTGGGTTACATGCTGGTGGCTGGCTTGCTGTTCGTCTTTCAGCCACTGGCCTTGCCTCCTGGCTGGAAGATGGGCAATCATGGGCTGCAGTGGCTGGGCGGCCTGCTGATCCTGATCGCGGTGGGCTATCTGGTGGCCTGTATCCGGTCGGGCGATCGCGTCTGGGTGGTGAGGGGGCATGAGGTTTACCTGCCGCCGTGGCGCATGGCCGTGCTACAGCTGGCGATGTCATGCACCAATTGGAGCCTGATGGGTGGGGCGATTTATGTACTGCTGGGCGAACGCGTGCCCTACACCGACGTGCTGACGGTTCTGCTGATCGGCGCGATTGCGGGCGTGGTGACGCACGTGCCGGCCGGCCTGGGCGTACTGGAGTTCGTGTTCGTCGCACTGCTGTCCCACATGGTCTCCGAAGGACGGCTGATCGGCGCCCTGCTGGGCTATCGCGCCATCTACTACATCGCGCCGCTGATGGTGGCCGCCGTGCTTTACCTGGTGATGGAAGCCCACGCCAAGCAGGTGCGGGCGCGGGGCAAGCATCATCACCACAAAGTCGACAAGTCGATCAGGTCCCGAAGTCCTCGGCACGCTCGGCGGGAAAGTACCTGATGGAAGCGCAGCTGGCCAGCGAAACCGATCTTGCGGGCTTCCGAGAGGAGGCGCGCAGCTTGCTGGCCCATCAGGTGCCACCCGAGGCGGTGCACTGGCAAACCGCGCGAGCGGAGAACAGCGACCACTTTGCCGACCCGGTCGCCATGGGCGAGGACCGGCCGCGCGGGAGGATACCCAAGGCCGCGTCGGCCATCGTGCCGGCTTCGTTCCTGCGGCTATGCGAGGTGGTCGTGCTGCACAGCGACCCCAGCCGCTTCGCTTTGCTTTATCGGCTGCTGTGGCGCCTGGTGCACGAGCCCGCGCTGCGCAACGATCCGGTCGATCCGGACATGCTGCACGCCCATCAGATGGGGCAGTCGGTGCGGCGCGACCTGCACAAGATGAAAGCCTCCATGCGCTTTCGCCCTATCACCGATGGCGGGGCCGAGCCGCTGCACGTGGCCTGGTTCGAGCCGGCGCATCACATCGTCGAAGCGGTGGCGCCCTGGTTCGCCCAACGTTCCCCGCAGATGCGTTGGGCGCTCTTCACGCCCGAGCGCTCGGTCGAATGCGATGGCCGGCAGCTGCATTTCAGTCCGGGCCTGCCGCGCGCGGAGGCCCCAGGTCACGATGCCCCGGAAGCCGATTGGCTGGCCATTTACCAGCGCGTGTTTGCGATGCGCCAGATTAGCTGAAGGCGAAGCTCAGACGAACACGCCGTCCTGGTACGCCGCGCCAAAATAGACATTGACGCTGGCAATGCGCTCGCCGCTGAAGGTGAGAATCTCGGTGTTGCGGAACGACTTGCCGCCTTCGATGGCACAGCTATAGGTGACGAAAGCTCTTTCGCCGTCGACGACGATATTCTCAATCCGCTGGTCACGGCTCAAGTCGCGATTGGGCCAGCAGCGCTCGAAGTAGGTGGCCTTGTCGATCGCGTCGTCGTTGGGGCTGGTGAAGGTGAAGTTGTCGGCCAACAGGCTCTCGACGACTTCGCGATTCTCCGTTTCGTAGGCGCCCAAGTAGGCGCGCACGACATTCGTCAGTTTGGTGTCTTGCATGGGCGACTGTAACCGGCAGCGGCTCACAGTGCTGTAAAGCGAGCAATCTCCACGAGCCCGGCGCGTGAACGAGGGCTCTCCTCTTCCATGCTCATCGCGCGATGGGCTTGCTCGCCTCGGTGTCGATCTCGCTCACGCCATGCCGACTGCGCGTTGCGGTGCGCTTGGCGGCACGTTTCATCTTCTTCGCGCTGCTGCCCTGGTCCTTTGCGACGCTCCGGTCGCGCGCTGGCTTGACGCCGTCGCCGCGTTGCGTGAGGCCGCTATCGGTGCCGGCCACGACATCAATGTTGGTCGTGGTGGTTTGTCCATGCACTCCGGAGAGCGTGAGCAACAAGGCCGTCAGTACCAAGGCGACGGCGATCCAATGATACGGACTGTGCTGAATCTTCATGGCGGACTCCTTTCGACGCTTGGTCGCAATGGAAGTGTGAGCGGTTCGTCGCCCGGGTGCAGGCGCATACGACACCAGATCCTGTAGGACACCGCTGCCAGCCCGCAGCATTTCGCAACAGAATCGGCAGCCACGCATGCTGCCCGGCTGTTAAGATTCGCCGCTTTTCGGCTCAGCCTTTTCGCGAAGTTTTACCGATCAATGTGTGTTGCCATCGCAGGACGCGCCCCTGCCACCTTCGAGATCAAGAGCGCGAACCTGCCCTTGGTCGCGCTTCTGCTCAAGTCGGCCGACCTGCGCACATTGGCCACGGAGTTGCAGGCCCGGTTCGGCGATGTACCCGAATTCTTCGACAACGATCCACTGGTCGTCGATCTCTCGCCATTGCGCGAGCAAGTGGATGTGCCGATCGACTTCGAACAGCTGGTGCGCCTGCTGCGCGGCTACCGTGTGATGCCCATTGCCGCGCGGGGTGGACATCCTGCACAAATGACGGCTGCTCTGGCTGCTGGATTAGCCGCTGCGCCCGAGGCGGTAGCTGCCGCGCCTGCATTGAAGGTCAGTGACGAGGCGCCACCAAAACCCGCACCCGCCGCCGAGCCATCGCTGGCCACCGCGCTCGTCATCGACAAGCCGCTGCGCTCGGGCCAGCAGATTTATGCGCGCGGTCGCGACTTGATCGTGCTGAGCATGGTCAACCCGGGTGCGGAAGTCATCGCCGATGGGCACATCCATGTGTATGCGCCGCTGCGCGGCAAGGCCATTGCCGGTGCGCGCGGCAACACCGAGGCGCGAATCCTCTCGCTGTGCCTGGAACCCGAACTAATTTCCATCGCCGGCGTGTACCGCACCAGCGAAGTGCCGCTGCCCGCGGAGGTGCTGTCGCAGCCAACGCAGGTACGGCTGGTTGGCGGGACGGAAGGAAAGCTGGTGATGGACGCGCTCGGGACCCCCACCCTAACCCTCCCCCGGAAGGGGAGGGAATAAAACTTCAAGGACTGAACCCATGGCAAGAATCATCGTCGTGACCTCGGGCAAGGGCGGGGTGGGCAAGACCACCACCAGCGCCAGCTTTGCCGCGGGGTTGGCACTGGCCGGCCACAAGACCGCCGTGATCGACTTCGACGTCGGACTGCGCAACCTCGACCTCATCATGGGCTGCGAACGGCGCGTGGTGTACGACCTGATCAACGTGATCCAGGGCGAAGCCAACCTGCACCAGGCCTTGATCAAGGACAAGCGGTGCGACAACCTGTCGGTGCTGGCCGCGTCGCAGACCCGCGACAAGGAAGCGTTGACGAAGGAGGGCGTCGAGAAGGTGCTGAAGGACCTGGGCGAAATGGGCTTCGACTACATCGTGTGTGATTCGCCTGCGGGCATCGAGACCGGCGCCATGATGGCGATGCATTTCGCCGACGAGGCGCTGGTGGTGACCAACCCCGAAGTGTCGTCGGTGCGCGACTCCGACCGTATCCTGGGCATGCTGGCCAGCAAGACCAAGCGCGCGATCGAAGGCAAGGAGCCGGTCAAGGAACACCTGCTGATCACGCGTTACAACCCGAACCGGGTGGACCAGGGGCAGATGTTGTCGCTCGAAGACATCCAGGACATCCTGCGCATCAAGCTGATCGGCGTGATCCCGGAAAGCGAATCGGTGCTGCAGGCGTCCAACCAGGGCACGCCCGCGGTGCACATGAAGGGCAGCGACGTGTCGGAGGCCTACAAGGACGTGATCGACCGCTTCATGGGCAAGGACAAGCCGATGCGCTTTGTCGATGCGCAGAAGGGCGGATTTCTCAAGCGGCTGTTTGGAGCCCGGTAAGCGATGGCCTCCTTTCTTTCATTCCTGCTGGGCGAAAAGAAGAAGACCGCTAGCGTCGCCAAGGAGCGGTTGCAGATCATCCTGGCCCACGAGCGCAGCGGCCGCAATGTCAGCCAGCCCGATTACCTGCCGGCGCTGCAGCGCGAACTGCTGGCCGTGATTTCCAAGTACATCAAGATCGGCCCGCAGGACATCAAGGTGAATGTGGAGCGGCAAGACAATCTGGAGGTGCTCGAAGTGAAGATCGAGTTGCCGGATCACAGGTAAGTGCGTTCGCGTGATGTCATCCCGGACTTGACGAACCTGCCCCACATTCCATTGACACAGCGGCGCTCGCCGAAGTTAGACTTGCCAATGGCCCGCAACACCATCGTTCGCGTCACGCATCGTTACAACGTTCCCGCCGAACGCGTGTTCGATGCGTGGATCACGCCGGCTCAGGCCGGACGCTTTTTGTTCGTCACGCGCACCGGCAACATCCTGCAGTGCGACATCGAACCGCACGTCGGCGGCAGCTTCAGTGTCACTGATCGCCGGCCCAACGCCGATGGCGATGAAAGCTTCTTCGACGCGCGCCATCGCGGCATCTACGTCGAGATGAATCGGCCCAGCCGGTTGGCATTCGACTTTGCAGTGGGTGTGTCTTTCGACGACGCCACGCGTGTCGTCATCGACATCGCGCGCATCACCGGCAACTCCTGCGAACTGACGCTTACGCACGACCTGGGCGAGGGCGAGGAAGGGCAGGTTAACGCCGAGCGCACCCGTCAGGGCTGGACCCGCACATTGCAAATGCTCGACAAGATGCTTAACACCCGCAGCTGGGGCTTCAAATTCCCAGGAAGCGCCTGACCTCGGCCAGCGTGCGTGCCGGGTCTTCTTCCTGCGGCACGTGGCCCAGATCGTCCAAGACCACCAGCTTGGCACCCGGAATGTCGCGCTGGAAACGCTGCCCGAGCTCAAGCGGCAACAGCCGGTCCTTGCCGCCCCACAAGATCAGCGTGGGCGCTTTGATGTCCTTGAGCAAGGTGGTATCCGCGCTGTAGCCCTGGTCCATTCGCCGGGCCAGTGCCTTTCGATTGCCGGCGCGCAGCGTGATGTCGTAATACAGGTCCACCAGCTCTGGCGTGACCTTCGATGGATCGCCGTACACGTTGCGCACGCTGGTTTCGACGATGCCGCGGGGCAGCGTGTGTTCCATGAGCCACCTCAGGCCCGGCGTGCGCGCGAGGCGAAAACCCAGTGGGACTTCGGGCGGAGTGCTCAGCGTTTCGAGCGGATACCCGGAGGCATCCACCAGAATGAGCCGCTGCACCCGGTCCGGCATCGCCGCCGCCGCCGACCAGGCGATCTGGCCGCCGAGGGAATTGCCAGCCAGCACGAACTGCTGCACGTCGAGCTTGTCGAGCACTGCCCGCACAAAAGCCACGTAGCTGGCCGTGGAGTAATCGTTTTCCTTGTTTGGCCCGGTGAGCCCGAAGCCTGGCAAGTCGAAGCGGATCACGCGGCGCTTGTCACGAAGGCCCTGGGCCCAGCCCTCCCAGGTGTGCAAACTGGCCGAAGTGCCGTGTAGCAGCACGATCGGCGCCGGATCGTCGTGCGGCCCTTCGTCGCGTAGATGCACCTGCAGCCCGTTGATTTCAATGAAGCGCGAGGGCGGCCGGGCCCAGCGCGCCTTCAACTGATCCACCGGCACGTCCGGCGCCCAGCTGGCAACGAGGCCGATGGCCCCGAAGAACAACACCCCGCTCAGGACGAGTAGCACGGCGCGAAGCCAAAGCTTGTTGTTCATAAGCGACTGTAACCCGGCCAACTTTTGTGGCCGAAACACCGAAATTCCCGTCAAAAAGGCGATATGTACGATTTTGTTGCGCAACGCACAGATCAGATTATGTTGCAGCGCGCAAAATCGCCATCAACGACAAAAAGATGAGTTTGAACCCAGGGAAGCGTCGTTACTTAGGCGGAGCGTTATGCAGTACGTTCAAGATTTTTATGATCCCGGCAGTGTCGTTGCCGCTTGGCTGAATCCGGGAACTCTCGGCCGGCTCGAGCCGGTGCTACGCCGGCTGATGAACGGTCAACAGCTTTTCATCAAACAGCCGGACGGCACCTATCGGCCAAAGGGCTCCGAGTTGGGCCTGGCCCGCTACTTCGAGTTCGACGACCTTCAAGCCCCGGCTTTGCGCAACGCGCGCAACTGAAGTTAGCGCCCGCACCCAGCACCCCTAACCGGCCAAGTGCTGTTCGATCGCACGCGGCACCGCCTTGCGCGCGCACGCCTGCAACTTCATCAGCAGCGCGTGGCGCGGTTCAGCGACGCCGAATTGGAATCGCAAATCGGTCCTGATCCGGGCCCACAACCCGGCCGCGGTCTCGGCATCGGCCATCGCCCGGTGGGCACGACCCGATGAAGGCAGGGCGTGAAACGACGCCAATGACCCCAGTTTGTAGTTCGGCGCTTGCGGATAGAGCCGCCGCGACAGCAGCATCGTGCAAGCGAAGGGCTCGTCGGCGGGCCGGTCAACCCGTTGCAACTCGGCCATCCAGAAGCGCCGGTCGAAGGACGCGTTGTGCGCCACCATCGGCCGCCCGCCGACAAAGCGGCTGGCATCGGCCATCACGGCGCCGGCCGGTGGCGCGCTTGCGATCATCGCGTTGCTGATGCCGGTGTAGGCCTCGATAAAGGCGGAGATGTGCACCCCGGCGTTCATCAGGCTCTGGAACCGATCCACCACCTGATCACCCTCCACCAGCACCACCGCGATTTCAGTAGCGCGGTCGCCCATGGCCGACGAAAGGCCGGTGGTCTCGAAGTCGATGACGGCGACGCTGGTCACAAGTGCGCCGATGATAAGCGCTGCTGAGCCTGATCAGAGCGCAGACGTTACTGCGGCCGCGCCGACAACTCGTTGAACCCGGTCGCCGCATCCAGTTCGCGCCGGAACTCCCAGCCTGGCAGCAACGCAACGACCACTTCGGCGGTGGTGCGCACGATGCAACCGGGCATCACGTGGCCGCCCTTCACCGCGCCGTCCGCGTCGGCGACGCTGCCATGCAGATGCGCGCCGTCGGGGCTGAGCGTGCCGGAAAGCATCAGCAACTCCAGCGGCCCGTTGATCTCGCTGCCCGCAGGCTTGTTGGAATACCGCAGCACCGCTTGCGACAGGCTGCCGACGGCGGACACGATGCAGGCCGCAGCGATGCCGTGTTGCTTGGCCAGATCGGCAAACGCCGTTTCGAGCACGCCGCGCAGGTCGTCGCCGGGCGAGAGGCGGAGTACTTGAACGTTCATTTTGCCTATCCCAACGGCCGCACGCCGATCAACGGTCCGTGCAGCAACAGCGCGAACACCGACCAGGCCACAAGGCCGGCCGCCACGGCGATCGTGGTGCCGATCGCGTTGCCTGGGGGATAGACGACGTTGTTGGCCCGGTCACGCTGGCGTGCCGCACGAAAGCCGAGCGCTGCCCACACCAGGAAGGCGCCGAACAAGACAACGTTGGCCAGCGTGCCGACCGCAAGCAGATGAGCCAGCGCCCACACCTTGACCGACAGCATCATCGGATGGTGCAGCCTGGCCTTGAAAGAATTGCGCGGCACGTAGGCGGAGACGAACAGGATGAAGGCGAAGACCATCAACAGCGCCGTCACGTGCTTCATCCATGATGGCGACGCCCACAGCACCAGCGTGTCCTGCCGCGCCGTCCTAAAGCCCCAGATCAGAACGATGAAGCCGAGGATCGACAGGACCGAGTAGAGCCCCTTCCAGGGCAATGGGCCGAGCTTGGCGATCATGCCGCTGCGCCAGCCGTCGGCAAAGATCCGCGTCGAATGAAGGCCCAGGAAAAGAATCAGTCCCACCACCAGCATGAGCATCGCGCGCTCCAATCAATCAGGTGCTGGGATTATGACTACTGCGGCGCAAACCCTTTGGTGCGGATGATCTGCGTCCACGTCGCCGCGTAGGCCCGCTCACGCTCACCGAGCTGGCGTGCACCTGGCCGGACGTGCGGAAGGCGACGGAAACGCTGGCACGGGCGCAGGAACTTGGCCTACATGCGGGCGTCTTGCCTGAGTGCAGACTCTGCCGTAGCGCAAACCGCAGAGCCGCCGTCGGGACCATTTCGGGACCGCAGTAACCACCAGCGGTTCCGCACGCAAGGAGCAGCCATGGCCCTTTCCACCCGCCGCGAATGGTCGACAGAATTCACTGCCAGCAACGAGCGCCGCAGGGGCGGCGATTTGCGTTTGTTCAGGTCCACGATCACCTTCCACGGCGATCGCCCGCTAGCTCAACTGCAGCCTGGCGAGACCAAGCAGACGCAGGAACTGATCAAGGAAGAACAACGGGAAGTGTGCCGAAGTAATCGGCCCTCGACAGGCCGCACCACTGCGCTGGGGCGCCGGGTGGAGAAGCCCGCGGATGTGAAACCCGCCGGGCCGAGTGGGCAGAGGGATGGGGCGCAGCATGATCGCAAGCATGCCAACAAATAGCCGGGCGCCCGGCCTCACGCCGGTGCGGGCCACAGCGCCCACGCACAGACCGCAACCCAGCTGACCACCGTCAGCAGCAATTGCCAGTCAGTGAGCAACGCGTCGGTGGGTGATTCGCCACCATCGAGCTCCTCCACCACGAACCAGTAGCGAAACAGCCCGAAAAGCACGATGGGCACCGTGATCACCAGTTGCGGCTTGGCCGACATCACGAACATGCTGTAGAACACCAGCGCCCCGGTGCCCGACATCTCCGCGTATCGATCGATCAGCCGCAACGAGTAGCGCTCCAGCACCTTGCGCCCGTCGGTCCCGCTCTGGCTCAACTCCTGGCGGCGCTTGACCGAGGCGAGATACAGCGCCAGGCACAGTGTGGTGACGAACATCCAGGTGGACACCGGCACCGACAGCGCCATCGCGCCCGCATACACCCGCAGCACGAAACCGAAGGCGATGGTGAAGATGTCCAGCACCGGCTGATGCTTCAGCACGAAGGTGTAAGCCACGTTCAAGGCCAGGTAGGCGCCGATCACCAGCATCACTTTCGGCGCCAGGAACCAACCCCCGATCAAGGCGCCGTACAGCACGACGAGCAGTGCCCACGCGGCGGGCACCGACACGGTACCGGCGGCCAGAGGGCGCGTTTTGGACTTGCGCGGGTGAAGCCGATCGCGCTCGATGTCGTGCAGATCGTTGAGCACATAGGTGGCCGATGACGCCAGGCAAAACAGGAGCGCCGCCAACAGCGCCTGCTCCACCCGGTGCAGGTTCAGGAATTCGCCGGTGAACACCAGCGGCGCCAGCACGAAGACGTTCTTGATCCACTGCCGCGGCCGCAGCAGGGCCGCGAGCCCCTTCGCGGTCTTGATCATGGCTGTGGCTCCTTTGGCGCTGACACTGTATCCGTCAAGCGAATCACGATTGTCCCTTCGGCGCAAAACCGGAGGTAACGGGCTCCACCGGCAACATCGCCCACAACGGCACGGCCTCGATGCCGTCGGCCATGCGGAAGCGGTGTGGCCCCGGATGAACCACGTACAGCGCGTCCAGCTTCAGGTCGTCAGAGGCGATGCGCATCGACGGCGTCACGCGCGGCGCGTCGGCGCGCTTGAACTCCACCCCGATGCGCTGTGTGCCCCTGAGCATCAACAAGTCGAGCTCGGCGCCCTGGTGCGTGGCCCAGAACCACGCTTGATCGGGCTTGGCCAGGCGCAGCACCTGCTCCAGCGCAAACCCTTCCCAGCTGGCGCCGGACCGGGGGTGCGTCACCAGCTGCGCCATCGATTGCACGCCCATCAGCGCGTGCAGCAAGCCGGTGTCGCGAAAGTAGATCTTGGGCGACTTCACCTGCCGTTTGTCCAGGTTCTCGTGCCAGGGCTGCAACTGGCGCACCATCATCGTCTGCGTCAGGATGTCCAGGTAACGCCGAATGGTGGGCTCCGAAACTCCCATCGAGCGCGCCGGGTCGGCGGCCGACCAGATCTGACCGTGATAGTGCGCGAGCATCGACCAGAACCGCAGCATGGCCGGCGCCGCCAGATCGATGCCGAACTGCGGCAAGTCGTTGCGCACGTGCTCCGCGATGGCGCTCTGGCGCCAGGCAAAACTGTCATCTTCGCTCTGCGCCAGCCACGAGCGCGGAAACCCGCCGCGCAGCCACAACCGGTCCGCTGCCGCAGCTTGCCAGCCGCCGGACGCGGCCGTCACCTCTGCCAAGTCGAAGCCACCGACTTCCACGGTTTCGACCCGCCCCAGCAGCGACTCGCCCGCCTGCCGCGCCAGATTGGGCGAAGCGCTGCCCAGCAGAAGATATTGCCCGGGCGCGTCCGAGCGGTCCATCAGCACGCGCAGCAAGGGAAAGAGCTCGGGCTGGCGCTGCACTTCATCGATCACCACCAGGCCGTGCAACTGTTCCATTGCCTGCACCGGCTCCGTCAGGCGCTGCGCGTGCGGGGGATATTCGAGGTCGAAGTAATTCGGCGAGTCGCGCCGCAAGAAGCGCTGCGCCAGCGTGCTCTTGCCGGCCTGCCGCGGCCCGACCAGCACAACGCCGCGCGAGCGCCCCAGCGCGCGGCGGACGGCCTGTTGCAGGGCGGCACGTTCAAGCATTGAGGCATGGTAACACTGCACCATGAAAATCGAAAGTTGAATTTTGGAATTTCATGGTGGGGCGTCGTTTTGTCTTTGCGGCCTCGACCCGCGATCCACCCAAATTCAACCCGACCCTATTCCAACACCTGCCCGCAAAAAGCATCCACGCCCAGCACAGGACACATACCGCGAGTACCCGCCAGTACGAGCAGATCCTTGTCGCCCGAGACCAGCACATCCGCGTTGCCGGCGGCGGCAAGATGCAGGAAGGCCACATCGAAAGGGTCGCGGCATGCCGGCACTTTCGGCGGCGGATCGGGGATGCGCACCACCTGCACCCAGGGAATGTAGTCGGCCAGCAAATCTTCCTGCTCGCCCGGCGCCAGGCGGAATTTGGGATAGGCCAGCACGCGCACCAGCTCGCGTGCCGTCATTGCGCTCGCGAGAGGCACGAATCGCCCAGACTGCCATCCCGCACGGACGCGAGCGGCCGGCCCATTGCCGAAAAGCAGCGCCGAAAGGACCACGTTCGTGTCCAACACCACGCGCGGCCGGGCTTTCATTTGCGCTGCGGGGACTTCTTCTTGGCGGCAGCTTTGAGGGCCGCGCGCGGCGCAGTCGCTGAATACTCCGCCTTCTGCTCGGCCACACTGTGCGCCGCCGCCGGTCTGCGGACCCACCGGACTGCTTGTGCAACGTCCGCATCGCCCAAACCGAGTTCCGCCAGCTTGGCTCGCACCGCATCGCCGCGCTGGATGCGCACGGGCGTCAGCACGATCTGCCCCTGGCGCACCTCGACATCGAAGTACTCGGCCGCCCCAACGGCGCTAACCACCGCCTTGGGCAGGGTAAGCTGGTTTTTGGATGTGATCTTGGCAAGCACGGCAAAGCTTAAAGTAAGGAATCCTTACTTTACCACTTCCTGGTGCAAGGCGCGGTGCTGGCGATGCTCAACTGCTCGGGTCAAAGCCCTCGTGCGCAACCCCCCAGCGCGCCGTGCTGGCGAACGCCGCGCGGTGGCAAGATGCGAGTCACCAAATAAGGGGGATGCCGAAATGAACCTCACCGAGTTGCAGGCCGACCTGCGCCACTTTGCCGCTGAACGCGATTGGCAGCCGTTTCACACGCCAAAGAACCTGTCCACGGCCTTGATGGTGGAGGCCGCTGAACTGGCGGAGATCTTCCAGTGGATGACGCCTGGAGAATCGATCAGTGCCTGCCAGGACCGGGCGACGAAAGAGCGTATCGGCGAGGAGGTCGCCGACGTCTTGCTCTACCTGCTGCAGCTGGCGGACCACACTCAGATCGACATCGAGCGGGCGGTCAAGGACAAATTGGCGCGCAACGCGCTCAAGTACCCGGCGGAGCAGACGCGCTCGCTAAGCTGATCGCGGAGGGCGTGGCTAGGGGGCGAGGAGCGATCTGTCGTAGCCGCGGTTCGCGGGGAAGACTGAAGCCCGTTTCCGCTGACGTCAGCGGCGCACTGCGGAATTCATCACGTGGCGGCCGCATCCAGTTCCTGCAGCAGCACCTCGACTGCGGCCCTTAACTCCGGCACGGAATGCTGGATGACGCCCCAGACGGTGCCATGGTCAACCAAGGCGTAACCGTGAATCAATTGGTTCCTGAAGCCCACGATTTGACGTAGATGCGGTATTCGGAACGCCAACGCCGGATAGGTTTTTGAAAGTTGGTTTAGGGCTTCACCAATGACTTCGAACTTCCGCTCAACCGCCGAGTGAACGAGTTCTGACTCCGCGTACCTGTGTGCATCGAGGTCCGACACAAACAACTCTATGCTTTGAGCAGCATCGCGCACGTCCCAGACCCAGGTGCGCGCATCACGCTGCATAGACCACTTCGCGCGCTCGCTCTATGGCGGCAAGGAGATACGGATTGCGCAGGCCGGCCGGTTCCACCAGATCTACATGCCGCTGCAGCAACGCCTCCAACTCGGACTTCACCGAAAAGTAGGTCTCGAGCCCACGCTTCGCCTCAGGCGCAAACTCGACCAGGAAATCCGCATCGCTGGTCAACGGATCGAAATCAACGCCCCGCGCAGCCGACCCGAACACCTCCAGCCTTTTAACCTGGTGGCGTTGGCAGATTCGGGAAATGTCGGCGCGCTTCTGATCGATCAGGGCATGCATAGGTCAGCGTTCAAAGGATTGCATCATGGTACCAGCGTGCTGTACTTCCGAACCTGTTGTGGTGCCGGCGCGCGTCATGCTGCTTAGTCAGCCCGACGACGGTACACCTGCGCCGCCCCGTGCGCGGCGCCGTGCCATCGATCCGGAACGGGTTCGACGCGCGCCTTGTCGTTCAGGCGCCTCCGAAAACTGGACTTGTCCAGCGCCCGAAACGTGGCTTGACGATCAGCCCGCTCCGGCGGGCCTTTAGCTGCTTGGAATTTTTCCTAACTGCTCGTTGACCTTTCAGCGGTTTCCGGCGACACTGCAACCTGCATCAAGAGACGGGGCTTCGCCCCGCGCCAACCTGCCTTCCGGGGCAAGGTGGTAGCCGAAAGGCGATGCGGCCCATGGAGGGCAACCAAGCCGGAAGCGGCAGCCCTCCAATCGGAGGGCTTTTTTGTTTGTGGGTGTGGCCGACCTTGCCATCAGGCGAACCGGCCGGGGGGATTTGCTTCCAGCTTGCCGGCCCCGACACATCGTCGAACGCGGCTAAATAGGAGACCAGGTCATGCCAGACCTCCAACGCCGCGCCTACACAAGCCGGCCCGCGAACCGGCCCTTCGACTTCGAAAGGGCCTCTCTCGCGCTGTTGCGCCGCTACCAACAGCAGCAAACGCGAATCGCCAGACCTGCGCGCGAGAAACCAGCGCGCTCCGAGTGGCGTGATCCGCCCGCGCTGCGATGGCGCTTCACCTAGGGTGATTCCACCCCGGTCGGCCTGCCACCCTTGAGCGCAGGCGTCGC
>JBKJHN010000145.1:0-9947 GCA_046599015.1 Ramlibacter sp.
ATCCGGTGGTGGGTGGAAAGCGCGGCGTTCCATTGCGGGCCGAGCGTGACCAGGGTCGGCTGCACCGCATTGGGAAAGGCCAGCATCAGACTCCAGCAGGGCGCGACGTCGACGGCTTCCATCTGCTTGCCCAGCGCCGACTGCGACGATGCGCGCAGCAGCGCCTGGGCCGGGGAGCAGGGGATCGCCAGCAGCACCGCGTCGAAGCCTGAATAAACGTGGACCGACTCGCCGTCGCCCTGGGTCTGCAGCTGCCAGCGAGCCGGCGCCAGCGCATCGCGCTCGATCCGGGTCACGTGGGTGTTGAACTCGATCGCCGCCGCTTCCTGCAGCGGCTGGGCCCAGCGCCGCGCCACCGCGTCCATGGTGGGTGCGCCAACGAAGTGCGACTCGCGCGACGGCAGCGCCGCTTCGGCCACCCGGCCGTGCGGATCGAGCACCCGCACCGCATTGGCGCTCCACGGTTTGTAAGAGCCCGGCGCTGTCGCCAGCGCTTGCTGGAAGCGCGCATCGCGCACGGTGAAATACTGAGTGCCGTGGTCGAATGTGCCGAACGGCGTTTCGCGGCTGGCCATGCGACCGCCGACCTTGCCCGCGCGTTCGAACACCGTCACCCGGTGGCCGGCCTGCACCAGCGTCCTCGCACATGCGAGTCCGGCAATGCCGGCGCCGATCACGGCGATGTTCTGGGACCGGGCGGGTTTGGGGCGAGGGGGCATTGTTTTATTTTCCAGGGTTGCTGCCGACTCTACAGCACGCTCACCAGCCGACTTCGTGGCGGTGCAGCAGCGCCTCACGGGTGGTCGCGCTTTCAAGTTGCTGCAGCCACCATTGCAGGGCCCGGCCCGGACTCAGGCCACCGCTGCGCCAGGCGTAGTTCAGCCGCGCCAGCCGGTTGGGCCGCGCCACTTTCTTGATCACCAGTCGGCCAGCGGCGACGTGGCTCCGCGCCATCGGCTCAGGCACGAAACCGCCACCCAGGCCGCGCAGCTGCGCCTGGATCTTGGCCTGCATCGTCGGCACCGTCAGCACGTCCTGGCCGGCCATCAGGCCCACCGTCAGGCCGCTGCCGCGCGCGACCGAATCGGCGGCCGCCACCGCCCGGTGCCGGTACAACACGTCGTCGGTGAGCGGCTCGGCCGCACCAGCCAGCGGATGGCCCGGCGCCACGGCGTAGACGAACTCCAGTTCTCCCAGCGGCCGCACCTGCACGCCGGCGAGCGCGCCGGGTTCGATCGACACGCCCAGCGCCAGGTCGGCCTGGCCCGACGCCAGCGCCTCTAGCGTGCCCGACAGGGTTTCATCGCGCAGCCGCAGCCGGGTCGGCGGGTTCAGTTCATAGAAAGCGTGGACAAGTTCCATCACGATCGGCAGCGAAATGACGCTGTCCACCGCCACGGTGAATTGCGGCTCCCAGCCGGTGGCGACCCGCTTGACCCGATTGGCGACGGCGTCGATCTCCAGCAGCAGGCGGGCCCCTTCGCGCAGCAGCTCGGCGCCCGCCGCGGTCAACCGGGACTGGCGCGGGCCTCGATCGAATAGCAGCACATCCAGCGCATCCTCGATTTGCCGCACTCGATAGGTCACCGCGCTGGGCACCAGTCCGAGCTGACGTGCCGCTGCTGCGAAGCTGCCGGCGTCGGCCACCGACTGCAGCATCGACAGCGCATCGGGGGTCAGGGCGTCGCGGGGCGTTTGCACGAAGAAAGAGTTATCGTTCGAATAATTCGAATGGTGCCATCAAAACCGCAGCGGTGCGAACCCGGGTCGCGGACCTACATTGAAGTCATCGACCGCATCGGCCGAACCGAGAGGATCCCATGCTGACCTTGCGCAAATCTGGCGATCGCGGCTATGCCGACCACGGCTGGCTCAAGTCGTTCCACAGCTTCTCGTTCGCCGGCTACCACGATCCGGACCACATGGGATTCGGCAATCTGCGGGTGATCAATGAGGACCGGATCGCGCCGGGCACCGGCTTCGGCGCTCACGGCCATCGCGACATGGAGATCATCAGCTACGTGCTGGAGGGCAACCTGGCCCACAAGGACACGCTGGGCAACGTCAAGGGCATTCCGCCCGGCGACGTGCAGCGCATGAGCGCCGGCACCGGTGTGCAGCACAGCGAGTTCAACCACGCCCAGGATCAGACCACCCATTTTCTGCAGATCTGGATCGAGCCGAACGAGACCGGCATCCCGCCGAGTTACGAACAGAAGACTTTTGTCGACAGCGAGAAGCGCGGACGCTTGCGGCTGGTTGCCTCGCCCGGCGGGATTGACGGCTCGGTCGCCATCCATGCCGATGCGCGTGTGTATGCCGGGCTATTCGACGGGAGCGAAACCTCCACTCATGCACTTGACAGCACTCGCAAGACCTACGTTCATGTGGTGCGCGGCGAACTGGACGTGAACGGCACGCGTCTTGCCGCCGGAGACGCCGCCAAGCTCGAGCAGGAGCCGCAGCTCTCCCTGGGCGCGGGCCAACGGGCCGAAGTGCTGGTGTTCGACCTGGAGGCTTAGATCCACATGGCAGTTCAACTCCATCTGGAAGGCCGGAAAAAGGACCTGGGCGGCGGCTTTACTGTGAGCCGCTTGTTGCCGGCTGCAAGCCGGCGCAGCGTCGGGCCTTTTGTCTTCTTCGATCACTTCGGCCCGGCCACTGCTCGGCCTGAGCTGAATCACGACGTGCGGCCGCACCCCCACATCGGGCTCGCCACCGTCACTTACCTCTTTGAAGGCGCGATGATGCACCGCGACAGCCTGGGCAGCCAGCAGCGGATCGAGCCCGGCGCGATCAACTTGATGACGGCCGGGCGCGGCATCGTGCACTCCGAGCGCAAGCCGGACGATCTGCGCGAGCGCAGCTTGGCGCGGGGTCGCCGGTACGGTCAGTGGCGCCCACCCTGTACCTCGATCTGCAATTGCCGGCCGGTGGCGCCTTGGACCTTCCACCGCTCGCCGAGGAAATGGCGCTGTATGCGGTGCAGGGTGCGATCAACGTGGACGGGCAGTCCGTCGGGTCAGGCACGATCTGTGGTGGAACTTCGTCTCCAGCCGCCGTGAACGCATTGTCCAGGCCAGCGCCGATTGGGAAGCCCAGCGCATGGGCCGGGTGGCGGGCGACGACGAATTCATCCCGTTGCCTGCGACCCGGTTCACACCGCCGGAGCCGTTGTCCTCGGTGCCAGCTAGCGCGTCGCGGCGAGCTCCCGGTCGAGCGCCTTGCGCTCATCGAACACGAAGCAGTTGCCCTGGAAGTGGGCGCCATCGGTCTGCTCGAGGTACTTGAGGATGCCGCCGTCCAGCTGCCAGACATTTTGCAGGCCCGAATCGCGCATGTGCAGCGCGGCCTTTTCGCAGCGAATCCCGCCGGTGCAAAAACTAAGCACAGTCTTGCCTTCAAGCTCGCTGCGATTCGCCTCGAATGCCTGCGGAAAGTCGCTGAACTTGCGCAGCCGCCAGTCCACCGCGCGCTCGAAGCTGCCGTGGTCGACCTCGAAGCCATTGCGCGTGTCCAGCATCACCAGCGGGCGACCGTCATCGTCTCGTCCTTGATCCAGCCAGCGCTTGGCGGTTTTGGCGTCAATCGCCGGCGCTCGCCGCTGCGCGGGGTTGATCGAGGGGCTGTCCATCCGGATGATTTCGCGCTTGACCTTGACCAGGAGTTTTCGGAAAGGCTGCGCCTCGGACCAGGTCTGCGTGACATGAAAGTCTGTCAGCGCCGGCACCTTGCGCAAGTCGCGCAGAAAGCCCTCTACCTCATCAACCGCACCGGCCAGAAATAGATTGATGCCTTCCTGCGCCAGCAAAATGGTGCCGCGCAAGCCGTGTTGCGCCGCGCTCGCTCGCAGTTCGGCCTGCAAGACTTGCGGCTCCAGCGCCACGAATTTGTAGCCTGAGATATTGAGTATCTGTTTCACGCGCCAATTTTAATTGGCTGTCAAGGCGCCAGTCGTTCCTAAAATGGCGGATATGTTTGTTCACCTGCGCCTGCACACCGAGTTCTCCATCGTCGATGGCACCAATCGCATCGATGACATCGTCGCGGCCGCCGCCGGAGATCAACAGCCGGCGCTCGCCATCACCGACCTGAACAATCTGTTCGGCGCGATCAAGTTCTACAAGTCGGCTCGTGCGGCCGGCGTCAAGCCGATCATCGGCGCTGAACTCGTGTTGCAGGGGTTCGCCCGCGACCCGTCCATGCTGTCGCGGATGGTGGTGCTGGTGCAGAACCACCGCGGCTACCTGAACCTGTGCCAACTGCTGGCCAAGGCGTGGACCCAGAACCTGGTGAAGGCCCAGGCCGTCTGCAAGCTGGAATGGCTGCGGGAATCCGGCGAGGGGCTGATCGCGTTGTCCGGTGCGCAGGCCGGCCCGGTCGGCCAGGCCCTGGTGCAGGGCGACGAGCAGCGGGCGGGCGAAGTGGCGCTGGAACTCGCCGCGATCTTTCCGCACCGCTTCTACGTGGAGGTGCAGCGGGCAGGCCGGCCCGGTGACGAACCTCATGTGGCCGCCGCCGTGCAGTTGGCCGCGCGGCTGAACTTGCCTGTCGTGGCCACGCACCCCGTGCAGTTCACGCAGGAAGACGACTACGAAGCGCACGAGGCGCGCGTCTGCATTTCCGACGGCGAGATCCTGGGCAACCAACGGCGGGTGCGCAAGTTCACGCGCGAGCAGTATTTCAAAAGCCACCCCGCCATGCAGCAGTTGTTCGCTGACCTGCCGTCGGCGGTCGCCAACACGCTGGAAATCGCCAAGCGCTGCAATCTGGTGCTGGAGTTGGGAAAACCGCGGCTGCCCGATTACCCGACGCCCAACGGCATGCCGATCGAGGCCTACTTTCGCTTTGCCTCGCACGAGGGATTGCAGGAGCGGATGCAGCACCTCTATCCTGACCCGGAGCGGCGCGAAAAAGAGATGCCGCGCTACGTGCAGCGGTTGGACTTCGAGATCGAAACCATCGTGAAGATGGGATTCCCGGGCTACTTCCTGATCGTGGGCGACTTCATCAACTGGGCCAAGAGCCACGGTTGTCCGGTGGGCCCGGGCCGTGGTTCGGGCGCGGGATCGCTGGTGGCGTATTCGCTCAAGATCACCGATCTCGATCCGCTGGAATACAACCTGCTGTTCGAGCGGTTTCTCAACCCCGAGCGGGTTTCCATGCCCGACTTCGACATTGACTTCTGCCAGTCCAATCGCGATCGCGTGATCGACTACGTCAAGGACAAGTACGGCAAGGAAGCCGTCAGCCAGATCGCCACCTTCGGCACCATGGCGGCGCGGGCCGCGATCCGCGACGTCGGCCGCGTGCTGGACATGAGCTACACCTTCTGCGACGGCATCAGCAAGCTGATCCCCAACAAGCCCGGCACGCACATCACCATCGACGGTGCGATCAAGGCCGAACCGATCCTGGCCGAGCGCCTGGCAAAAGAAGACGAGGTCAAGACCCTGCTGGGCCTGGCGCAAAAGCTGGAGGGTCTCACCCGCAACGTCGGCATGCATGCGGGCGGCGTGCTGATCGCGCCGGGCAAATTGACCGACTTCACGCCGCTGTATCAACAGCCGGGCAGCGACTCGGCGGTGAGCCAGTACGACAAGGACGACGTGGAGGCCGCCGGCCTGGTGAAGTTCGACTTCCTGGGGTTGGCCACGCTCACGATCCTGGAGATTGCCAAGGATTTCATTCGCGCGCGCCACCCAGGTCGGGAGAATTTTGCTTTCGAGAACATCGCGCTCGACGATCCGCATACCTACAAGCTGTTCACCGACGGCAAGACCGAGGCGGTGTTTCAGTTTGAAAGCCGCGGCATGCAAGGCATGCTGCGCGACGCCAAGCCGACGCGGCTGGAAGACCTGATCGCGCTGAACGCGTTGTACCGGCCCGGTCCCATGGACCTGATCCCCGACTTCGTGAACCGCAAGAACGGCAAGGAGCCGGTGACCTATCCGCACCCGTTGGTGGCCGAGATGCTGTCCGAGACCTACGGCATCATGGTGTACCAGGAACAGGTGATGCAGACAGCGCAGATCCTGGGCGGTTACTCGCTCGGCGGCGCCGACCTGCTGCGCCGCGCGATGGGCAAGAAGAAGGCCGAGGAGATGGCCGAGCACCGGCAGATCTTCCGCGATGGCGCGGCGAAGAACGGCATCACTGAAGACAAGGCCGACGAGATCTTCGACTTGATGGAGAAGTTCGCGGGCTACGGCTTCAACAAGTCGCACGCGGCGGCTTATTCGCTGCTGGCCTACCAGACCGGCTGGCTGAAGGTGCACTACACGGCGGAGTTCTTCTGTGCCAACATGACAGTGGAAATGGACGACACCGACAAGCTGAAGGTGTTGTTCGAGGACGCGCAAAAGAATTTCGGTCTGGCATTCGAGCCGCCAGACGTGAACCGTGGCGGCTACCGCTTCGAGCCGATCTCCGACAAGGTGATCCGCTATGGCCTCGGGGCCGTCAAGGGGACCGGCCAGCAGGCGATCGACGCGATCGTCAAGGCCAGAGAAGAGGGCGGGCTATTCAAGAGCCTCTACGATTTTTGTGTTCGGGTGGACCGCACCCGCATCAACAAGCGGACGGTGGAAGCGTTGATCAAGGCGGGCGGCTTCGATTCATTGCAGCTCAATCGGGCATCCCTGAGCGCCTCGGTCGATCGCGCCTTCGACTTCGCCAATGCGACGGAAGCCAACGCCAATCAGGGCGGCCTGTTCGACATGGCTGACTCGCATGCGGCCAGCACGCAAGAGCCGCCGTTGGTCGAAGCCACGCCTTGGGGTGTGAAGGAGCGGCTGACGCTGGAAAAAACCGCGGTCGGGTTTTACCTTTCCGGACATCTGTTCGATGAGGTGACACTGGAGGTCCGGCGTTTCGTCAAACGGCGGATCGACGACCTCATCGACACGCGCGAACCGCAGTTGCTGGCCGGCATCTTGAGCGACTTCCGGGTGATCAATGGACAGCGTGGCAAGCTGGCCTTGTTCAAACTGGACGACAAGTCGGCCACGATCGATGCCACGGCCGACGAAGGCGTGATCAACGCGAATCGCCATTTGCTCAAGGACGATGAACTGGTCATCGTCATGGCCAAGCTGCAGCCCGACCGCTTTTCCGGCGGCTTCCGCCTGAACGTCAACCAGGTCTGGGACCTGGCCACCGCGCGCTGTCGTTTCGGCAAGTTCCTGCGCGTGGCCGTCAATGGAAGGGCCCCCGACATTCGAAGGCTGGTGCGCGAGTTTCCGCCCAAGCGGGAATTGTCCGAGCAGGGCGAACTGGTGCGCGGCCTGAATGTGCGGCTCGCAGTGCGGCGCGATGAAGCGGTGGCCGAACTGCAGTTAGGTGAAGAGGCCCGCTTCTTCCCCAGTGACGCCGCCCTCGCAAGCTGGATGGCCCAGGCCGATCAGGGGCAGGCGCAGATCGTGTACGAGTAGGTTACCCTTTAGGCTTGAATTCGATGATCAGCGGTGTGTGGACTCGTCCGTCCACATCGCGTGGCAGGACTTCCGTTTTGTCGAGCGCTCGCAGCACCGCCTGATCCCAGGATCGAACGCCGCTCGACTTGACGATTTTCGCGCTGGTGATTGTGCCGTCCGGCGCCATCTTCACTTCAACCTCCGCCTTGGGATTACCCGAGACGTCATCGGTGAACACGATGTGCGGCCGCACGCGGGCCTGGACGCGGCCGGCGTAGCTCTCCGACGGTCCTGAAGCGCGCTCCGCGGTTGCGGTGGAAGAGGGCGCACCGGTTCCGGCCGCGCCTTTCATCATCCGGTCCATGTTCTCCTTGCGTAGGATGGCGAGCTTCGCCTCCTCCTGCCTGGCCTTGGCTTGGGCGAGTTCTTCGGCCTTCTTTTTCTTTTCGTCCGCGGCCTTCTTCTCCGCCACTTGCTGCCGCTTGACTTCTTCCTGCTTCTTTTGTGCTTCAATTTTCTTTTCGCGCTCTAACTCTTCGCGCTTTTGCCGCGCCTCGAGTTTCCTTTTGGCATCGAGCTCTTCCGCCCTGCGCTGCACTGCAAGCTCCTGCTTCTTCTTCTCGCGTTCCAGCGCTATGTCGGGTTGCGGGGCGGGCGCCGGCGGAGGGGGAGGCGCGACCACCTTCGGGGCGGGCGGAGGCGGCGGCGCTGGGACCGGAACCGGCGCCGGCAACGGCGGTGCCTGCACTACCCGCGGCGCGGCCTGTTGCGGGACGCTGGACCACAGTTCGGCTTCGACCGCAATATTGTCCGCCTCGCGCTTCCACTGCACGCCCCAGGTAAGCGCAAGCAGCAGCAACATGTGCGCGATGATGGCCAGCACCAGGGCCCGCAGCGTTTCAGGCTGCGGCGGCGGCGCGAACTCGAGGCGATCAGCGCTTGAGTGCATGGCCCCTTTACTTCGCCAACTGCACGGACAGGCCAACCCGTTGCACGCCAGCGCGCTGAAGGCTGTCCATGAGCTTCACGACGTTTTCATAGCGCACGTCGCGGTCCGCGCTGATCACCACCGCACTGGTTCCGGCGGGGCGGCCGGCCTGCGCCTTGACCACCGCGGCCACCACGGCGTCGAGCGGCAACCGCGTGGTCTTGTCGGCGATCTTCAGGTCGAGGCCTTCGTCCTTGTTGATCACGACTTGCATGAGTTGATCGGGCTGTTTGTCCGCCTTGCCGACGCTGGGCAAGTTGATCATGCTGGGCGCGATCAACGGCGCCGTCACCATGAAGATGATCAGCAGCACCAGCATGACATCGATGAACGGCACCATGTTGATCTCGTTGATGGTGCGCCGGCCCCGGCGGCCGCGGGAGACTGTGGACGGCATTCTAGTGTCCGGATGCCGAATGAGCGCCCAGGTTGCGCTGCAGGATGTTGGAGAACTCCTCGATGAAGGTCTCCATCTTGATGGCCACACGGTCGATGTCGTGGGCGAAACGGTTGTAGGCCACTACGGCCGGGATCGCAGCGAACAGGCCGATTGCGGTGGCAACCAGCGCCTCGGCGATGCCCGGCGCAACGGTGGCGAGCGTCACGGTTTGCAGGCTGGCCAAGCCAATGAACGCATGCATGATCCCCCACACCGTGCCAAACAGGCCCACATAGGGCGATACCGAACCGACCGACGCCAGGAACGACAGGTTGGTCTCCACCGCATCGAGTTCGCGCTGGTAACTGGCGCGCATGGCGCGGCGGGCGCCGTCGAGCAGCGTGCCGGGATCGGCGATACGGCGCTCCCGCAGCTTGTTGAACTCCCGCATGCCGCTGGCGAAGATGCGTTCCATCGGCCCGGCCAGTTTGGCGTTCTGCGCGGCCGCGGCGAACAGGTCGTTCAGGCTGGTGCCGGACCAGAAATCCTTCTCGAAGTCGTCGTTGAGCGAATTCACCCGGTTCAGGGCGAACAGCTTGCGGAAGATCGCGGCCCAGCTGGAGATCGAGACCACCACCAGCAGCAGCATGACGAACTGAACCACCCAGCTGGCATTGATCACCAGTTGCAGGATCGACAGGTCTTGATTCATGTTGTGAGTGCTTCCAGGATGACGGCGGGTATTCTCGCGGGCTTGAGCGTCTGCGCTTGGACCCAACCGATGCGAATTGTTCCATCGCACAGCAGCGTTGCGCCTTCGCGCAGAAACGCCTGCTGGGCAATTATCAAAGACGCCCGTCCCGATTCTTCGACGCGGGCCGTAACAAGAAGTTCATCGTCCAGTCGCGCCGGCCGATGGTAGCGCACCGCAGTATCGCTTACCACGAAGATACCGCCAGTGGCCAGCCGCAGCGCCCCTTGCTCTATGCCGAGCGATCGCAGCCACTCGGTGCGCGCACGCTCGAAAAATTTGAGGTAATTGGCGTAGAACACCACGCCGCCGGCGTCGGTATCCTCCCAATAGACGCGGACCGGCCAGGAGAAGGCCTGGCCGTTGCTCATTGCAACAGGGCCTTCAGTCGCGCCGCGGCTTCTTGCAGCTGGA
>JBKJHN010000043.1:0-7210 GCA_046599015.1 Ramlibacter sp.
TCGTCGCGCGGCATCGCCGGCAGCTTTTCAAGTTCGATGCGTACCGGGGCTGTGCCTGGAAAGGTGACCGTCACTTCGCTGCGCATTGGAGTTCCTTTTTATCAGTCTAGGTATCCGCGCATTGTAGGAGACTGCAAACCGCTGCCGCGGCACGGCATGAATCCACGCGAACGCCAACCACAAAGCCATCAGGGATGAGAGTCGTACCCTGAGTTGATCAGCGTCTTGAGCGTGTTGCTGGGAACGAAGCGGGCCGAGAACTTGCGGCATTGCGCGCGCGCGTCCTCACCGCCCCGGAACCAGAATCGACCCAGGGTCATGCGGCTTTCCTCTCCTTCGAGGGGCAAAGGGTTGCGGTGCGGCCGCACCGTCATGCCGACGCGCAATCCAGCTGCAAGTGAAACTGCGACCGCCGCGGGAGAATGGTTGCCGTTGGGGTAGGCGATGGCGATGGGGGCCTGGCCGGCAATTTGCGACAGCGCGTCCTGGCAGCCCCGCACCTCGCGCTCAATTTCGCTGGGCGAGAGGTGGGTGAGGATGGCGTGGACACAGGTGTGATTGCCAAGATGCACCCACTCGCTGCGGGCAAAATCGCGCAGCTCGTCAACGGTGAACGGCCGGTCGAAGTCGCCGCGCGGGCTCAAGACGGAGTCGCCGAACTGCTTCTTCAAGTAGCTGTCCACTCTGTCGCTGGTCCAGCTCTTGAGCCGCCGGAACTCGGTCGCTCGAGCGGGACCGTCGACACCGGCTTCGGTGAGCTTGCGGCCGAGCGCCTCCCACCAGAACGCCTTGCCCTGCAGTACCGGGTCCGTGGAGATGAAGAACGTGGCGGGCACATGGAACGCCCGGAGCACGTCGAGTGCAAGCCGATTGTTGAAGTACCCATCGTCGAATGTGATCATGGCGTACCTGCCATCCGGCTTCAGGCCGCCGTCCACCTGCTGGGGCGAAACCCGCGTCGGCGCAGAGCGAATGAAAGAGCACGGCCATCAGCGTGCCGGACTGCGGCGAGCCACCCGCGCCAGCCGCGAAAAAATCGTCGGCGGCTTGCAATCCTTTTTGGGCCAGGTTCTTGAGCATGTTGCCCTGTCACCATTCATTCGCAGGCGGGCTTGCGCATCACTGGTCGAGCAAGGCACGCCTGATCGGTTCTACCCAACTGCCTGTTTTGGGCGAGTACACGCCAAAGCTCGAAGCGAACTCCCAGTAGGCCCAGCCGATGCCCCGCCGCTCGGCTTCCTGGCGGACCATGCGGGTATAGGTTTCACGCGATTTCATGTCAGCGGCTTCGTAAGCGCCAAATTCGCCGAGGTGCAACGGGTATCCGTGCTCCTGGTTCCATTTGCGCGCGGCATCCAGAGCATCCGTCACCGACTTGCGTTGCCCCGCATCACAGCACGGAGTTCCGGTTGGAAAGGGCTTGGCCAGATGCTGCACGCCTTGGTGAGTGAAAGGGAACGGGTCATAGTTGTGAATCGCAACGATCAGGTTGCGATCAGGCGGAAGGCGCAGCTTGGGAAGTTCGGCCACGTTGTTCCAGCCGCCCGGCCCGATCACCACTGTGCGATCCGGGTTGCTGGCGCGCACGGCGGCCAGCACCTGCGGCACCAGGGCGTTCCAGGGTTCGCCGTCGAGTCTTCCATGCGGCTCGTTCAACAATTCGAAGATCAGCTTGGGTGACCGGTCCTTGTAGCGCATCGCGATCTGGCGCCACATGTTCACCAGGCGAATGTCGACCACAGCCGGGTCGACTTCCGGCTCGCTCGGATGCAAGCCGGCGCCGTTGATCTGGCTGTAGTGATGCATGTCGAGGATCACGTAAAAACCTTTGGCCAGCAGGGCGTCGACCGCGGTGTCCACGCGCGCGGCGAAAGTTTCATCGAGCAGCGCATCCGCTGTTACAGCCGCCTTGTTGCTCCAGCGCACTGGGAGCCGCACGGTGGTGAACACGCCCGCCACCTTGTCCACATAAGCGGGTTCGAAGCGCACGCCCCAGTCGCCCTCGCGCGGCGCGTCCAGCATGTTGCCCATGTTGATACCGCGTCCCAAGGCATGGGCGATGCTGCATGTCTTGGCTGTGACGGCGTGGCACGCCTGCGCCGTTTGGTTCACTGGCCGGGCGGGGGCGGGGGTTTGGGCATTTGCGCCCACGAGGCTGACGGCCAGTAGCAACGCCATAGTGGCTTTCGAGCCGAGTTCAAGCAAGTTCATGGTCTTAAATGGATTGCCGCAATTGGGCTTGGTTCTCGCCCGTATTTTGTCGGCCCGGCCCAGCGGTTGGCGCCTCAATCAGGGTTTCGCGGTCAAGTCCTACATCGGCCCTGGTGCCCCGGCTTGCGGTCATCGTGAGAAATTCACGCATCGAGCGTAAATAACGATATCGTTTTAATTGCCGAGAGTAACTTTTATACGGCCGCTGTGGGCCCCCGTTCGGGTGGCCCACACCCTACGTCCATCGCTCAGTCAAGCGACTGCTCAGCTGGAGCACTGGCCGTATTGCTCAGCTCGCGTCAGGCCAGTGGACGGACCAGGAGTGGCTCAGCAGTTGTAAAAACTAATTCGAACTTCTGCGTTCTGTCCGTCGCAACCTACTGTTCACGTAGTCCTCGTCCTACTACCATCGGTGTCACGGCTGAGCCTGCACATGGGTGCTGGTTCAGCCGATGAACTCATCCAATATGCGTGGGATGAGCTTTCCAGCGCCACAGTAGTCTGGCGCCCTGTTACAGGTGAAGCAGTACATGAAGAGACGTGATTTCTCCAAGGCCGCGGGTGCCACGGTGGTTGTTGCAACCGGAGCGGCCTACGCGAACCGGAGGTTTCCAAAGGCCACACCCGCACCGACGCCGTCGCCCACCCCGGCACCTACACCGGCGCCTACGCCCTCACCAACGCCGGCACCCACGCCCGTGCCGACACCGGCGCCGGCCCCGGCTCCCGTGCTTTCGGGCTTCATGATGGGAACCAACCTGTCCGGCATGGAGTGGAGCAGGCCCGGGTTGCGTTACGGCCAAAGCACCAAGCCCAACCTCCACTTCACCGTACCTCGGGTGTCCGACGTTGCCTATCTCGCCGCGAACGGTTCTCGCAAGAATCGCCTGCCGATTCAATGGGAGTTGCTGCAGCCAATGCTGCATGACACGTTTGCCAATGCCACCGTGCAATCCGCCGTGGGCGCACCGGGCGTCTTTCACTCGGGTTACGAGGCGTACATCACGGGTGTACTCGATGCTCACGCCGCAGTGGGGACCAAGTGCATCGTCGATCTGCACAACTATTGCCGTTACCAGGACTTCAAGTTCCAGGCGGACGGCTCCGTTATCGGTTTCAGCAAGTCAGACGATCCGCTGATCAGACCTTTCACAACCGACTACAACCAGGTGCACGAGCGGCTGTTCTCGCTCGCGACGGGCTCGACGCTGAAAGTCAGCAACTTCACCGATTTCTGGGCTCGCGCGGCCAGTAAGTGGAAGAGCCATCCCGGCTTCGGCGGCTACGGCCTCATGAATGAGCCGCACGATATGCCCGCCGCCGGCGGCACGATGCCCGCCTGGAACGAGGACTTCACGATCTGGCCGACCTTCGCGCAGGCTGCCATCAACGCCATTCGGGCCGTCGACCCGACCCATCCGATCTACGTCTCCGGCAACGGCTGGAATTCCGCGATGTCCATCGGCACGATCAACCCCGGTTTTCCGCTGCAGGGCGCCAACCTGATCTACGAGGTGCACGCTTACCTCGACGCGTACAGCAACGGGCACGCTTTCGACTGGGACACCGAAGTCGCCAAGAACTTCAGCGCCGGCGAGGGCAACTTCTCAATCACCACCAACACCGGCTACAACCGCCTGAAGATCGCCACCGACTGGGCCGCGCAGAACGGCGTCAAGCTGGCCCTGACCGAAATCGGGATGCCGCTGGACGACGCGCGCTGGGAGCAGAGCTTTGCGGCTACCATGGGATTGGCGCGGCAACAGGGCGTGGAGGTCTACAGCTGGATGGGTGGCAATCACTGGCCCATCCATTCCTTTCCGATCAATCACGTTCCTGGTTTTCACCAGAACAAGACACTTGAACCCAAGGTGGCAGGACCGATGAAGGCGGCGGCCGGAATCGCGCGCGCGGCGCTGTTCGACGACGGTCCGGGCTACGCGCCATCCGGCACATCGGTGACCATCACCGTATACGCCCGTGGCCATCTCGTCAGCCCCGTCAACGTCACGGTCACATCCAATAACGGGGGCACGCTGAGCAAGTCGGTGCTGACGATCCCCGCCGGTGCCAATGGCCAGGACACCTATACCTATACGTCGGCGAGCAACCGGGTCGCGACGCTCAGCTACAGCAGTGACGGCCAGCTCGGCGGCCAGGTTCCCCCGGCGCGAAGGGTGTATTCGCTGACCGACCCCGTCGCGTATTCGGCGACCAGCCTGCCCGATGCGGCGATGGCGATTCTGGCCCGCTACAACGCATCGAAATGGGAAATGGCCGACGGCTACACGGACTACATGCAGGGTGCCCCCGCATTGGAGGGACAGGCCGTGCGCGCGATCTCCGACTCGGGCTACGGCTCCAGTCCCGGTAACGCCATGGAAATGATCAATTGGATCCATGACAGCGCCGAGATGGGCGGTACGCTGCCGCCAATGATGCGAGTCACCAACGGCAAGAAGAACACGGATCACACCTTCTGGAACAGCTGGGGCTTCTGGTGCAAGAAAGCCGCGCCGCAGCCCGGCATCCAGCCGAACCCGCGAAATCGGATCGCGTACGACTTGCAGGATGCGCATTTCGCAATAGCCGCCGTGAGTGTGCCGGGCTCCTGGAATGGCGGAGCCGTGTTCGAGGCCTCCAAGAGCGAGGACCGGTATGCCGCCCAGCTGAACTTCGCGGCGAGCCAGCCGCAGGCCACCTGGATCGATGCCAACGGCCAGACGGTACAGTTGACCAGCCCGAACAAGTTGGTTAACGGCGTGCCGGCGGTGATCGCCATGACCAGCGTGCCGGGTGCGCAACGGCTGCGCGTCAATTCGGCAGTGGTCGGCAGCGCCGCCGCCACACTCGCGCCGAGCGTGCTGACGCAGATGCTGATCGGCTGGGGCTTCCTCGGGTACTACCCCCGTGGCGGCTTCGGCGGCAACATCTATTCTGTCGTGACAGGAAAAGGCGCGCCAACCGTCCAGGAGCTCGCAGTGCTCGAGCGCTATCTGGCCTCCACCGCCGGCATCAACATCTGACACGTCGCAGCGCTGGTAAATATTACCAGCCGCTGCAAAACTTCCCTGAGCCAGCCCAGTCTCATCGCTTGAACACGCGCTGAGGCTTTGTTGCCGGGCTCGCGATGCGCCCTGGTCATGGGCCGCTCGTCGCGAGCCTGCATGGCGACGACCATCTCGACGGCGGCTTCCGTTGGGCATAAAGCTTGCCTTGTGTAAGAGGGCACCGGCTTGGACGGTCGCGCAGCAGCTTCAGCTTCGGCGGGTGAGTGATGTCTTGTCGCGCTCGTCCTACACGCAAATCGCTGTGTTTCCCACATGCACAAAAAGCGCTGTGTTCTTACATTGAAGGCCGCAGAGAACATCAACTTTTGCACGCTAAACCTCCCCTCCAATTCCTCAGCATGAGTCCCGCCTTGTCAACGATGCCGGTCATAGATCCGGCGCATTTCCTGAAGATCGCGGGGCAAGGGGCGAGCCTGTCAACGCATGCCGACCTGTGGCGTTGGCTGCAGGGCGATGTGCAGCACTGGGTGGCCCACCAGGTCATGCTGGTCGGGTGGGGCGACTTTCGCTCCGGCGACCTGCGTTACGACATCGTCTCGAGCTTGCCCGGCATGAGAACCCATCATTGGACCGCCGCGACCATTGCGCCGTTGATCAGCTATCTGCGCGATTGTTGGGTGGCGGCACAACAGCTGCCCTGCCAGATCGACATTTCCTCATCTCTGCAGCTGCTGCCCGGTGGAGCGAAGGGCTGCGCCTCGCTCGAAACCATCGCGGAGATGCGCACGGCGCTGGTCCATGGAATGGGCTGTGGCAGGCATGGGGAGGAACGAATCTTTGCGGCACTCAGCTCGCAGCCCAGCCGAGCCACGGGCGACGCTGCGGCGTTGAAACTGCTGCTGCCATTCATCGACAGCGCATTGCGGCGTATGCCCACGGCGCCGTTGCGCGCGGGGGCGGTCCAGGAGGTCGCCGGCGACTGGTTGCCCCCGCGCACGCTGAGCGAGCGCGAGCGTCAGATCATGAAGTGGGTGGCCATGGGCAAGACCAATCCAGAGATCGGATGCATTCTTTGCATCAGTGAATTCACCGTCAAGAACCACATGAAAAGCATCTTCGGCAAGCTCGACGTCACGAACCGGGCACAAGCGGTGGCCGAGCTCACACGGGTTGGTGTACATGCCTGAAGCCGAACCGCTGTTACGGGTCCCAACGCCGCCGGCGCCGCCATCCGCGAGCGCCGTGACGGCGCTCGCCCAGAGCCGGCTGCTGCTGGCCCTGGAATCCATCGTCGAGCCGCTGGTCACGGTGTTGTCGCTGTGGCTGCTGGTGTGGCTGATCGAGGGCGTGCTGACGCCATCGTGGCTGATCGCTTCGGTGGTCACGTTTGCGCTGGCATTTCCAGGGCGCTCGTTGTTGCGCTCGCCGCCCGATCGGGTGTTCTTCAGCATCCTGCTGGCCTGGGGCTGGACCGCGGGGCTCTTGCTGGCCATGGGTTTTGCCACAGGCCATATCTACGATTTCTCGGCATCGGTCGTGCTGAACTGGCTTTGGTTCGCGCCGGCCTCCCAGTTCGTGGCGCATTGGGCGTTGCGGGCCGCCGCGCCGCATCTTGTGCGATTGCAAGGCCCTGCGCTGCGCGCGGTGGTGGTCGGGATGAACGAACAGGGATGTTCGCTGGCGGATCGCCTGGCCGCAGATTGCTACTCGGGAATCGAGCTGGTCGGATTTTTTGATGACCGCACACCGGACCGGCAGTATGGGCGCGACCGGCACCGGCTGCTCGGCAGCCTGAGCGAGATTGCCAGCTTCGTCAAGGCGAATCGCGTTCAGCTCATCTACCTGTCGCTGCCCATGGCTTCGCAGCCCCGCATCAAGGAATTGCTGGATGCGCTGAAGGACACCACGGCATCGGTCTACTTCGTACCCGACATGTTCGTGACCGATCTGATCCAGGGGCGCACCGATTCAGTTTGCGGACTGCCCGT
>JBKJHN010000095.1:0-26590 GCA_046599015.1 Ramlibacter sp.
CGGCTTGGGCTGGAAGAAAACCCATATCCTCAGCGTGAGCGCCTGCTTGCGGCCCTGGCGGCGGCGCAAGGCGTGCCGGCGCATGAAATCGCCGCGCAGGCGCAGCAGCAGCAGGTCGATGGCCCCCGGATTGGGGAGATGATTCACTCGGCTCGGGTCCAGGCAGTGGCAGAGCTGTACTGACACCGATCCTTGAAGCGAACAGCTTGTTACGGCGGCTGGCACGAATGCTGGGTTTTTGCGATGATTCGGCTATGCAGATGGTGCCCCCCGACCTGCCGAGCCGTGGATTCGCGGACCGCATCCGGCGCGTCGGCTTTCGCAAGTGGTACGAGCGCGAACTGCTCTCCAGCCATGGACACTTGCTCTTGACGATCCTCAGCGTGGTGGCCATGCTGGCGAGCTTCGAGGCATTCCACGGCGCCAGCGCAGTGGAGAAATCGATCGACCTGCTGTTCGTGGTACTCAGCGCCGCCATCGCCCTCTGGTCGCTCAGGCGTTACCTGTTCCTGTCGCTTCGAGCCGAGGCATTGGCCACCCAGGCCATTTGCGGCGACTGCGGCACCTACGGCCGCTTCCGCGTGGTGAGCGATAACGGGAACTCGGAAGAAACGCGCGTCTGCTGCAACAAGTGCGCGCACCAGTGGACCATCAGCGGCTGAGCCCTCAGACCAGCAGGGCGAGGGCGGCGTAGTCTCCCACCCGGTCGCGCAGGCCGGCTTCCACCAGTTCGCATCCTTGCGTCAGCGCGGGCAGCTTGCCCGCTACTTGCGCCTGCAACCGCGGCAGCAAATAGTCGCGGTGGTGCCAGAACACGCTGCCGCCCAGGCTGATGCGCTGCAGATCCAGCGTTGCGACCAGGTTGTACAACATGCGTCCCAGCACCCGGCACAGTTCATCCACCATCGCATGCGCGGCGCTGTCGCCGTCCCTGGCTCGCTGCAGCAGGGTAGCGGCGTCGGCGCCGAAGCGCCGCGTGATCGCATTGCCGGCGACCAGCGCCTCGACGTCGCCCAGGTTGCCACAGCCACACAACGCGTCATCGTTGTCGCTGACGAACATATGGCCTGCATGGCCGGCGTTGCCATTCTTGCCGCGCAGGATGTGCCCGTCCACGCACAGACCCACGCCGATGCCGGTGCTCCAGGTGACGTAGGCGCAGTGCTCGACGCCCTGCAGCGCGCCCCAGCGACGCTCGGCTTCCAGGGCCGCAATGCAGTCGTTCTCCACCCTCACCCGGGCGAAGCGTTGGCGCAGCGGCGCTTCGAGCAAGGCCGTCTCCCAGTCATTCGGCAGGCCGCGACCCGGTCCGGCGAGGCCGCCGCAAATGTTGGGCGCGGCAATCTCCACCATCCCGTCGCGCAGCAGGAAAGGGCCGCAGGACGAAACACCCGCGCAGTCGACCGACTGCGGGGCGATGCCGGCTTCGGCGCACGCCTGGTCGAGCATTCGAACGACCTGCAAGGCCAGCGCATCGTTGCTGCCCGTCTTGGCCGTGGGCTCGCTGCGCCGCGCCACCAGCTGCAGGTCGATCCCTCCATTGAGGCTGACCGCCACCTTGGTTCCACCGATGTCGATGCAGGCTCGCACGGCGTCAGAGCAACCTGGAAATGCCGCCGGCCAGCAGGCTCAGGACGATGGTGGTGGTGAGGGGAACAAACCACTCGCGCCCGAACAGCTTGAACCGCAGATCACCGGGCAGCTTGCCAAACCCCATGCGCTGCAGCAGCGGCGAGAACCAGCTGATCAGCATCAGGGCCAGGAAGATGACAATGATCCAGCGAATCATGATGCGAGTGTAGGCTGCGTCACAGCCTGTGGGTCCGGTCGCCTTCACGGAATCCCACCGCGTCCCAGAACTCGCCCCGCTGAAAACCGATGACCTTGAACAGTTCGCCCATTTCGTGTTCGGCAATCAGCCGCTGCCCCGCCACCCGATCCGCGAGCGGCGCCTGCGCCAGCAGCGGGACCAATCCGCAGTTCATCAGAAAACGCGCCTGCGTCGTGTAACCGAGGGTTGGCAATCCAGCCTCCTGCGCGGCCAGGGCCAGGCCGCTGAAGTTCACATGGGCCGTGATGTCCTTCAGTCCGGCGTCGATCAGCGGATCGGTATCGGCCATGTGGCCGCGGTGGCACATCACCGTGCCCATGTGGCGCTGCGCCAGGTAGTACTCGCCCTCGCCAAACCCGTAGTCGATGAAGAAAGCCGCGCCCTGCGCCAGGCGATCGGCCAGCGTGCGGATAAACGCTTCGGCCTGCGGGTGGATCTCCGTGAGGTAATCGTGCGGTCCTGAAATGTCGACCGGCGGGCGCAGTTCAGTCGGCCGGTCCGCCCACGCGAAGGTGCCGTCCGGTGCGAGCGCCACACCTCGTTCATGCCACTGACCGTCCACGCGCGCCAGCAGCTTGACCGGCATCGCGTCCAGCACTTCGTTGCCGACCACCACTCCGCGCATGACTTCCGGCAGTTCGTCGACCCACACCACCTTGTGTGCCAGCGCTGCGAGCGCTTGCTGCTGCCGCGATCGCAAGCTGCCCGACACGTCCACGATGGTGTAGCGCCCAATCCGATCGCCCAAGGCGCGCAACAACTGCAGCGCGAGCGCGCCCGATCCGGCGCCGAATTCCCAGACTTCGTGCGTCCCGGTGGCCTGGAGGGCATCGGCCACTTGCACCGCCAGCGCCTGCCCGAACAGGGGGGTCATCTCCGGCGCCGTGACGAAGTCACTTCCCGACGACGGCAGTTGGCCGAATTTGCGCGACTGATTGGCGTAGTAGCCCAGGCCCGGAGCGTAAAGCGCCAGCGCCATGTACCGGTCGAACGGCAACCAGCCCCCGGCGCGGTGGATCGACTCGTGCGCCAGCACCTGCAGCGCTCTCGTTAAACTCTTTGCTTCTGTGGTCACCGCTGGATTGTCCCCGAATGAATTCTCGCCCCCCGCCGCGCACCGTGCTGGTCACCGGCTCCGCCAAACGGCTGGGCCGTGAGATCGCACTGGCGCTTGCGGCCAGTGGCTGGCAGGTGGCGGTGCACTATCGCCGATCAGCCGGGGAGGCTGCGCAAACCGTGTCGGATTGCCGGCAGCTGGCGACAGCCGGCGCCCTGATCGACAGCTTTCAGGCCGACCTGGACGACGAAGCCGAGACGCGAGCGCTGTTGCCGCAGGTGATCGAGCGTTTCGGCTCGGTTCACGCCGTGGTCAACAACGCTTCGCGCTTCGAACACGACACTGTCAAGACCTTTGGCTATCAGAGCCTGGTCGAGCATGCGAGAACGAACATCGGGGCGCCGATCGTGCTGGCGCAGGCATTGCACGAGCATGTGTGCACCGCCCAGGCTGAACGCCCGCCGGGTGCCGGGGTGGTCGTGAACCTGCTGGACCAGAAATTGTGGAACCAGAACCCGGACTTTCTCAGCTATACCGTGTCCAAGGCCGCGCTGGATGCGGCCAGCACGATGCTTGCCATTGCCCTGGCGCCGCACTTGCGCGTGGTGGGCGTCGCGCCGGGGCTGACCCTGACCAGCCACCTTCTGTCCAGCGAGAAATTCGAGCAATTGCACCGGCTCTCGCCGCTGGGCCATTCGTCCACTGTTCAGGACGTTGTGGCAACGGTCAAATTCGCGCTGGACAACTCATCGATCACCGGCACCACGCTGCTGGTCGACGGCGGCCAGCACCTGATGAAGTTCGACCGCGACTTTTCGCTGATGTGAAGGCTCACAGATGACGAAGGCGGGCAGCCAGACACTGACGCTCACGGGGCTGCGCTTCGACGCGAACCTGGGCATCCTGGAACACGAGAAGCGCACCCCGCAGCCGATCATGGTGGATGCCGAACTGAACCTGGGGCCCCAGCCGCTGCTGCCCAGGGACGACGACATCGGCCATGTCCTGGACTACCGCAAGGTGCGCACGATCATCATCGACGAGTGCACGGCCGAGCACGTGAACCTGCTCGAGAGCCTGATAGGCAAGCTGGCGCATCGTCTGATGCAGTTGCCGGGCGTACTCGGTGTGCGGGTGCGCATCGCCAAGCTGGAGATCTTCAAAGATTGTGAAGTGGCGATCCGGGTGGAAACGGGACTCTGGTAGACAATCCACGCCATGAGCGCAGTCTGGACCCACAACGAAGTCGTTCCGCTCGACCGGGAGCGCCGGATCGAGCGCGAGACCCACAAACTGGAAAAGCGCCTGTGCCGCCTCGTCGGCCAGGCGATCGCCGACTACAACATGATCGAAGAAGGCGACAAGGTCATGGTGTGCCTGTCCGGGGGCAAGGACAGCTACGGGCTGCTCGACATCCTGGTCAAGCTGCAGCAACGCGCACCGGTGCATTTCGATCTGGTCGCCGTCAACCTGGACCAGAAGCAGCCCGGCTTTCCTGAACACGTGCTGCCCGAGTACTTGGCGAAGACCGGAGTGCCCTTCCATATCGAGGCCCAGGACACCTATTCGGTCGTCAAGGACAAGATCCCCGATGGCAAGACGATGTGCAGCCTGTGTTCGCGACTGCGCCGCGGCATCCTGTACCGGGTCGCCGATGAACTGGGCGCGACCAGGATCGCCCTGGGACATCATCGCGACGACATCTTGCAGACCTTCTTTCTCAACATGTTTTTCGGCGGCAAGCTGAAGGGCATGCCGCCCAAGCTGGTGAGCGATGACGGCCGGCACATCGTGATCCGTCCCCTCGCCTATGTGGCCGAGAAGGATCTGGTGCGATGGGCCGAGCATCGCCGGTTCCCCATCATTCCGTGCACGTTGTGCGGCAGCCAGGAGAACCTGCAGCGCCAGCAGGTGGCTGCGATGCTGCGGGAATGGGACCGCAGGCATCCGGGCCGCGTCGATACCATGTTCACCGCTTTACAAAATGTCGTTCCCTCCCATCTGGCAGACGGAACACAGTACGATTTCAAAGGTCTCACCGCCACGGGCCTGGCCAGTGAAGACGGCGACAAGGCGTTCGATCCGCCGGAATTTCCCGCGGAAGCCCCTTCCCTGCCGGGCCTGCAAGTCATCAAAATGTGAGGCTGGAGCGCCTCATCGGGAGTTGCATATGAATCGCTCGGTGCACAGGCTGCTGGGCCTGATTCTCCTTTCCACCTGGTTTCTGTCCGGTTGCGCCGGCGGCTATCTGCTGGACAACACCGTGACCTCTTTCTCCGGCGTAACGGCAACGCCTGCCTCCCTCACCTACCGATTCGACCGTCTGCCGTCGCAGCAGGTAGCAGCGCAGGCTCAACTGGAGGCGATGGCCGACCCGGCGCTGCATGAGGCGGGCTTGCGGCGCGATGATGCCAACCCACGCTATACGGTGCAGGTCAGCGGCGCCATCCACCGGGTGCTCTCGCCTTGGTCGGATCCCTGGAGGTTCGGCGTCTGGGGCGGGCGGTGGCGGCACGGATTCGGATATCGCGGCGGGCTCGGTTGGCACGAGCCGTACTGGTATCGGCGCGACGTCTCGGTCATCGTGCGCGAGTTGCCGGGAAACCGCGTGGTTTACGAGACCCACGCCAACAACGACGGTCCCTGGCTGGATGACCTTTCGGTTTTTCCGGCGATGTTCAAGGCCGCGCTTCAGGGCTTTCCCACCCCGCCGCCCGGCCCGAGGCGGGTGGACGTGCAGATCGGCGGCTGAACGATTGGCTACGATTCAGGTGACTGCGGTCGGCTTGCGGCCTAGAATGAAATGCAATGGAAGCCACCCGAATCATTGCCGTGCGCCATGGCGAGACGTCCTGGAACGCCGCTGCCCGGATTCAAGGGCAGATGGACGTGGGCCTCAATGACACCGGGCGCTGGCAGGCACGCCGGGTCGGCGAGGCGTTGGCTGGCGAACAGATCACGGCGGTCTATTCCAGCGATCTCGGACGCGCTCACCAGACAGCGCAGTCGATTGCGGAGGCTACAGGCGTCCCGGTCGTGCCCGACGAGGGCCTGCGCGAGCGCAGCTTCGGAATCTTCGAGGGCAAGACTTTCGACGAGATCCACGAAACCTGGCCGGAGCACGCCCACAACTGGCGCAAGCGGATTCCCGAATGGCAACCTCCGGAAGGCGGCGAATCGCTGCTGGAACTGCGGGAGCGCGTCACCCGCACCATGCATTCACTGGCGGCGCGACATCCCGGCCAACAGATTGTGGTGGTGGCCCACGGTGGCGTGCTCGATGCCCTGTACCGGGTTGCCACCGGGCAGGAGGTCAACTCGCCGCGGACCTGGGAGCTGCCGAACGGCGCGATCAATCGCCTCTTGTGGACTCAGGAGGGCTTCACGCTAGTAGGCTGGTCCGACACACAGCACCTGGACCATGAAGCCGCCGACGAAAACACCAGCTTCTGAACGGACATGAGCCCCGGCCAGGTCATCGTCTTAGCCACTCCGGTCTTTCTAGCACTGATCGCCATCGAGTTCGCCTGGGGCCGGGCGCGCCAGCGCAACACCTACCGGCTGAACGACAGCATCAACAGCATCAGTCTGGGCATGCTCAGCGAGATCAGCAAGGTGTTCAGCCGGCTGCTGCGCGTGGGCATCTACACCGCCGTCCATGGCGCCGTGGCCTTGATTCACAACGACGCGTTCTGGACTGCCTGGTATGGCTGGCTGCTGGCCCTGGTGTTCTACGACTTCTGCTACTACTGGCTGCATAGGGCGGGCCACGAGACAGCGGTCTTCTGGGCCGCGCATGTGGTGCATCACCAGAGCCAGGACTACAACCTTTCCACGGCGCTGCGGCAAACCAGTTCGGGGGCGCTGCTCGGCTGGGTGTTCTACCTGCCGATGGCGCTCGCCGGGGTGCCTCCGCTGGTATTCGGCGTCGTCGCGCTGGTCGACCTGCTGTACCAGTTCTGGGTGCACACCGAGCATGTGCCCAAGCTGGGTTGGTTCGATCGCTGGTTCTGTTCGCCCTCCAACCATCGTGTGCACCACGCCGTGAATGATGGCTACGTGGATCGAAACTATGGCGGCATCCTGATCGTCTGGGATCGCCTGTTCGGCAGTTTCAAGGAAGAGGGCGAGAAGTGCGCGTACGGCACGCGCAGCGCCTTGAACAGCTGGGACCCGCTATGGTCCAACGTCGAGGTGTACTGGGCGCTGCTCAAGGATTCCTGGCACACGCGCAGTTGGCTGGACAAGCTGCGGGTATGGCTCAAGCCGCCCGGGTGGCGGCCGGCCGATGTGGCGGCCCGCTTTCCCAGGCCCGCCTTCGATATCGCCGGGGTGCAGCGTTACCACCCTCCCATCGCGCGGGCCGCCGCCTGGTTCGCGGCGATCCAGTTCGGCCTGCTGCTGCAAGGAGTGGCGGTGTTCCTCTGGCACGCGGATAGCATGCCGCTTGCGCAGTCCGCGGTGTGGCTGGCAGCCCTGGCCGCCGGACTTTGGGCCGTGGGCGGAGTGTTGCAGGGACGCCTGAGCATCCTTGAAGCGCTGCTGGTCGAGGCCGCGGCACTGGCCACGGCCACTGGAGCCGCGGGCCTGCTGCAGTGGCACCTGGTATTCAAGCCCCTGGTGATGTTGTTGGCTATTTTCTACGTCGCGGATCCGCTGCACCTGCGCCGCGCGCCGGGACGGTTCGACGCCTTGCTGATGGGTGCGCTGGCATTTTCACTGGCGGGCGATTCCTTTCTCATGTTCCCCGGCTTCTTCATCCCCGGGCTGGTCTGCTTCCTGATTGCCCACCTGTTCTACATTGCCCTGTTCAAGCAAGGGCTTCGATGGTTCCCGAGCCGGCGCGCGCTGGTCATCACAGTGGGTCTGGGCGTCGCGATGTACGCGCTCCTCTTTGACGGCCTCAACCCGGTGCTGAAAATCGCCGTTGCGGCTTATGTCATGGTGATCGCCCTGATGGCGGCGCAAGCCGTGGGCCGTGCCATCGTGCTGCGCGACAAGGCATCGATCGCAGTGGCGGCAGGGGCGGGGTTCTTCATGCTGAGCGACTCGCTGCTGGCCACCAACAAGTTTGCCTTTGCCTTCCCCATGGCGCAGTTCTGGGTGCTGGCCACTTACTATGTCGCGCAGATCCTGATTGCCTGCAATGCGCAGCCAGCGGGGGCCGCCGCTCGGGTCGGCCCGGAACAAGCCGACCCTGCCCTCAGGTTGCCGGCAGCGGGGTAATTGGCTCGTCGCGCGAAACGCGGCCGTCGATCAACTCCACCAGGCGGTCGCAACGCGCGGCCAATCGAGGATCGTGTGTGACGACGATGAATGACGTGCCGCGTTCGGCGTGAATCCGCCGCAGCAGGACGAACACCTCGTCCGATGACGCGGTATCCAGATTGCCGGTGGGCTCATCGGCCAGCACCAATGGCGGATCGAGCACCAGTGCGCGCGCGATCGCCACACGTTGCTGCATGCCACCCGACAACTCCGAGGGACGCTTGTCCATGGCGTTGGCCAGACCCACGGCCTCCAGCAAGTCCTGGGCCTTGCGGCGGTCTGGCGCGCTGACGTGTCCCTGCGACATCAACGCCGGCAAGGTGACATTCTCCAGTGCGCTGAACGCGGGCAGGAGATGGTGAAACTGGAAGACGAAACCCAGGGTGCTGCGCCGCCGCAGAGTCAACGCCAGGTCGTCCAGGCCCGCAACCTCCTCGCCTTGCAGCAGATAGTCGCCCGAGGTCATGGGCTCGAGCAGCCCGACAATGTTGAGCAGCGTGCTTTTGCCGGAGCCGGAGGGTCCCACCAGGGCCAGGAATTCGCCGCGGCCCACCGTCAGTGACACGCCATGCAGCACCTCCGCTTCACTCGGCAGCCCCACGTTGTAACTCTTGCGGACGTCACGCATTTCGAGCAGTTCACCTGCTGATGGCGCCCTGTCTGAAGTTGGGTCCATAGCCTAGATCCGGATCGCCTGGGCCGGATCCATACCGGCCGCGCGCCGCGCCGGCGCAATCGCGGCGAGCACGCCGCAAACGGTCGCAATCAATGCGACCTGCAGCGCGGTTGCGAGCTCCAGCGATATCGCAAACAACGGCAACCCGTCCGAGCCGCGGACAAATGTGGTGAACAGCCAGATCATCACCATCGCCAGTGCGATTCCCAGCACCGAGCCGAGCGCGCCGACGACCGCGCCCTGCACCAGGAACAACCGCAGGATCTGCGCCCGGGTGGCGCCCATCGCGCGCAGGATTCCGATTTCGCGGCGTTTCTGCACCACCGAGACGACCAGCACGCTGGCGATGCCAAGCACCACCACGATCAGCACCACGCCACGGATCAAAGCCGTGCTGACCGACTGGGCGTTGAGGGCCGAGACCAGTTGTGCATTGGTCTCCTGCCAGCTCTCGATCTTGTAGGGGAACTCGCGGCGCAGCTGCTGCGCCAACTCCTGGGCCGACCAGACATCGCGCACGGTCAAGTCCAGTCCGGTCGCTCCCCCCGGCAAGGCCAGCAGGTTTTGTGCCGCGCGCAGCGGGACGATCACCGTGCGGCGATTGAGTTCCTTGACGCCGAGATCGACCAGGGCCGTCACCCGCACCGACTCGCTGCGGCTGCCGGTCTGCACCGTCAGCCGATCGCCTGCGCGCACGCCCAGGTCCGCAGCCAGCTCGCGCCCGACGATCGCCTCGCCCGGCGCCAGCCGGGCCGTGCCGCTGACCACCTTGCTGCGCAAGCCCACCACCTTGTCGTAGCGGTCCAACTCCACGCCGATCAGCGAGATCGCCTGCGTTGCTTCACCCCGCAACGCCAGTCCGCTGCCCGCGACCAGCGGCGAGACCCCGGCGATCTCCGGTCGGCGCTCCAGCAACGGCACCAGCGCCTGCCAGTTCGCCACGGAGCGCGGACGCTGCACTCGCGGCTGTGTCTCGGTCATGGCCATGGCGCCAGATGCCGGCGCCATGGCAGGCGTGACGACGTCGTCCAGCGACCGCAGGGTGACATGCGCCTGCGCGCCGAGCGTCTTGGTCAGGGTATTGCCCTGCAAGCCGCTGATCAGGGCCGAGATGTAGGCGATCACGGCGACGCCGGCGGCGACGCCGACGATGATCAGCAGGGTTTGCATGCGCCCCTCGCGCAGAAATCGCAGCGCGACCTGCAGTTCGAAGCCGAGCCGGGACAGCATGGACGTTTTCAGCGTCCGACCGAGTTGCCGAGCATCGAACCCGGGTCTTCTCGTGTGCTTGCCGCAACAGACGCGCCGGGTTGCCATGCGACCATGCGAACCCGCACGCGCTGACCGGGGCGCACGCCGCCTCCGAGCAACACCGCGTCGCCTGAGGCCAAACCCTGCAGCACTTCCGCAGCATCGAGCGTGCGCAGTCCGAGACGCACCATGCGCTCTTCCGAACGGCCGCCCTGCACCACCAGAACGGCCGCCGAACCCGCGCCCACGGATTCACGCAATGCGGCCAGCGGCACGACGAGGGCACTGTCGCGCCGTCCGGTTTCAACCTCCACCGACAAGGTCATGTCCTCCCGCAGAAAGGCCGGCGGCTGCTGGTCCAACGCAAACTTGACCTCCACCGCCCCACGCTGCGCATCGACAGCGGGTGCCAATGACAACAGGCGCGCGGCAAATCGCTGCGTGGCAAACGCATCCGCCACGACCATGGCCTTCTGGCCAAGCGAAAGCTGCTCCAGGAAGCGCTCGTCCACCTGGGCTGCCAGCTGGGTCGGGCCCGCCAGGGCCAGGCTCAGCAAGGCCTTGCCCGGCTGCACAATCTGTCCGGGCTCCACGTCACGCAACAGCACGCGAGCGTCGGCCGGCGCCAACAAGTCGGTCTGGGCCAGGCGCGCCCGGGCGGCACGGGTCGCGGCGGCCGCGAGGGCCAACTGCGCCTGCGCCTGCACGACATCGGTGCCGGACTCCTCATTGGCGCGGGTCTGGGCGCGGGCGCTGGTCTCCTGCGCGCGCGCCACATCCACGGCCCGGCGGGCATCGTCCAGTCGCGAAGCGCTGACGAATCCCTGGGCGACCAATTGCTCGGCGCGAACCAGTTCGGCCCGGGCGGCCCGCAGGTTCGCCTCTGCCTGCATCAACGCGGCACCCGAAGCCATCCGTCCGGTGCTGCGAAGTCCCGCCAGCCGCGCGGTGGCCTGGCGCTCCGATGCCACCGCCTGCGCCAGCGCGGCTCGCAGTTCATCGGATTCGAGTCGCACCAGCACCTGGCCACTGCGCACCTGCGCGCCTTCGGTCACCAGCACCTGGGCCACGCGTCCGGTGATCGTGCTGCCGGCATCCACTCTGGAGAGCGTCGCCACCCGCGCGGAAAACTGGAGCGTGCGCACCAGCGGCGCCTGGCGTAACTCCACTGCGTCGACCACCGGCGCGCGTGTCAACAGCCAGGCAGCGACCGCTGCCGCTATCAGTACCACGACCGCTGCTGCCCATATCCAGCTGCGACGAAAACTATGGAGTCCGGCCATGGGCATCAATTGCCGCCGTCGAACAGCCCGCCGGCAGTTTGCGGTGGCGCCACGCCCAGGTGCCGGAACGCCGCCAGCGTGGCGATGCGTCCGCGCGGCGTGCGCTGCAGGTAGCCTTGCTGGATGAGGTAAGGCTCGATGACGTCTTCGATGGTGCCCGACTCTTCTCCGATGCTGGCGGCGATGTTGTCCAGGCCGACTGGGCCGCCGTCGAAGCGGTGAATCACGCATTCAAGCAGCTTGCGGTCCATGATGTCGAAGCCCTGCGGATCGACATCGAGCATCGCCAGCGCCTTGTGCGCGATCTCCTGGGTGATGTGGCCTGTGCCCTTGACATCGGCGTAGTCGCGCACCCGGCGCAGCAGGCGGTTGGCGACGCGCGGTGTGCCCCGCGAGCGCTTGGCGATTTCAATCCCGCCCTGCTCGTCCATCGGCGCGTTGAGCAAGCGGGCGCTGCGCGTGACGATGCGGGCCAGCTCTTCGGCGGTGTAGAACTCCAGCCGCGCTACGATGCCGAAGCGGTCCCGCAGCGGGTTGGTGAGCATGCCGGCGCGGGTGGTCGCGCCCACCAGCGTGAACGGCTGTAGATCCAGCTTGATCGAACGGGCGGCCGGCCCCTCGCCGATCATGATGTCGATCTGGTAGTCCTCCAGCGCGGGGTAAAGGATTTCCTCGACCACGGGTGACAGGCGATGAATCTCGTCGATGAAGAGAACGTCGTTTTTCTCCAGATTGGTCAGCAGTGCCGCGAGGTCCTTCGGCTTTTCCAGCACCGGCCCGGAGGTCTGGCGCAAGTTCACGCCCAGCTCGTGCGCAATGATGTGCGACAGCGTGGTCTTGCCCAGGCCCGGCGGTCCGAACAGCAGCACATGATCGAGCGCCTCGCCCCGCATGCGGGCGGCGCCGATGAAGATTTCCAGCTGTTCCCGGGTCTTGGCCTGGCCCACGTACTCCTGGAGCAGCTTGGGCCTCAACGCCCGCTCGATGGCCTCTTCGTTGGGGGAGGCCGGCGCCGCCGACACGACGCGATTCGGCGGCGGCAGTTCGAAGTCGTCGGTCTGAATGGTCATTTATTCAAGGCCTTCAGCGCCAGCCGGATGCCTTCGCTCACCGCCACGTCGCGGGGCAGCGCCTTGAGCGAGGCAGCGGCTTCCTTGTCGCTGTAGCCCAGCGCAACCAGCGCTTGCAGGATATCGGCCTGCGTGTGGCTGGTGGCACCGCCTGCGGCCACGCCCAGGTCCGGGCCCAGCTTGCCCTTCAATTCCAGCAGCAGCCGGTCGGCCGTCTTCTTGCCGATGCCCGGCACTTTCACCAGCCGGCCGGCGTCCTGCGCCGTCACGGCCTGCGCGATGTCGGCCACGCTCATGCCACTGAGCACCGACAGCGCGGTGCGGGGGCCGACGCCTGAAATCTTGATGAGCAGGCGAAAAGCCTCGCGTTCGCCGCTGGAGCCAAAGCCATAAAGCAGCTGCGCATCTTCCCGAACGACCAGGTGCGTGAGCAGCGTCACCTTCTCGCCAGCGCCGGGCAGGTTGTAGAAGGTGCTCATCGGCACGTCCACCTCGTAGCCGACGCCGTTGCAGTCCACCAGCACCTGCGGCGGGTTCTTCTCGCCCAGCGTTCCAGTCAATTTGCCTATCATGGGGGTCCCTGGCCCGCGGGCCTTTTCTGGTTCACTGGAATTATCGGCTTGATTCTCAAACATACCTTTTCGCCGCCGAGCAATACCCGCCTGGCGCACCTGTGCGGTCCCACCGACGAACACCTGCGCACGATCGAGACCGCATTGCAGGTGCGCATCCAGCACCGGCACGAGCAATTCAAGATCGACGGAGCCAAGGCCAGGGTGCAGAAGGCGCTCGAGGTGCTGCAGGCGCTGTACGAGATTGCATCGCGGCCGATTTCGGCGGACAAGGTGCAGCTGATGGTGGTGGACGACTCACCGCTGGCCGAAGATGAAGACGGCGCGCAGGTGCTGCACACGCGCCGCAGCGACCTGAAAGCGCGCACCCCGAACCAGACCGTGTACCTGGACAACATCGCGCATCACGACATCACCTTCGGCATCGGCCCGGCCGGCACCGGCAAGACTTATCTGGCGGTGGCTTGCGCGGTCGATGCGCTGGAGCGCAGCGCGGTGCAGCGGATCGTGCTGACGCGGCCGGCCGTGGAGGCGGGTGAAAAGCTCGGCTTCCTGCCCGGGGACCTCTCGCAGAAGGTCGATCCGTATTTGCGGCCGCTCTACGACGCTCTGTACGAGCTGATGGGCTTTGACAAGGTGATCAAAGCCTTCGAGCGGCAGGCGCTGGAGATTGCGCCGCTGGCCTTCATGCGCGGCCGCACCCTGAACAATGCCTTCGTGATCCTGGACGAAGCGCAGAACACGACACCGGAGCAGATGAAGATGTTCCTGACCCGCATCGGCTTCGGGGCCAAAGCGGTGGTGACGGGCGACGTCAGCCAGATCGACCTGCCCAAGGGGGCCCTGTCCGGCCTGGTAGAGGCCGAACGGATCCTGAAGCGGGTGAAGGGCATTGCGCACACCCGCTTCACCAGTGCCGACGTGGTTCGCCATCCGCTCGTGGCGCGCATCGTCGACGCGTATGACGCGGCACAGAAAAGCGGCGCCAAGGGCTGATGCCGTGCACCTGAAGCTCGATCTGGCGCTGCAGTTCGGGCGCTTTCCCAATGCCGCCGCGCACCGCGCCTTGCTGCGCAAGTCGCGGGTGCAGGCCTGGATCGAATCCGCACTGAAACACCCGGCCGAGATTGCTGTGCGCATGGTGGGCGAACCGGAAGCGCGGGCCTTGAACCTGCAGTACCGCGGTCGGGATTGCGCCACCAACGTGCTCACTTTCGACTATGCGCGCGAGCCGTGGGTGTCGGCCGATCTGGTGCTGTGCGGCCCGGTCGTGGAGCGCGAAGCTCGCGAGCAGGGCAAGACTTTGGAAGAGCATTACGCGCACCTGCTGATCCACGGCACTCTGCACGCGCAGGGCTACGACCATGAGACCGACGGACGCGAGGCGCTGGAGATGGAAGCGCTGGAGATCCTGCTGCTTGGTTCGCAGGGGTTTGCCAACCCTTACTGAGTCACGCTTTCGCCCGCACACGACGACACATCGCCATCGCGTTATGCCTGGAGACATGGCTGGATCAAGCTGATCAAATCAGGTCCTTCTCGTCGTCGAAGTGCGCCTCGACGTCGCTGGGCAGCAGCTGGATCGTCGCGCGCAGGCCCGGCACAGCGCTCATCAGCGCCTGTTCGACCGAACCGCGCAGGGCCGCCGCCCGACCGAGCGTCCACGCCGCGGGCATGTGCATGTGCAGGTCGACAAAGCGCCGCTGGCCGGAGCGCCTGCTCGAGATGTGATCGAAACGGATGGTGTGGTGCTGGAACGCGGCAAGCGTCTTCTCGACTTCTGCCATCACTTCCGGCTCCAATGCCTCGTCCATGAGGCCCTGCGAGGACTTCCACATCAAGGCCACGCCTTCCCGCAGGATATTCAGCGCGACACCGATCGCTACTGCGGGATCGAGCCACTGCCAGCCCGAAAGAACGACCAGGCCGATTCCGACCACCACCCCCGCCGAAGTCCAGACGTCGGTGATCAGATGGCGCGCATCGGCCTCCAGAGCGATCGACCGGTGCTTGCGGCCCGACTGAAACAGGGCCCACGCCAACGCGCCATTGAACGCCGAACTGAGCACCGACAGCGCCAAGCCCCAGCCGAGCTGGTCGAGCGGCTGCGGAACCAGCAGCCGTTGCACCGCGGCCCAAACGATACCCAGCGCCGCCACGATGATCAGCAGCCCCTCGAAGCCGGATGAAAAGTACTCCGCCTTGTGGTGCCCGTACGGGTGGTCGGCGTCGGCCGGCCGGCGCGCGATCGTCACCATCAGCAGCGCAAAGGCGGCACTGGCGAGATTGACGAAAGATTCCATCGCATCCGACAGCAGCCCGACCGAGCCGGTGATCCACCACGCCAGCGTTTTCAGCGCGATCGTGATCACCGCCACTGCGATGGACACCCGCAGCAGCAGGTTGGGCGGAAGATCCTTGACCGCGGAAAGGCTCGGCATCAGGCGATTGTGCGGCTCACACGATCACGTCAGGGTGACCTTCGCGAATCTGCGCTTTCCCACCTGCACGACATAGGTTCCCGGCTCGAGCTTGAGGCTCTTGTCACTGATCACCACGGAGTTCACGCGAACCCCGCCACCATCGATCAGGCGGGTGGCTTCAGAAGCCGACGGCGCCAGCCCAGCTTGTTTGAGCAACTGAGCGATGCCGATGGGAGCGCCGCTCAGCGCGACCGCGGGTATCTCGTCCGGAACGCCGCCCTGGCTCCGATTCACAAAATCCTGCTCGCCAGCATCAGCCGCCGCGGCGCTGTGGAACCGCGCCGTGATCTCCTTGGCGAGCATCACCTTGGCGTCCTTCGGGTTGCGGCCGCCCTCGGTCTCGCTGCGCAGCGCCGCGATCTGCGCCTCGGAACGGAAACTCAGCAGCGTGTACCAGCGCCACATCAGATCATCGGAGATCGACATTACCTTGGCGAACATGGTGTTCGGATCTTCGTTGATGCCGATGTAGTTGTTCTTGCTCTTGGACATCTTTTCGATGCCGTCCAGCCCCTCCAGTAGCGGCATCGTGAGGATGCACTGAGGCTCCTGGCCATATTCCTGTTGCAGGTGCCGGCCCATCAGCAGATTGAATTTCTGGTCGGTGCCGCCGAGTTCGAGGTCGCTGTTGAGCGCCACCGAGTCGTAGCCCTGCATCAAGGGGTAGAGGAACTCATGGATGCTGATCGACGCGCCGGCCTTGTAGCGCTCGTGGAAGTCGTTCCGTTCCATCATTCGCGCCACGGTGTACTTCGCAGCCAGCTGAATCATGCCGCGGGCGCCGAGCGGGTCGCTCCACTCGCTGTTGTAGCGAATCTCCGTCTTCGCCGGGTCCAGCACCAGGCTGGCCTGCTTGTAATAGGTTTCCGCATTGGCCTTGATCTGCTCGGCAGTCAATGGCGGACGCGTGGTGTTGCGCCCCGACGGGTCGCCGATCATCGAGGTGAAATCCCCGATCAGGAAAATCACCTGGTGGCCGAGGTCCTGCAATTGCCTCATCTTGTCGAGCACGACGGTATGTCCGACGTGGATGTCAGGCGCGGTGGGATCAAGCCCCAGCTTGATGCGCAACGGGGCCTTCAAGGCTTCGGACTTCGCCAGTTTTTGAATCCATTCGTCTTGCGGAATCAATTCCTGAACCCCGCGCAGGGTGACGGCGAGCGCCGCGCGAACACCTTCGGTAACTGGAAAATTTGTAACAACCGATTGATTCATATGGACTTTTTTCTTGCCGAGCTTGAGCGAGTGGCTATACTCCGGCCAGCTTGCGGCAGACGTCGATTCTAGTTCCCGGCATTTTTCCGGCTTTGGGCCCGCGCTGGTAAGCGTGGGGAACCAACCTACTCCGGCGTAGGACAAACCCGATACCTTCCTAAAGGATCCGCCCATTGAAATACGGTCTAAGTGCAGCCAGTGATCGGCTTTTGTCCGGCGCTGTCCACGCGCTCGAACACCACCCAAGACACGTCACCGCGCTGCTGGCCGCACTGATGCTTGGCGGCGGCGGCGGCGCCTTCGCCGTGGCTTCGCTGGACCCCGAGCCTGCAACCGTCGCAGTGCGGCAAGTGCTCGAAGTGGTCAAGCCCCTGCCGGTGCACGAGCAGGTCGAAGCGCTGGACGTCCACAGCTTCCGCCTCTTTCGCACCGACCTGACCCGGGCCAGCGATACGGTGGAGGCGTTGCTGGCGCGGCTGGGGATCGACGATCCGCAGGCGGCCAGTTACCTTCGCGCCGACGCCATGTTCCGGGCGCAACTGCTCGGTCGCGCTGGACGGGCGGTTACCGCCGAAGCCAGCGATTCCCATGCTTTCCACAAGCTCAGCGCGCGCTGGGTCGCCCAGGATAACGGCACGTTCAAGCGGCTGGTGATTGAAAGCATCGCGCCGGGCCAGTTCGCTTCGCGTGTGGAGACGGCGCCCCTGGTGGCCTCGACTCGGATGGCAAGCGCTACGGTGCGTACCTCGCTGTTCGCGGCCGCCGACGAAGCGAGGATTCCGGACGGCGTGGTCGGCCAGATCGTGGATATCTTCTCCGGCGACATCGATTTCCATCGGCAACTGCGTAGCGGTGACCGCTTCAATGTTGTTTATGAAGCCCTGGAGGCCGATGGTGAACCGATGCGCACCGGCCGCATCCTGTCAGCCGAGTTCGTCAACGCCGGCAAGCTGCGGCAGGCCATATGGTTCCAGGAGCCCGGCCAGAAGGGCCACTACTACACGCTCGACGGCAAGAGCCTCGACAGCTCGTATCTGGCATCCCCCATGGAGTTTTCCCGGGTGAGCAGCGGCTTTGCCATGCGCTTCCATCCGGTGTTCCATCGCTGGCGGGCACATCTGGGGGTCGATTACGCGGCCGCACCCGGAACCCCGGTCCGCACGATCGGCGATGGCGTGGTCGAATTCGCGGGTGAGCAGAACGGCTTCGGCAACGTGGTGATCGTCAAGCACAACAACACCGACGAAACGCTCTATGCGCATCTGAGCCGCATGGACGTGCGCACCGGTCAAAGCGTGCGTCAAGGACAAAACGTCGGTGCGGTCGGCGCGACCGGCTGGACCACCGGCCCGCACCTGCACTTCGAGTTCCGCGTCAACGGCGTCCACCAGGATCCGGTGCAAATGGCACGGCGCAGCGACACGACGCCGCTGAGCGAGGCAGCCAGGCCGGACTTCGACCGGATTGCACGGTCGATGCGCGCGCAACTGGCGGCGGCTGCCTCCGCATCGAAGACCCAGCTGGCCCGCGCGGACTGAATCGGGCCCGGCGCTAACATCGCCGCATGCCTGATCTCTACATCGGCCTGATGTCGGGAACGTCGCTCGACGGCGTCGATGGCGTATTGGTCGACTTCTCTTCTCCCGCGCCCAACGTGATCGACGCTGCCAGCGCGCCGTTTCCAGCGGACCTCAAAGCCGAGTTGCTGGCGCTGAACACTTGCGGATCGGATGAATTGCATCGCGCCGCCCTGGCCGGCAATGCCCTGATGCGGATCTACGCAGGCGTAGTGCATGAACTGCTGGCGAAAACCGGCACCCCTGCGTCGGTCGTCCAGGCGATCGGCGCGCACGGCCAGACGGTGCGGCATCGGCCGCAGGAGTTCGACGGGACCGGCTACACACTGCAGTTATGCCAGCCCGCCCTCCTCGCCGAGTTGACCGGCATCGACGTCGTCGCAGATTTCCGCAGCCGTGATGTGGCCGCCGGTGGGCAGGGTGCGCCGCTCGCGCCGTTTTTCCATCAGGCCCGGTTCGGGCAGGAGGGCCAGGCCCTCGGCGTTCTCAATATCGGCGGCATTTCGAATCTCACCCTGTTGCGCGCAGATGGCTCGATGCTCGGGTTCGACTGCGGCCCGGGCAATGCGCTGATGGACAGTTGGTGCGCGCAGCACCAGGGCCAGCCTTACGACGACCGGGGCGATTGGGCGGCGTCAGGCCGGGTTCTGCCCTCACTCCTGGCCTCATTCCTGGCTGAGCCGTATTTCAACAAACCTCCGCCGAAGAGCACCGGGCGCGATCTGTTCAGCGAAGGCTGGCTCCTTTCGCACTTGCAGGGTTGCGACGCGGTCAATCCCAGTGATGTACAGGCAACGCTGGCTGAACTGACCGCCTGCGCCTGCACTTCCGACGTCTTGCGTCTGCAACCCGACCTGCGCCGCCTTGTCGTGTGCGGCGGTGGCGCGCTGAACACCCATCTAATCGGTCGCCTGGCTTCGTGGTTGCCGGGCACGCAGGTCGTTCCCAGTGCGGCGCTGGGTCTGCCGCCATTGCAGGTGGAGGCCACCGCTTTCGCCTGGCTGGCGCGCAAGGCGGTGCGCCGCGAAAAGCTGAATCTCCAAAGCATCACGGGCGCCCGAGGCGCCCGTGTGTTGGGATGTGTGTATCCGGCCTAAGCCGGCGCTCGGAGTAGGGTCAATTCGCGCCGCCGGGCCGCCCCAAGGCGCGAACGCCCCCTCGGGGGGCAGCGACTACACGTAGTGAGGAGCGTGGGGGCAATATCAGGGCGAGAAGCTCGAGCCGCAGCCACAGGTGCTGGTGGCGTTAGGGTTCTTGATGACGAATTGCGCGCCTTGCAGATCTTCCTTGTAGTCGATCTCCGCGCCAACCAGGTATTGATAGCTCATCGCATCGATCAACAGCGACACGCCATGCTTGGTCATGATCGTGTCGTCGTCATTGGTGATCTCGTCGAAAGTGAAGCCGTACTGAAAGCCCGAGCAACCGCCCCCCTGCACGAAAACACGCAGCTTGAGTTCTGGGTTGCCTTCCTCGGCGATCAGGTCGGCCACCTTCGCCGCCGCGCTGTCGGTAAAGATCAGCGGAGCGGGCATCTCGTGAAGGTTTTCGGCAACTGCGCTCATGAGTACTCCGTATGGTCGTTTTCCGCCCGGCGGCAACTCGGCCAGCGGACACGATCAAATACTACTGCAATTTGCTCGGGAATTCACGTCAGGGGTTATTTGCCGCCAGCTTGAGTAAGGGCTTTTCATCACTGTCGAGCGGTTTGAGCTGGCCGGCGATGGTCGCGCCCTGGTGCATCTCCAGCGCCTTGTAGTAGACATCCCCTTCGATTCGCGCCTTCGGCTGCAGTTCCAGCAATTCCTTGGCGTGCACCGGTCCCCGCACGGCGCCGTTGATGATGACGTGGTCAGCCCGAATTTCACCTTGCACCACGGCCGCCTCGGAGATCACCAGGATGCTGGGATGCTCCGGGTTGGCGCTGGTGTTGCCCACCACTTCGCCGTCGATCCGCAGGCCTTCGGTGAACGTCAGATTGCCTTCGATGCGGCTGCCCTGCGCGATCAGGCTCTTGATGGGGGGTTGCACCTTCTTGCCGAACATAGGGGGGCCCTCGAGTCGGTTATTACAACTTGACGCTCTGCACGGCCCGGGTCGCCGTGCCTTCCAGCACCTTGGCTGAAACGTTTTTTACCACGGCTTGGGGTGGCAAGTCGACCATGCCCTCGACGCGCCGCGATTGCCGGAAGTGCAGCGGCTGGGCGCCGCCGCCGGGAAGGTCCATGATCCAGGGCTTTCCGCCCAGCGTCCCGACGACGCTCAATTCGAGCTTGCCGCGGAACTCCGGCGCATTCTTCACCGGCTGGATCACCAGCACCTGCCACTTCAATTGGGTGCCGCCCATCACCTGGGCCTGCAAGCCGCGAATGGCCACGCCCTCCGCGCTGGAGGGAATCAGTTTTTCAAAGAACCCCAGGTCATCGCGCAGGGTCCGGTTCTCGGCTTCCAGCGCCTTGATCTGCGCGGCCATCCGCTCCTGCGCCGACTTCTCAGCCGTGATCAGGCTGGCCGAGGTGTTGAACACCGATTGCGCCTTGTCCCGCTCTTCCCGCAGCTTGGTGACATCAGCACGCAAACGCAGCAATTCTTCCCTGCCTCCCATATCGAGGCCGGCGATGCTCTTGCCGAACTCGAACGCCCACAAACCGATGGCGCCGCAAAAACCCAGCACGATGGCAACCGCCGCCCAGCGCAAAGGCCAGGGCAAGGCGCTGCGCACCGCCATTCTGGGGGCGCTGATGGTCAGCCGGCGTCGCAGTAATTTGAAGCGCATCGTGTTCGCTGGAACTCAAGCTCAACCATAAGCCCAAAAAAAAGCCGCAGCAAGCAAACTTGTGCGGCTTTGTTTCGGTGGCGTCACTCGCGGAAGTGTCGCCCCCCGATCAGCGCTTGCTGAACTGCTTGCGGCGGCGCGCGGAGTGCAGGCCAACCTTCTTGCGTTCCACTTCCCGCGCGTCGCGGGTGACGAACCCGGCTTGCGACAGGGCGGGCTTCAGGGCCGTGTCATAGTCGATCAAGGCGCGCGTGATGCCGTGGCGCGCCGCGCCGGCCTGGCCCGACTCGCCGCCGCCATGCACGTTGATCTTGATGTCGAAGGTCTCGACGTGATTCGTCAAGAACAGCGGTTGCTTGACGATCATGATCGAAGTCTGGCGACCGAAGAACTCCTGGATGTCCTTGTCGTTGACCGTGATCTTGCCCGTGCCTTTTTTCATGAACACGCGAGCGACGCTGGATTTGCGACGGCCGGTGCCATTGTTCCATTCACCAATCATTCTCAAGGCTCCTTTAGATTTCCAGAGCCTTGGGCTGCTGGGCGGTGTGGGGATGTTCGGCACCGCCGTACACCTTGAGTTTTTTGATCATCGCGTAGCCGAGCGGGCCCTTGGGCAGCATGCCCTTGACGGCCTTTTCCAGCGCGCGGCCGGGGTGCTTGGCTTGCATGTCCTTGAAGTTCGTACCGTAGATGCCGCCGGGGAAGCCGGAGTGACGGTAGTACACCTTGTCGAGGGCCTTGTTGCCCGTGACGCGGATCTTGGCTGCGTTGATGACGACGATGAAGTCGCCGGTGTCGACGTGAGGCGTGTAAATGGCCTTGTGTTTGCCGCGTAAACGGAGGGCTGCTTCGCTGGCAATCCTTCCGAGCACCTTGTCGGTGGCGTCAATCACAAACCACTCGTGCGTCACGTCAGCGGGTTTCGCGCTGAACGTTTTCATGAGTACTCTTTCGAGAGATGGTTTGGCGGGCCCCACGTGAGCCCGCGAACGTTGGCCCTTTTCCACGGTCGGTGTTCTTCTGACGAGAACCTCTTAGGTGGGTTATCCGAAAAGCGATCTTTGGTTGCCTTTCGAATCTCCGACGCGGGGCCACAATGCGCTGCAGAGACTGAGATTATACGAAGAATCAAAGACCTGGCGCAAATCGAGTCCCGACCAGGAGCCCCAGGAGCCCCATCGCCGCGGTTACCATCGCCGCATGTTCAGCTACCGCCACGCCTTTCATGCAGGCAGCCATGCCGATGTGCTCAAGCACACGATGCTGATCGCGATCATGAGGTACCTGACCCAGAAAGATGCGGCGCTCGTGGTAGTCGACACCCACGCCGGCGCCGGCCTGTATCGGCTGGACGGCGACTACGCCGGCACCTCGGGCGAGGCCTCGGATGGCGTCGTCAAACTGTTTGCGGCGCTGGCGCCGGCCGATTCGTCCAAAGCTGCCATCAAAGAGGTAGCGCCGGTGCTGCAGGATTACCTGGAAACCATCGCCGGCTTCAACCCCGACGGGCGCCTGAAGGTGTACCCCGGTTCTCCCTTCATCGTGCAGGCGCTGCTGCGGGTTGAAGCCCGTGACAAGCTGAAGCTGTTCGAGATGCACCCCACCGACAGCAAGGCCTTGGCGGCCAATATCGCGCAACTGAAGGCCGGCCGCCAGGTCGCCGTCGCGCGCCAGGACGGCTTCGAAGGGCTCAAGGCATTCTTGCCGCCGCCGTCGCGCCGGGCGCTGGCGCTGATCGACCCCAGTTACGAGATCAAGAGCGACTACGCCAAAGTGAGCGCGTGCATACAGGATAGCCTGACGCGCTTTGCCACCGGCACCTACGCGATCTGGTACCCCATCATTCCGCGGCCCGAAGCCCACGAGCTTCCCCGCCGGCTGAAGACCCTAACCACCCAGGCGGGCAAGCCGTGGCTGCACGCCACGCTCGCTATCGGCCAGGCGGATGAGCGCAATGTGCCGGGCGAGCCGGAGCGGGGCCAGGGGCTCACGGCCAGCGGCATGTTCGTGATCAACCCGCCGCATTCGCTCAAGTCCGCCCTGCAGGCCGCCCTGCCGCAACTGCTGCAGGTGCTTGGCCGCGGGCGTGGCCAAGCACAGGCATTGGAAAACGGCGGCTCCTAGACAAGGGGACTCGGACGTTTACCTCATTAGCCGACCGATTGGTCGGCTAATGACTATACTAGCGTGATGTACACGCAAGCCCTGGATTTACCCGACTCCGACAGTCGGGGTCTGAAGGCGGTTCTGCCTGCAGATGCGACCGACGTCCGGCAGAAGCGCTTCGACGAGCGGATCGACGCGGACGGCAAGATCGAACCGCAGGACTGGATGCCCGATGCCTATCGCAGAACCCTGGTGCGCCAGATCAGCCAACACGCGCACAGTGAGGTTGTCGGCATGCTGCCCGAGGGCAACTGGATATCGCGCGCGCCGTCCCTCAAACGCAAGGCCATCCTGCTGGCCAAGGTGCAGGACGAAGGTGGCCATGGGCTCTACCTGTATTCGGCCGCCGAGACGCTGGGCGTGAGCCGGGACGAGATGTTCGCGGGCCTGCACAGCGGCAAAGCCAAGTACAGCTCGATCTTCAATTACCCGACCCTGACCTGGGCCGACGTCGGAACGATCGGCTGGCTGGTCGATGGCGCCGCGATCATGAATCAGGTTCCCATCTGCCGCTGCTCGTACGGGCCGTATGCGCGCGCGATGATCCGGATCTGCAAGGAAGAAAGCTTCCACCAGCGCCAGGGTTTTGAAAGCCTGATGGCGCAGATGGCCGGCACCCAGGCCCAGCGCGAGATGGTGCAGGACTCGGTGAACCGCTGGTGGTGGCCGGTGCTGGCCATGTTCGGCCCGCCCGACACCGACAGCCCCAACAGCGCGCAAGGCATGCGCTGGGGTATCAAGCGAATCAGCAACGACGACCTGCGGCAGAAATTTGTCGACGCCACCGTGCCGCAGGCCAGGGTGCTTGGCGTGACGGTGCCGGATCCCGACTTGAAGTGGAACGAGGAGCGCGGCCACTACGACTACGGCGCGATCGACTGGGATGAGTTCTGGGCGGTGGTCAATGGAAATGGGCCGTGCAACAAGGAGCGATTGGCGACTCGCGTCAAGGCGCATGACGACGGCCAGTGGGTGCGCGATGCGGCGATGGCCCATGCACGCAAGCAGCGGGCCCGCAAGTTGAAGGAGGCTGCATGACGGACTGGCCTCTTTGGGAAGTGTTCGTGCGGTCCAAGCAGGGCCTCGAGCACAAGCACTGCGGCAGCCTGCACGCCGTCGACGCGCAGCAGGCGCTGCAAATGGCGCGTGATGTCTACACCCGCCGCCAAGAGGGCGTGAGCATCTGGGTCGTGCCGTCGGCCCTCATCACGGCAAGCGAACCGGGCGACAAGGCGGAATTCTTCGAGCCCGCCGCCGACAAGATCTACCGGCATCCCAGCTTCTATGAGATCCCTGATGAAGTGGGCCACATGTAATGACTGAAGCCACGCAAGCCGGGGTCGTCAGCGCTCCGGTCGACTACCTGCTGCATCTCGCGGACAACGCGCTGGTGCTCGGCCAGCGCAATGCCGAATGGTGCGGCCACGGGCCGGTGCTGGAAGAAGACATCGCGCTGACCAACCTCAGCCTGGACCTGATCGGACAAGCGCGGCTGCTGTATCGGCACGCGGCATCGCTCATGGGCGATGGTGCTACCGAAGATCACCTCGCCTATTTCCGCGACGCGCGGCAGTTCCGCAACTTCACGCTGCTGGAGCTGCCGCAGCACGGGCCACTGGCAGGAACGGCCGCAGCGGATCGCGATTACGCGACCACGATCGTGCGCAATTTTCTGTACAGCGCTTTCATGCTGCTGGTTTGGGAGCTGCTGCAGGAATCGACAGACGCGCAGCTTGCCGCGATCGCCGCCAAGTCGGTGAAGGAAGCGCGCTATCACCTGCGCCACGCCCGCGACTGGCTGGTGCGGCTCGGCGACGGCACTGCCGAGTCGCAGGCGCGCACCCAGGCTGCACTCAATCATCTGATGCCGTACACCCTGGAATTCTGGAGCGATTGCGCCACCGAGGTCGAAGCGGCACGTGCCGGCACCGGCGCCGACGCGCGCCAATTGCGGGAGCTGTGGGACCAACAGGTCGACCAAGCACTGGCCGAGGCGACACTAAAACGGCCGGTGCTTGGCGGCTATCTCCCGCGCGGGAAAGAGGGGCAGCATTCGGAGCACCTGAGTTATCTGCTCGCCGAGATGCAAAGCCTGGCACGCCAACATCCGGACGCATCATGGTGAATGCGCTGCACCCTGCGTATGCGGAGCCGACCGGCAAGCGCCTGCTTGCGGTGAATGCCGTTGAGCGAGCGTGGATCATTCTCGAAGATATTCCCGATCCTGAAATCCCGGTCGTCTCCATCCGCGAGCTGGGTATCCTGCGCGAGATCAACGAGCATGACGGCGAACTTGAAGTGGTGATCACGCCCACCTACAGCGGCTGCCCGGCCATAGAGCAGATCGAGCAAGATATCCGCTCCGCCCTCGCAGCCAACCTGCTGCCGGCCAAGGTCGTCACTCGCCTGGCCCCTGCCTGGTCGACCGACTGGATCGGCGAAGCCGCCAAGGAAAAATTGCGCGCTTTCGGCATCGCGCCGCCACACACCCTTCCGGTCCGGAACGTGGTCCGTTTTGCGCGACCTGTGCCGCAGGTGATGCCCGAAGTGCCCTGCCCACGTTGCGACTCCGTGAACACGACCGAGACATCGCACTTCAGCTCGACGGCATGCAAGGCACTCTACAAATGCCTGGATTGCCTCGAGCCGTTCAACTACTTCAAACCCTACTGAGCTTGTATGGCCGTGCACTTCCACACTCTGGCGGTCAAGCGCGTCATGGCCGACGCGGCCGGGTCGGCAGCAATCACCTTGCAGGTACCAGCCGCACTGCGTGAAGCCTTCGACTTCAAGCCCGGGCAATTTCTCACGATGCGTGCCGAGATCAACGGGCAGGAAACCCGCCGCAGCTATTCCATCTGCAGCCCGCACCAGCGCTACATCGACTCTGGTGAGATCGACATTGGCGTCAAGCCGGTCGAGGATGGTGTTTTCTCGCGCTGGGCGTTGACGCAGCTGCGAGCGGGCGCGAGCATCGACTGCATGCCCCCCGACGGGCGTTTCACCCCGCGTGTTGCGGGAGCCAAACACCGCGTCGGCCTGGCAGCCGGCTCGGGCATCACACCCATGCTCTCGATCATCGGCACAACATTGGGCGACCAGCCCGACTCGGGCTTCACGCTGGTTTATGGCAACCAGCGCGCCGGTTCCATCATGTTCAACGAGGTGCTGCAGGACTTGAAGGACCGCTACCCGGCGCGGCTCTCGCTGATCCACCTGCTCTCGCGGCAGGCCCAGGAGGTCGACTTGCTCAATGGCCGCATCGACGAGGCCAAGGTTTCGGAGCTGCTGCGCACGCTGCTGCCTGCCGCGAGCATCGATGAAGTTTTCATTTGCGGGCCGGAAGGGATGATCGAATCGGC
>JBKJHN010000211.1:0-8030 GCA_046599015.1 Ramlibacter sp.
GCCAAGCTGGGCATTGATGCGCTGGGCTATGAGCCCGTCGAAAAAGAGCGACTGCTCAGAGCCGTGGAACGCCCCTACGGCATGGTGTTGGTGACCGGGCCCACGGGCTCCGGAAAAACCGTGTCGCTGTACACCTGCCTGAACATTCTGAACAAGCCGGGGGTCAACATCTCGACCGCTGAAGACCCGGCGGAAATCAACTTGCCCGGCGTGAACCAGGTCAGCATGAACGAGAAGGCCGGGCTGACTTTTTCAGTGGCTTTGAAAGCGTTTTTGCGCCAGGATCCCGACATCATCATGGTCGGCGAGATCCGCGACCTGGAGACGGCGGAAATTTCCATCAAGGCCGCGCAAACCGGCCACCTGGTCCTGTCCACCCTGCATACCAATGATGCGCCAGCGACCCTCACACGGCTGCGCAACATGGGGATTGCACCCTTCAACATCGCGTCCAGCGTGATCCTGATCACGGCCCAACGGCTGGCTCGACGCTTATGCATTCATTGCAAGGCACCCGCGGACATTCCGCATGAATCACTGCTCGACGCGGGGTTCAGGGAAGAGGACGTGGACGGCAGCTGGGCGCCGTACCGCCCGGTGGGCTGCGCGAAGTGCAACAACGGCTACAAGGGACGGGTAGGCATCTACCAGGTGATGCCGATCACCGAAGATCTTCAGCGGATCATTCTTGCCGACGGCAGCGCGCTGGAGATAGCCGCTCAAGCGGAAATCGAGGGGGTGAAAAACTTGCGCCAGTCAGGCCTCAACAAGGTGAGGATAGGGATCACTTCGCTGGAAGAAGTGCTGGGTTGCACCAACCTGTAGGTTCGGAAGGAATACGCATGGCCACGGCCGCTACCAAAGTCGCTGAGTTCGTTTTCGAGTGGGAAGGTCGCGATCGCAACGGCAAGCAAGTGCGCGGCGAGACGCGGGCGGCCGGGCAACACCAGGTCATGTCATCACTGCGCCGGCAGGGTGTCAACCCGACCCGGATCAAGAAGCGCCGCATGCGGTCGGGCTCGAAGATCAAGCCCAAGGACATCGCCATCTTCACCCGCCAGCTCGCCACCATGATGAAGGCCGGGGTGCCGCTGCTGCAGTCGTTCGACATCGTCGGCCGCGGCAACAACAACCCGAGCGTGACCAAGCTGCTCAACGACGTGCGCACTGACGTCGAGACCGGGACCTCGTTGTCGGCGGCGTTTCGCAAATACCCGCTGTACTTCGACAACCTGTATTGCAACCTGGTCGAGGCCGGCGAGGCCGCCGGTATCTTGGAGGCTTTGCTGGATCGGCTGGCGATCTATATGGAAAAGACCGAGGCGATCAAGTCGAAGATCAAATCGGCGCTGATGTACCCGATCTCCGTGGTGGTGGTGGCCTTCGTCGTGGTCGCCGTGATCATGATCTTTGTGATCCCGGCTTTCAAGGAGGTGTTTTCCTCCTTCGGCGCGGACCTGCCGGCCCCCACGCTGTTCGTGATCGCGATGAGCGAGTTCTTTGTCAATTTCTGGTGGCTGATCTTCGGCGGTATCGGCGGCGGTTTCTATTTCTTCATGCAGGCCTGGAAACGCAGCGAGAAGGTGCAGATGTTCATGGACCGGCTGATGCTGAAGGTGCCTGTGTTCGGCAACCTGGTCTACAAATCGGTAATCGCTCGCTGGACCCGTACGCTTTCAACCATGTTCGCCGCCGGGGTCCCGCTGGTGGAGGCGCTGGACTCGGTCGGCGGCGCGTCCGGCAACTCGGTTTACGAGATGGCCACCGAAAGGATCCAGATGGAAGTGTCCACCGGCACCAGCCTGACCGCTGCCATGACCAATGCCAACGTGTTCCCGTCGATGGTGCTGCAAATGTGCGCGATTGGCGAGGAGTCCGGTTCGCTTGACCACATGCTCGGCAAGGCCGCCGACTTCTACGAAGCCGAGGTCGACGACATGGTGGCCGGCCTGTCCAGCCTGATGGAGCCGATCATCATCGTCTTCCTGGGCGGCCTGATCGGTGGCATCGTGGTGTCCATGTACTTGCCCATCTTCAAACTCGGACAGGTCGTATAGGCTGGGGCTGCCCTGATGATTGTCTCGCCCCTGGTCGACGCCGCACTGGCCGGCGTCCTCGGACTGCTGGTCGGCAGTTTCCTGAACGTCGTGATCTATCGGCTGCCGCAGATGCTGGAGCGCCAATGGGAGTCGGAGTGCGCGGTGCTGGGCGGGCAACCCGCGCCGGAAGCCGAGGAGTTCAATTTGAGCCGGCCCCGCTCGCGTTGCCGGCAGTGCGGCCACCTGATTCGCTGGTACGAAAACGTGCCGGTGGTGAGCTACCTGGCCCTGAGGGGCAAGTGCTCCGCCTGCGCAACGCCAATCGGCCTGCGCTACCCGCTGGTGGAAATCTGCACGGCCGCCCTGTTCTTCTTCGCCATACGACACTGGGGTGCGACACCCGCCGGCGCGGCGTGGTGTGGATTTTCAGCTGCGCTGATTGCGTTGGCAATGATCGACTGGGACACGACATTGCTGCCCGACGACATCACCCTCCCCCTGCTGTGGGCCGGCCTGATCGTGGCCGCCCTGCGCTGGACCGAGGTGCCTTTGCCAAGCGCGCTGTGGGGCGCGGTGGCGGGTTACCTTTCCCTTTGGCTGGTCTACCAAGGCTTCAAGCTACTGACCGGCAAGGAAGGGATGGGCTACGGCGACTTCAAGCTGTTTGCCGCACTCGGTGCCTGGTTCGGCTGGCAGGCGCTGGTGCCGATCATCCTGATGGCCTCTGTCATCGGCGCGATAGTAGGCATCGCCCTGAAATTTTCCAGCGGGCTGCGCGAAGGCGGCTACGTCCCTTTCGGCCCGTTCCTGGCGGGCGCCGGCCTCACGGCGATGATTTTCGGCCCGGGGGCGATCCTGGGTGCCATCGGGCTCTAGGGCCTGTTCACATTATGCGAGTGGGACTGACCGGCGGCATCGGCTGCGGCAAGAGCACCGTGCTGCAAATGCTGGCGCAGCTCGGCGCGGCCGCCGTCGACGCTGATGCCATTTCACGCAGCACCACGGCCTCCGGCGGCGCGGCGATCGCAGCGATCATCGCGCGATTCGGAGCGGAGTTCATCGACGCACAGGGTGCGCTGGACCGCGAGCGCATGCGGGCGCATGCGTATGCCGACCCGCAGGCGCGCAAGCACCTCGAAGACATCATTCACCCCCTGGTCGGCCAGGAGAGCGCGCGGCAGGTGCAGGCGGCGCTCGACGCCGGCTTGTCCTGTATCGTGTTCGACATTCCTTTGCTGGTGGAGTCCGGGCGCTGGCGAGCGCAGGTGGACCGCGTGCTGGTGGTGGATTGTTCGCCGCAGACGCAAGTTGAGCGTGTCGTTGCCCGCAGCGGCCTCAAGCCCGAGGACGTACGCGCCATCATGGCAGCCCAGGCCAGTCGCCACCAGCGCCTGGCTGCCGCCGACATCGTCATCTGCAATGAGGGGCTCTCGATGGAGCAACTGCGTGACAACGTGGTACAGGCCGCGTGCCGCTTCGGGCTATGATGGAACGCGTTTTCAATTCGTTCGCATCGGCGCAATGTGAACAGGCCCTAGCGTGATCCTCTACGAATACCCTTTCAACGAACGCATTCGCACTTACCTACGCCTCGAACACCTGTTCCGGCGCCTGGGCCAACTGGTTCCTCGATCGCATCCGATCGATCATCACTACGCGCTTGCCACGATTTTCGAGGTGATGGATGTTGGCGCCCGCGCGGACCTGAAATCCGACGTGATGAAGGACCTGGAAAAACAGAAGCAGCTCCTTAACAGCTACCGCGGCAATCCGGCCATCGCCGAAAAGGTGCTTGACGATGTCGTCAACAAACTCGACCGCTATTTCGGCGCGCTCAACGAGCTTCCCGGCAAGGCCGGCCAGTCGCTCACCGAGAACGACTGGTTGATGAGCATCCGAAGCCGGGTGGGCATCCCCGGCGGCACCTGCGAGTTCGACCTGCCCGCCTACTTCGCGTGGCAGCACCTCGACGCCGCGAAGCGGCAGGGCGACCTGGAGCGGTGGGCTTCGACGCTGGCGCCGCTGGCCGAGTCCATTCACATGCTGCTGAAGCTGCTGCGCGACTCGGGCACACCCCAAAAGGTGGTTGCCAGCCATGGGCAGCTGCAGCAGAACCTGCCGCAGGGCCGTACCTTCCAGCTGCTGCGGCTGCGGTTGGACCCGGCGCTCGGGCTGGTGCCCGAGATCAGCGGGAACCGCCTGATGGTTTCCGTACGCCTGATGCGGCAGGAAGCCACCGACCGGCTGCATGCCAGCAACGACAACGCGCAATTTGAGCTTACGCTCTGCTCCTAATGTCCATGGTAAAGCCGCACTCACCTGCCATCGACACGCCGCGTCTGGTTCGTTGTCCCGCCTGTGGCGGCGACAGCATCTATGCACCGGAGAATCCCTTCCGTCCCTTCTGTTCGCAGCGCTGCAAGAACCTCGATCTGGGGGCCTGGGCCAGCGAAAGCTTCAGGGTGCCGGGCGAAGCGCCGCCCGACGACCAGCCTCTTGGCGACGCCAAGCTGCAATAGAACCGCAGCTCACCGCGGCTGCACGCGGTGCGTGGGCCCGACGAACCCCCGCTCTTGCGCGAACCATTGAAGCACCGGTACGGTTCCCGGCAAGACGGGCCTGACCTCGACAGGCAGCGTCTGCCACGCAAAACTTTGCCCCTCGTGCATGTGCAGTTCGCCCTCCCAGGCGAACACCTTGCAAAAATTCAGCCGCACCAGCGCATGGGGATAGTCGATACGCTCGACGCGCCAGGGGTGCACGGGGCCGATCGTGAGACCGATCTCCTCGTGCAATTCGCGGCGCAATGCCTGCTCCACGGTTTCGCCCGCCTCCACCTTGCCTCCAGGAAATTCCCAATAACCCTCGTACACTTTGCCGGCCGGGCGCGAGGTAAGCAGGAAGGCGCCATCGGAGCGGATCAGTACGCCGACAGCGACCTCGACTTCCTTGCGACCCGGTCCGCCCTCGCGCGGCTGGTCGCCATCGGCGACCAGGGCGGGCCCCGTCCCCGTCATCCGGGGTGCCGGCCCGCGAAGTCCCGGGCGAACTGGTAGGCCACCCGGCCGCTGCGCGACCCGCGTTCCAGTGCCCAGACCAGCGCCTCGGGACGCGCGGCTTGCACCGCCTGGGGTGCGACGCCGAACCAGGCAAGCCAGTGAGCGGTGATCGCCAAATATTCGTCCTGGCTGAACGGATAAAAGCTCACCCACAATCCGAAGCGTTCGGACAACGATATCTTTTCCTCGATCACCTCGCCTGGATGCACCTCACCGTCATCGGTGTGCTTGTAGCTCAGGTTGTCCTTCATGTACTCGGGCAGCAGGTGGCGCCGGTTGCTGGTCGCATAGATCAGCACGTTGGGCGTGGCTGCGGCCACCGAGCCGTCGAGGATCGATTTAAGGGCCTTGTACCCGGGCTCGCCTTCTTCGAAACTCAGGTCGTCGCAAAACACCAGAAACTTCTCCGGGCGTGATGCCACCACGTCGACGATGTCCGGCAGATCGACCATGTCGGCCTTGTCCACCTCGATCAATCGCAGACCCGCGCCCGAGTATTCATTGAGGCAGGCCTTGACCAGCGAAGACTTGCCGGTGCCGCGGGCGCCGGTCAGCAACACATTGTTGGCAGGCTGCCCCTGGACGAACTGCAGGGTGTTGCGCTGGATTTTTTCCTTTTGCAGGTCGATCTCCTGCAGATCCGACAGGCGGATGCCGGCGGCATGGCGCACCGGCTCCAGCACACCGTGTCCGGAAGAGCGCTTGCGATAGCGCCACGCCACCGCCGCGGCCCAGTCGGGGGCCGACAGAGTCTGGGGGAGGATGGACTCGATTCGCGACAGCAGCTGTCCCGCGCGCTCGATCAGCTGCTCGAATTTCTCGTTCAATCTCTGTTCCTTCAGACAATTCCTGCCCACTTCTCGAGGAAGAGGCCCGCTCGACGGCTACGACCGGTAATCGGCGTTGATGCTCACGTAGTCGTGACTGAGGTCGCAGGTCCACACCGTATCGCAAGCAGCGCCTCGGCCCAAGTCCACGCGTACCGTGATCTCGCTTTTTTTCATCACCCGCTGGCCGTCCTCCTCACGATACGCGGGGTTGCGCCCGCCCTGGACGGCCACGTGCACTTCGTCCAGGTAGAGATCGATCCCAGCCTGGTCCAGGTCGTCGATGCCCGCGTAGCCCACCGCCGCCAAAATGCGGCCGAGGTTGGGATCGCTGGCGAAAAAAGCGGTCTTGACCAGGGGCGAGTGCGCGATCGCGTATCCCACCTGGCGGCACTCCTGCGGATTCCTGCCGCCTTCGACCCGCACCGTGATGAATTTGGTGGCGCCTTCGCCATCGCGCACGATGGCTTGGGCGAGCGCAAGAGAAACCTCCTGCATCGCGGCCTTCAGCGCCCGGCCGGAACCGCTCTCCAACGATGTGATGGGCGCGTGCGCGGCCTTGTTGCTGGCGATCACCACAAACGAGTCGTTGGTGGACGTGTCGCCGTCGACGGTGACGCGGTTGAAAGAGCCTTCTGCCAGATCCAGCGCCAGTTGGTGCATCAAGCCCTGATCGATCCTGGCGTCGGTGGCCATGAAACCCAGCATCGTTGCCATGTTCGGCCGGATCATGCCGGCGCCTTTGCTGATGCCCGTGATGCTCACTGTCGCGCCGTCGATGACCAGTTGCCGGCTGAAAGCTTTCGCGACGGTGTCGGTAGTCATGATCCCTTCCGCCGCGCGCAACCAGTTGTCTGGCTTGGCATCGGCCAGTGCCGCGGGCAGTCCGGCCTCGATCCGGTCCACCGGCAACGGTTCCATGATGACGCCGGTCGAAAACGGCAGCACCTGCTCGGGCGCCAGTTTCAACTGGCGAGCCAGCGCCAGGCAAGTCGCCCTGGCGCGTTTCAGTCCATCTTCGCCGGTTCCGGCATTGGCGTTGCCAGTGTTGATGACCATCGCACGGATCTCGGCGCGGGCGAGATGGTCACGGCACACCTGAACCGGTGCGGCGCAGAAACGGTTCTGCGTAAATACGCCCGCGACCGAAGCGCCCGCGTCGAGCAACACCACAGTCAGGTCCTTGCGACTGGCCTTGCGGATACCGGCTTCGGCCACGCCGATGAGAACGCCCGGCACAGGGTGCAGGTCGCCTGCGCGGGGCGCTGGCAGGTTGACGGGCATGATGTCGCTTCTTCCGGGTTGATGACTCGATCGGACGGCTTCAGCCCTGGCGCCATGGAAGCCCGCGCAAACGCCAGCCTCCGCGTTTACCGCGCTGGCCGACTTCATCAGGATCGCCTTCAAAACCTTCCAGCATGTTGTAGGCCTCGATGCCAAGCTGGGCTGCGCGTTTGGCCGCCGCCACGGAGCGGACCCCGCTACGGCAGAACAGCACCGCCTTCTTGCCGGGCGGGACAGCGGACTTCATGCCCTGGTCGAACGAATCGTTCATCGCCATGCCCGGCCACTGCTTCCAGGGCACCGTCACCGCGCCAGGGACGAAGCCGACCCATTCGCGCTCGGCGTCGCTGCGAACGTCCACCAGCACCGCATCACCGTGCTGCCACCACTCGCAGGCTTGTTGCGGCGGCACATCCCCGGCATAGCCCTGGGCGGGACGATCATGGGCCGGCCCACCGCCGGCGTCATGGCGCAGGCCCGAACTCAAGTTGGCCGGCACGGCCTCATCGATCCGCTTGGGCTTGGGCAGGTGCAAGTGGTCCATGATGGCCGTGAATTCGGCCAGCGTCTTGCCGGCCACGCGCGCGTTGCCGGCCTTTTCAACACCGATGGTCGAATGGCTGCGGCCCTGATAATCGTGCGCGGGCCAGACCAGGGTGGCATCGGGCAATGCGAACAGTATTTCGGTGAGGCTCCGGTAGAGTGCCGCGGCGCTACCCGATTGAAAGTCGGTTCGGCCGCAGCCGTCGATCAGCAACGTATCCCCGGTAAAAACGTGATTGCGCCACAAGTAGCTCATGCTGCCCGCGGTATGGCCGGGC
>JBKJHN010000004.1:0-6902 GCA_046599015.1 Ramlibacter sp.
ACTGGCCGCTTGCGCCACGCGGGAAAAACACTCCGTGGCCCGCGCCAGCGCCTGCTCCCGGCTGGAACCCGGCGGAACCGAGCGCTGCTTGGGCGAGCCATGCACCAGATAACTGCCGCCCATCAACGCGCCCAACTCCACCAGACGCCGCATCACGGCCACCGTGCGCTCGCGCACCGCCGCGTCGGCGCTGACGATCGACAACCCGGGTGGTGCCACCAGCAGCCAGTGCAGGCCGAAGATCCGCAGGCCGTGATCCTGGGCGATCCGGCTGAACTGCGCGGCTTGCGCGTCAGTCAGCAGCGTGGGATCGGCAGCCAGCGTGAACGGCGCCACCTCCAGGCCGTCGTAGCCGAGCGACGCCGCCAGCCGGCATTGCTGTTCGAACGGCTACGACGGCCTGGAAGTGGCGCCGTTCACGCTGGCTGCCGATCCCACGCTGCTGACCGACGCGCAAGCGGCGCAGTTCCGCCGGATCGCCCAGGACCACGGCTTGCGGATCTTCGGGCTGCATTGGCTGCTGGTGGCGCCACCGGGGCTGTCGATCGTCAGCGCTGACGCGGCGGTGCGCGAGCGCACGGTGGCCGTGATGCGGCGTCTGGTGGAGTTGTGCGCGTTGATGGGCGGCAGTTATCTGGTTCATGGCTCGCCCAAGCAGCGCTCGATTCCGCCGGGTTCCAGCCGGGAGCAGGCGCTGGCGCGGGCCACGGAGTGTTTTTCCCGCGTGGCGCAAGCGGCCAGTGACAGCGGCGTGGTGTACTGCATCGAGCCGCTCGCCGCGGCCGAGACCGACCTGATCAACACCGTCGCGGAAGCGGTGCGCATCGTCGATGAGATCGCATCGCCCGGGTTGAAGACCATGCTCGATTGCAGCGCCGCCGGCCAGCAGGAGCAGGAGTTCATCGAGGTGCTCGTCGCACGCTGGGTTCCGTCCGGGCACATCGCCCACGTGCAGGTGAACGATCCCAACCGGCGTGGACCGGGCCAGGGTGAGATGCAGTTTGCACCGATGCTGCAGACCCTGTCGCACCTGCAGCGAGACGGGCAGTACGCCGGCATCGTCGCGGTGGAGCCGTTCGATTACCTGCCCGACGGGGCGGGCTGCGCCGCTCGCGCGATCGGTTACCTCAAAGGCATCGTCGAAGGGCTGGCTGAAAATGAGTGAAGCCGCCACTTTCGCCATCCGCGAAATCGAGCTGTACGAGCGGCCGGTGGTGTTGCGGCTGCCATTCCGGTTCGGAGTCGTGACGCTCACGCAGTGCCCGCAAGCGTTCGCGCGTGCCCGCATCGAGTTCCCCGATGGCAAGAGCGCCTGGGGCGCGGCGGCCGAGATGATGGCGCCCAAGTGGTTCGACAAGGATCTGCAACTGTCCAACCAAGACAACTTCGAACAACTGCGCGACGTGCTGCGGATGGCGCGGGCCGGTTACCTGTCGGACTCGGCGCACTCGACGGCGTTCGGCCATTTCGCGCGGCATTACAACGGCCACCTCGCCACTGCCGCGGCGAAAGGCTACAACCCGCTGCTCGCCAACTACGGCCCGGCGCTGGTCGACCGGGCCGTGCTCGACGCGCTGTGCCGTGCGCGCGCGGTTTCGTTCCACACCGCCATGCGTGACAACCTGGCCGGCATCGCCGCGCAGCGTTCGGAATTCACGGCTTTCGACTTCGGCCGGTTCCTGGCGGCGCTGCGGCCCGCGGGCAGCATCGAAGCGCGCCACACCGTCGGCATGCTCGACGCGATCACAGCCGCCGACTTGAGCGAACGCGTCAACGATGGCCTGCCGGAAACGCTCGAAGAAGTGATCCAGCTCTACGGCCATCGCTACTTCAAGCTGAAGGTCGGCGGCCAGCTCGACGCGGACCTCGCGCGGCTGGAAGCGATCGCCGCCGTGTTGGATGTTTTGCCGCAGCCCTATTTTGTTTCGCTCGATGGCAACGAACAGTATTCGGACGCGCAAGGCATTGCCGAACTGGCGCATGGCATCCGAGCCCGCCCCGGCCTGGCGCGGCTTTGGGATTCGATCCTGTTCATCGAGCAACCGATTGCACGCAAGCTGGCCTTGGCCACCAACCTGCGCAACGCCGACCTGGGCAAGCCGGTGATCATCGACGAATCCGATGGCGAACTCGACACCTTCCTGCAGGCGCGCGAGCGCGGCTACAGCGGCGTGTCGTCCAAGACTTGCAAGGGCCTGTACAAATCGCTGTTGAATGCGGTGCGCTGCGTGCACTGGAACAAGCGCGAAGGGCAGGATCGCTACTTCATGTCCGGTGAAGACCTCACCACTCAGGCCGGCCTGTCGGTGCAACAGGATCTGGCGCTGGTGGACCTGCTGGGGATTCGCCACGTCGAGCGCAACGGGCATCACTATGTCAATGGCATGGCGGCGCTGCCGGCGGCGGAACAGGATGCGTTTTTGCAGGCGCACCCGGATTTGTACGAGCGCAGCCATGGCGCCGTGCGCCTGAAGATTCAGGGCGGGCGCATCAGCACCGCGTCACTGGAATGCGCGGGATATGCGAGCGCTGCGATGCCTGACTTTGGCGTAATGACGAGGTTGGATGACTGAAATTCGCGCGCCGCTCCAGGCCCAGGTGGTGCAATGGCAGGTGGCGCCGGGCGACGCCGTGCGACAGGGCGACCTGCTGGTCGTCCTGGAAGCCATGAAGATGGAGCACGAGGTTCGAGCCTTGGCCGACGGCCGGGTTCACGCGCTGTTCTTCGCGCCCGGGGACACGGTGAACGAGGGCGACGTGCTCATCACGACCAAGCCTTCTTCGCAGCTGGCCGAGGCGGCGCCCGGGGCAAGCGCGCCCAGACTGCAGGCGAACAGCGCTCAGACGCCGATGCTCCATCGCGCGGACTTGCAGCGGGTGATCGATCGCCATGCACTGACCCTTGACACTGCACGGCCCGACGCCGTGGCCCGGCGCCACGCGCTGGGCCAGCGCACCGCACGTGAAAACATCGCCGACCTCTGCGACGACGGAAGCTTTACCGAGTACGGCGCTCTCGCGGTCGCTGCGCAGCGCAACCGCCGCAGCGAGGACGACCTGATGCGCAACACGCCGGCCGACGGGATGGTCACCGGCATCGGTAGCATCAACGGCGAATGGTTCGAGCCTGAGCGCTCGCGTACCGTCGTCATGGCCTACGACGCCACCGTGCTGGCGGGAACGCAGGGAATGCGCAATCACCACAAGACCGACCGCATGCTGGGACTGTCCCTGAAGCACAAGCTGCCGGTGGTGCTGTTCGCCGAAGGCGGCGGCGGCCGGCCAGGCGACACCGACATGCCGATCGTCGCCGGCCTGCACGTCACGACATTTGCCAGCTATGCGCGCCTGAACGGCCAGGTGCCGGTGATCGGTATCGTCTCGGGCCGCTGCTTCGCGGGCAACGCCGCCCTGCTGGGCTGCAGCGATGTGATCATCGCGACCCGCAACAGCAACATCGGAATGGGCGGCCCGGCAATGGTGGAAGGCGGCGGCTTGGGGGTCTTCAAGCCGGAGCAGATCGGGCCCAGCACCGTGCAGCATGGCAACGGCGTGATCGACGTGCTGGTCGCAGATGAAGCAGCGGCGGTGGCGGCGGCGCGCCAGTATCTTTCGTTCTTCCAGGGAGCGCTGTCCGGCTTCAGCGCGCCGCCGCAGGAAGCCCTGCGTGACGCCGTGCCGGAAAACCGACTGCGCGTCTACGACACCCGCACCGTCATGGCGATGCTGGCCGACTCCGGCTCGCTGCTGGAACTGCGCACCGGATTCGGCAAGGGAATCCACACCGCGCTGGCCCGCATCGAAGGCCGGCCGGTCGGATTGGTCGCCAACAACCCGCTTCACCTGGGAGGTGCCATCGATGCCGATGCCGCCGACAAGGCCGCGCGCTTCATGCAGCTGTGCAGCGCCCACGGCCTGCCGCTGGTCAGCCTGATCGACACGCCGGGCTTCATGGTCGGGCCCGATATCGAGGAGCGGGCGCAGGTACGCCATGTCAGCCGGATGTTCGTGGCCGCCGCGCATCTGCGGGTATCGTTCTTCGCCGTGGTGCTGCGCAAGGGCTATGGGCTGGGCGCGATGGCGATGGCCGCGGGCGGCTTCCACGCGCCGGAGTTCATCGTCGCCTGGCCCAGTGGCGAGTTTGGGCCGATGGGCCTGGAAGGCGCGGTCAAGCTCGGCTATCGCAAGGAACTCGAGGCGGCCGCCTCTGCTGCCGAACGCGACGCTCTGTACGGCAAGCTGGTGGCTCAGCAGTACCAAAAGGGACAGGCGATGAATATGGCGGCGACGCTGGAGATCGATGCGGTGATCGATCCGGCCGAAACGCGCGGCTGGCTGGTGCGCGGGCTCGCAACGGCTTCGCGCAGGGAGCCGTCGCCCGGACCCGCCTATGTGGATCCCTGGTAATCCTTCGGCTGGAGGCAGCACAGTCCTACAAGACCGCCGGCAGCGCGTCCGTACGATTGTGCATTTGAGCTTTCAGTAACGGGAGGAGCGCATGCCGCACGAGAAGACCACCGCCAGACGCGAAGATCGCATCGACGTCCGACACGAATACGAGCTGTGCGCCTGGGCCCGGCATTTCAACGCCAGCGAGCAGCGGGTGCGGGAAGCAGTCGCCACCGTCGGCGAGGGCGCCGACAAAGTGCGCGAGCACCTGTCGCAAAAAGGTGCTTCGCCGGGCGTCCGGCACTCTGGCGACCGGCCGTCCAGGCTCGCGTGACCGCGGCGTGACACCGCCACGGCCGAGTTGCTGCGTTTGCCACTCTCGAACTTGTCCTACGAGCGAACACGGGGCCAAGGGTTAGGGTGGACGTTATCGGCCATAGCCGAAAGGAGCTTGACATGCCTGTCTGCGACAACTGCGGTAACGACTACGACAAGACCTTCGAGATCATCAAGGGCGGCAAGACCCACACCTTCGACAGCTTCGAGTGCGCCATCGCCAGGCTGGCGCCGGTATGCGAACATTGCCAGGTGCGCATCATCGGGCACGGCCTGGAATCGAAAGGACAGTTCTTTTGCTGCGACCATTGCGCCCAGAAGCATGGAGTGGAGGGATTGCGCGACCGGATCTGAGGTCGTGACGACGCGGCCGACGCGTTCGGTGGCGAGCGGAGCCCGACAGTGCGGCAACCCTGGAGCAGCCGCGCTCGCATGAAGCGGCGTCAACTCCTCATGGTCAGTGGCAGCTGCGCCGTGGGCCTGAGCGCGTTGGCGCAGGCTCTGCCAGGCGTCGCGGCACCGAGCCTGCGCGTGTCCGTGCAACAGCTGCAGCGAGTCGTGGACGAACGTTTCCCGTTGCGCTATTCGGCGGCCGGCGTGCTCGATCTGCGCATCCAGGCGCCGCGCCTTGGCTTGCTGCCGGAGCAAAACCGGATCGCCAGCGTGCTGGCCCTGGAAGCTTCCGGTCAGTCCTTGCGGCGCAACTACTCGGGGGACGTGGACCTCGACTTCGAGCTTCGTTACGAGCCGAGCGACAGGACCATCCGCGCGCACCGGATCCGGGTGCAAGCGGTGCGACTGCCGGGCCTGGCACCCGACGCCTCGGCGTTGATCGAGGCTTATGCCCGCGCATCGGCTCAGAAGGCGCTGCTGGAGGTGGTGCTGCACACATTGCGGCCGCAGGACCTGGCGCTGGCAACCACCATGGGATTCGAGCCCGGCACCATCACGGTCACGGACAATGGCCTGTTGATCGGCTTTGTGCCACGCGAGCCCCGATAGATAATCCGCTGACACGGCGTTGAACCAACGGAGGCAGGATGCGGATTGCAATCATGGGCTCGGGTGGCCTCGGCGGGTACTTCGGCGCGAAGCTGGTTCAGGGCGGCGCCGACGTGCACTTCATCGCGCGCGGCAAGCACCTGGACGCGATGCGCCACGAGGGCCTCAGAATCGAAGGGCCTGAGCCTATCCACGTCGCCGGGATCAGCGTTACCGATGATCCGCGCCAGGTCGGCGAGGTCGACGTGGTGATGCTGTGCGTGAAGCTGTGGGATACCGAGCAGGCGATCCAGCAGATTCGCCCGATGGTCGGGCCGGACACCGCAGTCCTCTCTTTTCAGAACGGTGTGCTGAAGGACGAGTACCTGCGCGCGGTCTTTGATGAGCGCCAGATCATGGGCGGCGTCGGCTATGTCGCCACCACCATCGCGGCGCCCGGCGTGATCCGCCAGACCGGCCCGATGCAGCGCCTGATTTTCGGTGAGTTGGACGGCACGCGATCGGCACGCGGCGAAGCATTGCTGGCGGCCTGCCTGGCCGGCGGCATCAAGGCCGAACTGTCGCAGCAGATCTTGCGCGAGATCTGGCAGAAATTCGTGTTCCTGGTCGGCTTGTCGGGAACGACCACAACGATGCGCAAGCATATCGGTCCGATCCGCTCCAATCCGCAAACCCGGGCCTTCCTGCGCGATGTGATGCGCGAAGTGGTGGCCGTCGCCCGCGCCCACGGCGTGCCGGTGCCCGAGGACTATGCCGATGTGCGGCTGCAACTGGCGGACCAGGTGTCGCCCGACATGACCTCATCGATGCATCACGACCTGCAGCAAGGCAACCGCCTCGAAGTGCGGTGGCTGTCCGGCGGCGTGGTGGAGTTGGGGCGGGCCGTTGGCGTCCCCACGCCATTGAACCGAGCCATCGCCGACATCCTGGCGCTGCACGCCGAGGGCAGCCATGTTGCCTGATGCATCGAGCCTCGCCGCGCTCCGGCTGCGCGGCGTCAGCTGCATCCCGGTCGAAGTGCGAGAACGACTGCTGACCAATGGATGAGCGACCGGGTTGCGGGCTGGAGTGGGATGCGCAGGCGGTGGAGCAGTATCGAATCGCGGGAGAAGGTCTCTTACTCCCTCCCCCTTCGGGGGAGGGCAGGGGTGGGGGCATGCCTTCGCCTGCCGCGA
>JBKJHN010000121.1:0-12190 GCA_046599015.1 Ramlibacter sp.
CATGGTGACACCCAGCTATATGCTGGCGATCGCCGACGAGTTTGAGCGGCAGGGGCTTGATCCCGCCGAATCGAGCCTGCGTCTGGGCATCTTCGGCGCCGAGCCCTGGACCAACGACATGCGCGGCGCGATCGAGCGGCGCATGGGACTGGATGCGGTGGACATCTACGGCTTGTCGGAAGTGATGGGCCCGGGCGTTGCCAACGAGTGCGTGGAGACCAAAGACGGGCCCACCGTCTGGGAAGATCATTTCTATCCGGAAATCATCGACCCCGATTCCGGCGAGCCGGTGCTTGACGGCGAGTTTGGCGAACTGGTGTTCACCAGCCTCACCAAGGAGGCGCTGCCGATCATCCGTTACCGCACGCGCGACCTGACCCGGCTGCTGCCGGGCACGGCACGCACGATGCGGCGCATGGAGAAGATCACCGGTCGCAGCGACGACATGATGATAGTGCGTGGCGTCAATGTGTTCCCCACGCAGATCGAGGAACTGATCTTGAAGCGCAATGAGCTCGCGCCGCACTACCTTTGCATCCTGACACGCGAGGGCCCACTCGATTGCCTGATCGTCGCAGTGGAGACCCGCCACGATGTGGCGCACGATTCGCAGCAAGCGCAGGCGGCGGCGGCGCAACTCGCGCACGAGATCAAGGCCTATGTCGGTACGTCGGCGCAGGTGGAATTGCGTGCCTCCGGCGGTATCGAGCGCAGCCTGGGAAAGGCCAAGCGGGTGGTGGACCAACGAGGGCACGGATGACAAGAACCTACCGCTGCTGGATCGTCTCCACCATCAGATCCACATAGATATCTTCACCCATGTTGACGCGGATGCGCACCGGCAAATAACGCAGGCTGGGCGCGAACCACATCTCGGCTGTGATGTTGCCGCGCGGATTGGCGATCGGGCGCGGCTTCAGGTGAAAAGCGTCGATCGGTCCGAGCTCGGGCGTCTGCAGCATCTCGCGCCCGACGACGTCGTAGGTCCACAGGTCCACCGCGCCCGGACGGGCCACCCACAAACTGACGCTGCGGCCCACTTCGAGCGTGTCCTGGCCACTGGCAAACCGGTGGCTCAGCTCGACGAACTGGCTGGCCGTGTCCTGCACCCCCTGTGGGCGCGGCACCTTGCGGCCGTCGTTGAGCGTGATCTGGTCGTCGTCCATACGCACCAGTCGCGGCCCGCGGCGCCGGCTTTCCTCATAAGCTCGCGGCAGCAGACCCTGCGGGGTAACCTCGCCCTGGCTGGTCATCACCAGGCTCGCCAGCAGGGTGAGATCGATCTCCACGCGGGTCTGATAGCGGTTGTCCTGCCGCTGCCACTGCACCCGCGCGCTGCCATGAAGCTCGCCGCGGTAGTTTCCGCCCAGCCGGTAATTCAAGCGTGTGTCCCCCGGCCAGCTGTCCAGGCCGGGCGTCGCGACGGCGGCGCTCGCGGGCACTGCGGGTTGCTCGGCCGTGGCTGTTGCCGCCGCTGTGGTGGCAGTGCTCTGCGGCGTGCTGTCGGCAACGCTGGGCTCTGGCAGCGCCGGTGTTACCTCGGGCGGCGGCTGCGCGGTCTCGGGCGCGGGGTCCTGAGCTGGCTTGGGCGAGGCCGGGATGGCGGTGACCGAAGGTCTCCGCGGGGCCCGCGCTGGCGCCTTGGGCGGTGCAGCCGCGACGGCAACTGGCGCCTCGGGCCGAAGCAGCCGCGTGAACATCGGCTTGGCCAGCGGCCGCAGCATCGAGATCGGCTCCAGTTGCCGCGCGAGCCATTGCAACGCCAGCAGGTGCAGCAGCAGCACCAAAGCCAGCAGCGCCGTCAGGCGCACGCCGGCGCTCAGGCGTGCGCGGCCAGCCACGGTTGCGCCTGGTCGACGTCCCGCAGGACCAGCCGCCAGGTGGTGACAGCGGCCGGCAGGTTCAACTCCAGCCGCAGCAGGCGCCGGTCACGCGCGACTAGCGCCGTGACCTTCCTGTGGCTGCCGGCGTACAGCAGAAGGTCGTCGAGTTTGGTCATGCGCCAGCCGGTTCCGGCCACATCGAGGCCGATCCACTCGTCGTGGGCGGCAAAGCCGGCTTGTTCGGCGGCACCGCCGCGCAGCACGGTCTTGATCTGGATGCCGGCGGTTTCGCCGATCCGCAGCCCGAGGCGCTGCTGCAGTTGCGCAGGTTCTTCCAGCACCACCACGCCGAAGGGCAGCAGCACCTCTTCCAGCGGCAGTTCACGGGTGCTGTGGACCCACGCCGCCAGCTCGCGGGTGAAGGCGCGCCCGCCCAGATCTTTCAGGACGGCGGCCACATCGGCTTCCGTCATCGGCCCGGCCTTGCAGCGCAGCCACAGGGCGCGCATGACATCGTCAAGCGTGGTCTGGCCTTCGGCGCGCAAGGTGAGGTCGAAGCACAGTGCCACCAGGGCGCCCTTGGTGTAGTAGCTCACCGTCGCGTTGGCGGTGTTCTCGTCCTGCCGGTAATATTTCACCCACGCGTCGAAGCTGGCCTGGGCCACCGCCTGCACCTCGCGCCCCGGCGTCTGCAGCACCTGATTGATCGTCTTGTTCAGCAGTTTGAGGTAAGTGGCATCGTCGATCACGCCGGCGCGGCGCAGCAGCAGGTCGTCGTAATAGCTGGTGAAGCCCTCGAAGAACCAGAGCAGCTGTGTGTAGTTTTCTCCTGCGTAGTCGTAGTGGGTGAACTCGGCCGGGCGCAGGTGCTTGACGTTCCAGGTGTGAAAGTATTCGTGGCTGATCAATCCCAGCAGCGTCACGTAGCCGTCGCTCTGCCGGGTCTCGCCCAGGCGCGGCAGGTCGCGCCTCGAGGCGATCAGCGCCGTCGAATTGCGGTGCTCGAGCCCGCCGTATCCGTCGTCCACCACATTGAGCATGAACAGGTAGTTCTTGTGCGGAGGGCGTTTGCGGTCGTGCCAGAAACGGATCTCGATCTCGCAGATCTTCTGCACGTCGGCCAGCAGGCGCGCATGGTCCAGCGACTCGCTGGCACCCGCAATCACCATCCGGTGCGGCACGCCCGCGGCCTTGAACTCGCCGCTCCAGAACGGGCCGAGTTCCACCGGGCAGTCCACCAGTTCGTCGTAGTCCGCTGCGAGGTAGGTGCCGAAGCCACGCTTGCCGACCTTGTGGGGCGAGAGCCCGGTTGCCGCCGACCACGACGGCATGTCCGCGACGCTGGCGATTTCGAGCGAGTGAACCGAGCTTTCCTGCCCGTGCACCTTCAGGCACAAGCTGGTGCCGTTGAAAAAACCCCGTTGGGTATCGAGCCACGCGGTTCGCACCGAATTGTCGAAGGCATAGACCTCGTAGCTCAGCACCAGCGGGCTGCTCGGCACGCATTCGATCTGCCAGCTGCATTTGTCCAGCTGTTGCACAGTCACCGCGCGCCCGTCCTGCCGCGCCGCAAGCCGCTGCAGGTTCTTGGAGAACTCGCGCACCAGATAGCTGCCCGGGATCCACACCGGCAACGACACCCGCTGTTGCAGCGAGGGCTGGTCGATGCTGAGTGTGACGCGGAAAAGATGCGCATGCAGGTCGGCGGCTTCCACCCGGTAGTGGAGGCTCGCGCCGCGTGGCAGTGAAGAGCTGGGCATGGGAAGACTATACGCAAGCCGGGTGAGCTTTAGCGCCTCCACCGGCTGCAAGCACAGCTGTCGCAGCCGCGCGCGGAGTAGTGTTTATTGCTTAGCCTGGACCGAACTGGCCAGCAGCTTCTCTACCTGCGAACTGCCGATCGCGCCCGGCACCCGCGTGCCGTCCGCAAAGAGCAGCGTGGGCGTGCCGCTGATCTTGTGCTTCTTGCCAAACTCCACATTGCGCGCCAGCGCCGATGCGTCGCAACTGGCCGAAGCCGGCGCCTGATCACGCAACATCCATTCCTGCCAGGCCTTGCCCTTGTCCTTGGCACACCACAGGTTGCGCGACTTCTCGGTGGAGTCGGGGCCCAGGATCGGGTAGAGAAACATGTACACGGTGACGTTGTCGATCTTCTGCAGGTCACGCTCGAACTTTTTGCAGTAACCGCAGTTCGGATCCTCGAAGACCGCGAGCTTGCGCTTGCCGCTGCCCCGCACCAGGGTGAAGGCATCCTTCAGCGGCAGTGACGCGAAGTCGATCGCCAGCAGCTTGTCCATTCGCTCCTCAGTCAGGTTGCGCTGCAGCTTGGTGTCGATCAGGTTGCCCTGAAGCAGAAAATTGCCGTCGGGGTCGGTATAGAAAATGTCTGTGCCTATCCTGATTTCAAACAGGCCCGGCATCGGTGTCTTGGAGACGTCGTCGATTTTCCCGAGCATGGGCAGGCGCTCGGTGAGATTCTTTCGGATACTGGCTTCCTGTGCCTGCGCCGCCGACATCAGGGTGACGGCGAGGAGGGCCGCCCATGCGGCGCTCTTGATCAGTTTCATTGTGGTTCCAGTAATTCCAGTTTCATAGCCGTCCCATCGCCTGCCGCGCTACCCAGCCCTTGAGTGGGCCGCTGCGATCGAAACCCGTCATGCCCCAGTTGCGCAGCAAAGTCCAGGGCACGGCCTTGTGCGCAAACAACTGCTGCAACCCGTCCGTGGCGGCACTCATGGCCAGCACGTCCGCCTTGCGTGCGCGCTCGTAGCGCCGCAGTACTTTCTCGTCGCCGGCACCGCGCCAGTATTCGCGCTCGTGCAGCACCTGCGCCAAAGCTCTTGCATCGGCCAGCCCCAGGTTCAAGCCTTGTCCGGCCAGCGGATGCACTGTATGCGCCGCATCGCCCGCAAGGACCCAGCCGGGACCGCACCAGCGGTCGGCCTGCGCCAATTGCAACGGCCATGCCGCCCTTTCGCTGGCCAACGTCAAGCTTCCAAGTGCCTCATGGCTGGCCGCTTCCAGCTGTGCCTGGAAGCCCATGGGGTCCAGGGCCAGCAAATCCGGCGCACGTTGCTCCTGGACTGACCAGACAATCGCAACCGAGTTCCCCTCGGAAGGCGCACCGGGGCCGCCCAACGGCAGAAATGCCAGTATTTCGCCGCCCGAGAACCACTGCCGTGCAATTTGCCCATGGGGGTTTTCACAGTGCACACGTGCCGCGATGGCGCGCTGCGGGTAACGGGTGACATCGAAATGAACCCCGAACTCGGATCGGGTGGCGCTGGCTTTGCCTTCGCAGACGGCGGTGAGCGCAGCCGGTTCGGGAGCGTCGAGCCACTCGACCAGCGGCTGGTACCGCAGCGCATCCGCAAGCCGCTCCTGCAGCGCCTGGACGTCGACGATCCAGGCCAGTGCAGGAACCGCCTGCGCGACCGCGTCGAAATGGACTTCGCCGCCATCGTCGCCATGCACCTGCATGCCCAGCACGGGGGTGGCATGGTCCGGATCGGGCCAGGCTCGCAGCTGTTCGAGCAACTCGCGTGAGGCAGCATTGAGCGCGTAGGCCCGCACATCGCTGGACGCGCCGCCGGCAGGAGAGGCTTCGCGCACCAGGCCCACCCGCAGGCGATCCCGCGCCAGCAGCAAGGCCAGCGTCCGTCCGACGATGCCGGCGCCGCGAATACACACATCAGGGGCTGGCGTCATGAACCGGATTGTAGGAGGCGGGCACAATCCGGGCTGATCCCCGTTGGGAGTCCATTCATGCCCGACGTCGTCACCCGCATCGCCCGCCTCTTTGTCTACCCCGTGAAGTCCTGCGGCGGGGTGGAGCTGACCGAGGCGCTCCTGACAGAGACCGGTCTGGATCTGGATCGCGCCTGGATGGTGGTGGACGGCGAGGGCGAATTTGTGACGCAACGCGAACTGCCCCGGATGGCACTGGTGAAGGTGCAGCTCAAGCAGTACGAGGTGGTGCTGCGCGCGCCGGGCATGCTGGCGTTGCACTTGACCATAGATGCCGTGGAGCAGCCGGTGAAAGTGCGCGTATGGGACGACGCTGTGGGCGCCTACGACATGGGAGACGTCGCCGCTCAGTGGTTCACCGACTTTCTGGGGCGCAAGTCGCGCCTGGTCCGCTTCGATCCCGAGCATCGTCGCCTGTCGAGCCTGCAATGGACGGGCGGCGTGGAGGCAACGAACCAGTTCGCTGACGCCTTCCCGTTGCTGGTGACGAGCGAGGGGTCGCATGGCGAGCTGAACCGCAGGCTCGTGGCGGCGGGTCAGGCGGCCGTCGGCGTCGAGCGGTTCCGGCCGAATATCGTCCTGGCGGGCCTGGAGCCGCACGACGAAGACCGGATCGGCGTCCTGCGTCTTGAGGCCGACGACGAGGTCGAGTTGCGACCGGTCAAGCCCTGCGTCCGCTGCACGATCCCCAACGTTGATCCAGCCACTGCTCAGGTAGATCCGCAGATCTCCGGCGTGCTGCAGCAATACCGCGCCAATGAGCGCGTCGGCGGCGCGGTGACCTTCGGCATGAACGCCATCGTATTGAAGGGCCTGGACCAGACCTTGCGCGTGGGGCAGAGCGTCACGGCAGATTGGCGGTTCGACTAGCGGCGGGCCTGCCGCCAGCGGGGCCCGAGGGCCATCGCATACACTTTCGGGCTTGATTTTCTGGAACTGTCATGAGTTTGAAGTGCGGCATCGTTGGCCTACCCAACGTCGGTAAATCCACGTTGTTCAATGCGTTGACCAAGGCCGGAATTGCCGCGGAAAACTATCCTTTCTGCACCATCGAGCCCAACGTGGGCATCGTGGAACTGCCTGATCCGCGGCTGGCCCAGCTTGCGGCGATCGTCGAACCGGAGCGGGTGGTGCCGGCGATTGTCGAGTTTGTCGATATCGCCGGATTGGTGGCCGGCGCCAGCAAGGGCGAAGGGCTGGGCAACCAGTTTCTGGCGCACATCCGCGAGACCGATGCCATCGTCAACGTGGTTCGCTGCTTTGACGATCCCAACATCATCCACGTGACCGGCAAGGTGGACCCGGTTTCCGATATCGAGGTGATCCAGACCGAGTTGTGCCTGGCCGACCTGGGAACCGTGGACAAGACCCTGCAGCGCTCGATCAAGGCCGCCAAGTCGGGCAACGACAAGGAAGCGGCCAAGCTGGTGCAGGTGTTGACCCGAGTGCAGGCGACCCTTAACGAAGCGCAGCCGGTGCGCGCGCTGCAGTTCAGCGACGAAGAGAAGGCCATTCTCAAGCCGCTGTGCCTGATCACCGCCAAGCCGGCGATGTTCGTCGGCAATGTCGACGAGGCCGGCTTTCAGAACAATCCTTACCTCGATCAGCTGCGCGAGCATGCGGCGCGGCAAAGCGCACCCGTGGTGGTGATCTGCGCCAAGATCGAAGCCGAGATGGCCGACATGAGCGACGAGGACAAGCAGATGTTCCTGGCCGAGATCGGGCAGCAGGAGCCCGGCTTGAACCGCCTGATCCGCGCCGCCTTCAGTCTGTTGGGACTGCAGACCTACTTCACGGCCGGCGTCAAGGAAGTGCGGGCCTGGACCATCCACATCGGCGACACCGCGCCGCAAGCCGCGGGCGTCATCCATACCGACTTCGAGCGCGGGTTCATTCGCGCGCAAACCATCGCGTTCGATGACTTCATTGGCTACAAGGGCGAGCAGGGTGCCAAGGACGTCGGCAAGATGCGTAGCGAAGGCAAGGAGTATGTCGTCAAGGACGGCGACGTGCTCAACTTCCTGTTTAACGTGTAGCCGGTGCTCCTGCGGGGACTTGGGTCATCCGGCTGGCCAGAAGTACAACAGCACGGTGGTCATGGTGACATAGCGCAGGAACTTGCCGATCAGCATGTAGCCCACGCAAGGCCAGAACGAGAGGCGCAGCCAGCCTGCGACGGCACAGAGCGGGTCGCCGATGATCGGAAGCCAGGACAGCAGGCAGGCTTTGGGACCCAGCCGCTCCAGCCACTGGATCGCCTTTACGTGCGAGCGCGAGTGCCCGTACTTGTCGACCACCTTGTGCGCGCCATAGCCGATCCACCAGTCCACCGCGCCACCGAGCGTGTTGCCTGCGGTGGCAACGAAAATCGCGCTCCAGAACATTTCCGGGTTGAGCCGTAGCAGGCCATAGAGCACCGGCTCCGAGCCGACCGGCACCAGCGTCGCCGAAATGAACGCCGCGATGAATAAGGTGGTCAGCCCGAAACGGGGCAGCGCAAGCAACACCAGGACGGGTTCCAGCCATTCCATTGCGGTCGAGTATAGATGGGATGCGCGCTCCTTCTGCCGTCCTGCGCGCTGTCACCGGACAGCATTCCGGGCCGCCCAGGCACAGAGTTGAACCCGGTCTCGCAAAAGTTATTTGCGAATTTCAATTGCTGAGATGCCGCGGGCATACAATCGTGCCTCATTTTTCAGCAGCAGCGCTTCACACCAGCATGAACATCGGCCCCTATCAGCTGGCCAACAACCTGTTCGCGGCGCCGATGGCCGGCGTGACCGACCGGCCCTTCCGGCAGTTATGCCGCAAGCTGGGCGCCGGCTACGCGGTGAGCGAGATGGTGACTTCGCGCCGTGAACTGTGGAACACGTTGAAGACTTCGCGCCGCGCCGATCACGAGGGCGAACCCGGCCCGATCGCGGTGCAGATCGCCGGCACCGACGCAGTGATGATGGCCGAAGCGGCTCTCTACAACATCGATCGCGGCGCACAGATCATCGACATCAACATGGGTTGCCCGGCCAAGAAGGTTTGCAACAAATGGGCCGGCTCCGCCCTGATGCAGGACGAGGGCTTGGCGCTCGCGATTGTCCAGGCGGTGGTGAAGGTTTGCGCAGGGCGGGGCGTGCCCGTGACGTTGAAGATGCGCACCGGCTGGTGCCAGTCGCACAGGAACGCGGTGACGCTGGCGCGCCTGTTTGAAGACGCCGGCGTTCAGATGCTGGCCGTGCATGGCCGCACCCGCGAGCAGGGCTACGGCGGGGCCGCGGAGTACGACACCATCGCCGCGGTGAAGGCCGCGGTGCGCGTGCCGGTGGTGGCCAATGGCGACATCACCGGCGCGAAAAAGGCGAGCGAGGTGCTGGCGTATACCGGTGCCGATGCGATCATGATCGGCCGGGCAGCTCAAGGCCGGCCCTGGATCTTTCGCGAGGTGGCGCATTTCATGGCCACTGGCACTCATCTGGCGCCGCCGCTGGTGGTGCAGGTGCGCCGGCTGCTGCTCGGCCACCTGGAGGATCACTACAGCCTGTACGGTGAATTCACCGGCGTGCGCAGCGCTCGCAAGCACATTGGCTGGTATGTGCGCGGGTTGCCGGGCGGCTGCGCCTTTCGCAGTCGGATGAATCTGATCGAGGACAGCGCGGCACAATCGGAAGCCGTCGCGTCGTTCTTCGACGAACTCGCAGTCACCACGGACCGCATGCCGTCAGCAGCGCCGGTCGTCATCGACAACACCAAAGCAGAGGCCGCGCAGGCGGGTGCTCAATGAGCAAGAAGCACATAGAGGAATGCGTGCGGGCCAGCCTCGAGGGGTACTTCCGCGATCTGCGGGGGACCGAACCCGATCGCATGTACGAGATGCTGGTGAAGGTCGTCGAAAAGCCGCTGCTCGAAGTGGTGATGGCCAAGGCCGAACAGAATCAGTCCAAAGCCGCCGAATGGCTCGGCCTGAACCGCAACACCCTTCGCAAGAAGCTGATTGAGCACAGGCTGCTTAAATAAATATGTTTGCGGGACAGATCTTTAGCTCTGTCCCCAACTGATTAAGGATTGCGGGACAGACCTTTAGTTCTGTCCCCAACTGATTAAGAGGATTGCGGGACAGATCTTTAGCTCGGTCCATCTAAGTAACCTTGCGGGACAGATCTTTAGCTCTGTCCCCAACTGATCAAAAATGCAAGCACTCATCTCCGTCTCCGACAAGACCGGCATCGTTGAACTCGCGCAGGCGCTGCATGCGCTGGGCATCGGGTTGATTTCCACCGGCGGCACCGCCAGGCTCCTGGCCGATCACGGCCTGCCTGTCGCCGAGGTGGCGCAGGTCACTGAGTTTCCCGAGATGCTGGATGGCCGGGTCAAGACGCTGCATCCGAAGGTGCACGGCGGATTGCTGGCCCGGCGCGAGTTGCCGGAGCACATGGCGGCCTTGAAGGTCCACGGCATCAGCACCATCGACCTGCTGGTGGTCAACCTGTACCCGTTTGAAGCCACCGTCGCCAAGGCGGGCTGCACGCTGGAAGACGCGATCGAGAACATCGACATCGGCGGTCCGGCGATGGTGCGCTCCGCGGCGAAGAACTGGAAGGACGTCGGCGTGCTAACCGATGCTTCGCAGTATGCAACGGTGGTGGAGGAACTGAAAGCGACGGGCAAACTGTCCGACCGCACCCGGTTCGCGCTGGCGGTCGCCGCGTTCAACCGCATCAGCAACTACGACGCGGCGATCTCCGATTATCTTTCGAGCCTTCAGGACGACGGCAAGCGCAGCCTGTTCCCGGCGCAGTCGAACGGCCGCTTCGTCAAGCTGCAGGACTTGCGTTATGGAGAGAACCCGCACCAGCAGGCGGCGTTCTACCGCGATCTCTATCCGGCTCCAGGCGCGCTCGTCACGGCCCGGCAACTGCAGGGCAAGGAACTCTCCTACAACAACATTGCCGACGCCGACGCGGCGTGGGAATGCGTGAAGAGCTTCGACGTGCCGGCTTGCGTGATCGTCAAGCACGCCAATCCCTGCGGCGTGGCGGTTGGGGGCAACTCCGTCGAGGCGTACGGCAAGGCTTTCAAGACCGATCCGACGTCGGCCTTCGGCGGCATCATCGCTTTCAACCGCCAGGTCGATCTCGAGGCGGCGCAGGCTGTGTCCAGGCAGTTCGTCGAAGTGCTGATGGCGCCGGAGTTCAGCACGCAGGCGCTCGAATTGTTGAAGGCCAAGGCCAACGTTCGGGTGCTGCAGATTGCGCTTCCGCCGGGTGGCAGCACCGACTGGGACAATGGGCGCAATGCCATCGACGTCAAACGGGTGGGTTCGGGACTGCTGATGCAGACCGCCGACAATCGCGAGTTGACGGTCGGTGAACTAAAGGTCGTGACCAGGAAGCCGCCCACGCCCGCGCAGTTGCAGGACCTGCTGTTTGCCTGGAAGGTGGCCAAGTACGTCAAATCGAATGCTATCGTATTCTGCAAGGACGGCATGACCGTCGGCGTTGGCGCAGGTCAGATGAGCCGTCTGGATTCGGCCCGCATCGCCAGCATAAAGGCGCAGCATGCCGGCTTGTCGCTGCAAGGCACGGCGGTGGCCAGCGATGCGTTCTTCCCGTTCCGCGATGGCCTGGATGTGGTGGTGGACGCCGGTGCGACTTGCGTGATCCAGCCGGGGGGCAGCATGCGCGATGAGGAAGTGATCGCCGCCGCCGACGAGCGCGGCATCGCGATGGTGTTCTCAGGCGTGCGGCATTTCCGGCACTGATTGTTCACTCGAAAAACGCGATGCGTTTTTCGAGTGGTCTGATCAGATGAAAAAAGCCGGGGGACCCGGCTTTTTTCATGGGGGGACCGCGCTGCGCGTTGCTTCACGCGGTCCGGGTGCCACTGCGTGGGTTATGACAGCGACCTGAACACTTCGCGGGCGATGCGAACGGTTTCCTCGATGTCCGCTTCGCTATGCGCCGAGCTGACGAAGCCGGCCTCGTAAAGCGCAGGGGCGATGTACACGCCGCGATCGAGCAAGCCGTGGAACAGCCGGTTGAATCGCGGGCTGTCGCTCTTCATCACCTGCGGATAGTTCTGCGGCAATTGCGCAAGCAGGAAGAAGCCGAACATTCCGCCTTCGCAATCGGCGCTGAAGGGGATGCCTTCAGCGGCGGCCGCGGACTTCAGGCCTTCGACCAGCGTTGCCGTCTTGCGCGCCAGGCCATCGAAAAAACCAGGCTTGCGAATCTCGTTCAAGGTGGCCAGCCCACAAGCCGTGGCCACCGGATTGCCTGACAGGGTACCGGCCTGGTACACCGGGCCAAGCGGCGCCAGCTGCTCCATGATCGCCCGGGGTCCGCCGAACGCAGCCAGCGGCATGCCGCCGCCAATCACCTTGCCCATCACGGTGATGTCGGGCTTGAAACCTGGAATGGCTTTGGCATAGACGCTTTGCGCTCCGCCCAGGGCCACGCGGAAGCCGGTCATCACCTCATCGAAAACCAGCAGCGCGCCGTGCTGCGTACACAGCTCGCGGCAACGCCGCATGAACGGCACGCCGGCCCGAACGAAGTTCATGTTGCCGGCAATCGGCTCGATCATCAGGCAGGCGAGATCGGCGCCGTGCAGCGCGAACGCTTCTT
>JBKJHN010000132.1:0-3275 GCA_046599015.1 Ramlibacter sp.
CACCTTCGGCTACATGGAGCCGATGTTGAAAGTGGCCGCCGACAACAAGGCCGTGAAGTTCGAGCACGCCACCGGCTACAAGACCGCGCCCAACATGCGCACCTACGACAGCCGCACCTACGAAGGCGCCTACATGGCCGGCGTGATTGCCGGCAAGATGAGCAAGACCGGCACACTCGGCGTGGTCGGTTCCATTCCAATTCCTGAAGTGGTGCGCAACATCAACGCCTTTACCCTGGGCGCCCAGTCGGTCAATCCGAAGATCAAGACCAAGGTGGTCTGGGTCAACGAATGGTTCAATCCACCAAAGGAAACCGAAGCTGCTACTTCGCTGATTAACGGTGGTGCCGACGTGTTATTCCAGAACACCGATTCGTCGGCTGTGCTGCAGACCGCCGAGAAGATGAACAAGCGCGCTTTCGGCTGGGATTCGGACATGACCGCTTACGGTCCCAAGGCCCACCTGGGCTCGGCCATCATCAACTGGGCGCCATACTACATCAAGGCCACACGCGAAGCGCTGGAGGGCAAATGGGCCACCGGCCAAGTCTGGTGGGGCGTGAAAGAAGGCGCGATCGACATGGTGTCGATGGCGGCCGACGTGCCCGATGAAACCAAGAAGCGGATCGACGAAATCAAGGCCGGCCTGAAAGACGGAAGCTTCTTGATCTGGAAGGGTCCGATCATGGGCCAGGACGGCAAGCCGATCACCAGCGAAGGCAAGGAATGGACCGGCGACGATGCCCAGCTCGGCGGGGTGAACTTCTACGTCAAGGGTGTGGAAGGCAAGGTGCCGGGGGGCGAGAAGAAGTAGCCGACTTGTGATTGCGGGCCTCGCCCCGCAATCCATGCCTTCCAGGGCCGCGCGAGCGGTCTTCGTTCATTCCGGATTCACCAGCACCTGGCGGCCGATCACCTTGCCCTCGGCCAGGCTGGTGAGGCTGGCCTGGGCTTCGTGCAGCGGCCGCTGTGTGACTGGCGCCAGCTGGAACCGGCCCGACTTCGCCAGCTGCACCAGTTCCTGCAGGTCCACCGGGCTGCCCACGTACGAGCCATGCAATTCGATCTCGCGCAATGCCAGCAGGGCCACTGGTATCTGCGCCTGGCCACCCATGAGTCCGCAGACGATGTAGCGTCCGCCCTTGCGCAGGCACGGAAAGGCCAGCGACGAGGTTGCCGCAGAGCCGACAAAATCCAGCAGCCCGTACAGCGGACCGCCGGCGGCTTGCGTGAGCTTGCGCGCGCCATCTTCCGCGATATTGCATCCTGATCGTGCGCCGCGGGCAATCCCCGCTTCGATCTTGGCGTCGTCGATGTCGCAGGCGATGATCCGCTCGTGGCCGAGCGCGCGCAGCACCGCGATGGCCGTCAGGCCCAGCCCGCCGCACCCCAGCACGGCGACCCAATCGTCGGCGATGATCGGCTGCAGCTTCCTGACGGCTGCGTAGGTGGTGATGCCCGAGCACGCCAGTGGAGCAGCCTGGGCCGGATCGAGTCCGTCGATATCGACCAGGTACTTGGGGCGCGGGACCAGCACGTGGCTCGCGAAGCCGCCCGGCAGGTTGACGCCGATGGCCGGCCCGGTGGCGCACAGGTTGTCACGGTCGGCCAGACACAGTGCACATCGGCCGCATCCGGTCCATGGATTGACGAGGTAACGGCGGCCGACGACGATGTCGCGTACCGCGTCGCCGAGCGCCACGACCTCGCCGACGATCTCGTGCCCCAGCGTCACCGGCAGCTTCAGCCCGCGAGCGCCCAGGTCCAGCTTCTTGCCGCCGCCGAGGTCGAAGAAGCCTTCCTGCACATGCAGGTCGGAGTGGCAGACTCCGCAATGGCTGACACGCAGCAACACCTGTGTGCCCGCGGGCTGCGGCACTTCGCGCACACGCTGCTGCAGCGGCTTGCCCCATTCGACGACATCCCAGCTTTCCATCATGGCCGTCACCCTCGCTCAATGTGTCGGCGCAGGATACGCGAGAATCACATCATGAGCCAGCACACCCTCGATCCTGTCCGCCTTCCCGATCTCCTGCGCCGTATGCCGAAGGCCGAGCTGCACATCCACATCGAAGGATCGCTCGAGCCCGAGCTGATCTTTGCCCTTGCGCAACGCAACGCGATACAGCTTCCCTACCGAAGCGTGGAAGAGTTGCGCAAGGCTTATGCCTTCACCAACCTGCAGAGTTTCCTGGACATCTACTACGCGGGCGCCAGCGTGCTGCTGAAGGAGCAGGACTTCTTCGACATGGCTTGGGCTTACCTGCAGCGGGCCGCCGCCGACAATGTGGTGCACACGGAGATGTTCTTCGATCCGCAGACTCACACGGCACGTGGCGTGAGTATGGAAACGGTGATCAATGGGCTGCACCGTGCCTGCGAGCAGGCGCATGAGCTTGGCGTGAGTGCCTCGCTGATCATGTGCTTTCTGCGCCACCTCAGCGAAGAAGAAGCGTTCGAAACACTGGAGCAGGCACTCCCATTTCGCGGCAAGTTCATTGGTGTCGGGCTGGATTCCAGCGAGGTCGGCCACCCGCCGGAAAAGTTTGCGCGCGTGTTCGCGCGTTGCCGCGAGCTGGGGCTGCACCTTGTTGCGCACGCGGGCGAGGAGGGCCCGCCGGCTTATGTCTGGACGGCGCTGGACCTGCTGAAGGTGGAGCGAATCGATCACGGCGTGCAGTCGGCGAAGGATCCGGCGCTGATGCGGCGGCTTGCGCAGGACCGCATTCCGCTGACGGTGTGTCCGCTATCCAACCTGAAGCTATGCGTGTTTCCGAAGCTGGCCGATCACAACCTGAGGCAGTTGCTCGATGCCGGGCTGGTCGCCACGGTCAACTCGGACGATCCTGCCTACTTCGGCGGTTACATGAACGACAACTTCCGCGAGACCTTCGCCGCCACGGGCCTGAATGCGCAGCACGCGTATCAGTTAGCGAAAAACAGCTTCGAAGGCAGCTTCATCGACCAATCCATGAAGCGCCGCTACATCGAGCGGCTGGATGCGGTATTCGCGGAGTTCAGCTCCCGGCCTTGAGCATCTCGTCGAAATAGGCGATGGTCTTGACCAGGCCTTCCTTGAGCTGCACGCTCGGCTCCCACTGCAACTTCTGGCGCGCCAAGCTGATGTCGGGGCAGCGCTGCATCGGGTCGTCGGAGGGGAGTGGCGCGTAAATCAGCCGCGACCCAGAGCCCGTGAGCTTGATCACTTGCTCTGCCAGCGCCACGATCGTGAACTCGCCGGGGTTGCCCAGGTTGATCGGTCCGGCGAAAGGCGG
>JBKJHN010000158.1:0-14757 GCA_046599015.1 Ramlibacter sp.
TGGCGCAGGTCGAGATCATCGCCAAGGAGATCGTTCCGCGCCTGCGTGCCTACGCGGCAGAAAAGAACCGCTGAAGCAGTGGCGGCCGCCGATCGCGGCGACGGGGTCATCACCGCGCAAGGCACCGTCGAAGGTCGCCCCGTGTGCATTTTGTCAAGGAGGATCTGTTCTTAATGAAGCTGTTTGCCAATGCCCGCATGTATGCCGTGAATGCGCCAACGAAGGTGGCATGGAAGCACATCTTTGACTGGGTCTTTGCGCGCGCCGATTTGGACATACGCCAAATAGATCATGATCCGCCCAAGCTGCTGTCAAATCTCTGGTCGCGCGACGATCTGGGGGCCGTGATGATGTGCGGACTGCCGCTGATTCAGCGGGTAGTCCGGCCGCGCATCCTGGCGCAGTGCGTGCCGTCGCTTCCCTGCTACGCGGGCAAGGCGACTTACTGCACCGACATCGTGGTCGCGGCTGACTCACCGTTTCGATCGCTCGCCGATACGTTCGGGCATCGCGCCGGCTACACACTCAAGGATTCGCAATCCGGTTATTACGCGTTCCGTCATCACCTGTTGACCCGGCATCCGTCGACACGGGAACTGTATGCGAGTATCACGGGCGGCCTGATGAACGCGCGCGGGATCATCAGAGCCATCGCCGAGCAGCGGATCGATGTCGGTCCGCTGGACGGGTATGTGCACGACCTCATCCGCCACACCGAGCCAGACTTCGCGAAGCATGTGCGCATCATCGAACGCACCGAACCGACGCCGATGCCTGCGATCGTTGCCACCGCCCCCCTTGATGGCGGTGCGGTGGGCCGACTGCAGGCGGCCTTTGCTGCCGCAATCGACGCGGCCGAGCTCTCCGCAGACCGGGTGCAAGTTCTGCTGTCCCGCTTCGAGTTTCCTTCGGCTGATGTCTTCGACACGCTCGAAGAGCGCGCCCGGCTGGTGGACTCGGCCCCGACGTGGCCATAGAAGCGATGTACCCAATCGTTTCTGATTTACGTAAAAGGATCTGACATGAGAACTTCCATTCGCGGTGGCTGGGTCGTCGGGCACAAGGCCGGGCAGCACACGATGGACCAGAACCACGAGGTCGTGTTCGAAGGTGATGCGATCGTCTATGTCGGCCCTCGGTTTGAGGGCCAGGCCGATCGCGTGATCGATGCGAAGGGAAAGCTGGTGGCGCCGGGCTTCATCGACACTCATGTGCATTCAGGGCACCGCGCGTCCCATCGCCTCATCAGTGATGCAGGACGGGGCGACTACTTCGGCCAGCCCTTTCTGGAGATCAGCGTGCCCAAGGAAGGCACCCGCGTCGAGGGCGACGTGCGCTACCTGCGCCCCGAAGACACCGGTGCGGAAGGCGCGCGCGAGTTCCACGCGCTCTTCACCGTCGCCGAGCTGCTGCGCAACGGCATCACGTCGTTTGTCGAGTTCGGCAGCCAGCGGCTGATCCAGGACGCCCTTGCGGCGCAATGCGTCCGGTATGGTGTGCGCGGATTTCTAGGGCCGGGCTACGATTCCGGCCGCTGGGTCGGCGACGAGGTCGGGCGGCTCAAGCGCATCGTCAACGAGGAAGCGGGCCACCGCGAGTTCGCGGAGGCGGTGCAATGGATCGAACGCAACGCCGGCACGGGCGGCGGCCTGATTAACGGCATCCTCGTGCCGCGCGAGGTCGAGACCACGAGCGTCGCGTTGCTGCGGAAAACGCGCGAAGTCGCGGACGAGACCGGCCTGCCCATCGCAACGCACGCCGCCTACAGCATTCTCGAATTCTTCGAGGTCGTGCGCGAGCACCGCAAGACGCCGATCGAATTGCTTGCCGAGCTTGGCCTGCTGCGGCCGACGCTCAACATCGGCCACGGCAACCTGCCGGCGGACAGCGTGCGCTTGAATTATCCCGGCGCCCGCGACCTCCAGCTCATGGGCGAGGCTAAGGTGTCCATCTCGCACTGCGCGATCAACATCGTGCGGCGCGCGCGCGTGCTGGATAACTGGCGGCGCTACCGTGAGCTGGGCATCAACATCGCGCTGGGCACCGACACCTATCCGCGCGACATGTTCCTCAACATGCGCTCGGCGTCCTATCACGGCAAGACGATGAGCCACGACTACAAGTCGGCCACCGCCGCGGAAGTCTTCACCGCCGCCACGCTCCACGGCGCCCGGTCGCTGGGTCGGGACGATCTCGGAAGACTGGAGGCGGGCGCAAAAGCCGACATCATCCTGATCGACCTGACGGGGCGGGGCACGCTGCGCATGGGTCCGTTCCGCGATCCTATCCAAGCAGTCGTCGAATGCGGCGTGGGCGACGACGTGGACACCGTCATCGTCAATGGCATCGTGCGCATGGAAGGCGGCGTGATCCCCGGTATCGACCTGCACGATGTCCGTCAGCGCGCGCAAGCCTCCGGCGAAGAAATCTGGAATGGCTGGCAAAAGTCCGACCCGCTCGGGCGCACCGCCGACCAGATGTGCCCCACCTCGTTCTGCCCAACCTGCTTCAGGGATCCGCTCTGAGGCCGCCAATTCCAGCCTAGCCATCCTCCACTCTGCAAGGAACCGCGCCATGATCACTCGCCGCACTATTCTCTCCACCGCGCTGGCGATTCCCGCCGCCGCCGCGATCCCGCCGAGCTTGGCGCAAGGCTTGAGTTCAGCTGCGTTTCCGACTAAGCCGGTTCACATCATCGTGCCGTTCGGCCCAGGCGGCGCAGCCGACACGCTGCCCCGCTTTCTCGGTGAGAAACTCGGCGCGATGTGGGGCCACGCTGTAGTTGTGGAGAACAAGGCGGGTGCAGCAGGCAACATAGGCATGGCCATGGGCGCGCGCGCTGCGCCCGATGGCTACACCCTTACTTCTGCGCCTGTCGGCAACCTCGCCATCAATCCGCATCTCTACCCTAATCTCGACTTCGACGTGCGCAAGGACTTCACGTTGATCACGCTCGTCGGCTCGGTCGAGAACGTGCTCGTGGCCAACACCAACACGGGCATCAAGACGCTGCCGGAACTGTTGGCTCGTGCCAAGACCAATCCAGGCAAGATTACCTACGCCTCGGGCGGAGTCGGAACGCAAGCGCATATCGGAGGCGAATTGCTCAACACCATGGCCGGCGTGCAGATGCTGCATGTTGCGTACAAGGGGGTCGGTGAAGCGGTGCGTGATGTACTTGCCGGACTGGTTGACGTGATGGTCGCGCAGGTGCCATCGGTCCTCCCGCACATCCGAAGCGGCAAGCTGAATGCCCTCGGCGTTGCGAGCAGCAAGCCGAGTGACTTGCTGCCCGGCATTCCGACCATTGAAGCGGCGGCGAATCTCCCGGGGTTTGAAGCCGTGTCGTGGTATGCGCTGGTCGGGCCTGCCGGTATGCCGGCACCCATCGTCAACAAGATACAACGAGACGTCGCAACCGCGCTGCGTGCGCCGGGCATGGACGAAAAGTTTCGCTCGCTCGCTATGAGGCCGGTGGGCAGCACACCGCAAGAGCTCTCAGCCGCGCTCAACGCCGACTATGAGCGCTACGGGGCGATCATTCGACAGCGAGGCATCGTTGCCAAGTGACACCGATCTCGAGGAGACTGGGCAAACAGGCGGATCCGGCGGCCCTCACTTGAACTTCCATGACGCACCAGCGGTGAGGCTACTGCGAAAGCCCGCGAAGATATCGTTGCGGTGGGGTTCGAAAAAGTTGCGATAGCGCGCGTGGGCCAGCGGGGACGACGTGGCCGGGCAGGCGCCGCGTAGCACCCGGTGGCTGCCAAACCAGGGCGCGGAGTAGTCACGATAGGGATGCGCGATGAAACCCGGGTACGGTTCGAACTGGCTGGCCGTCCATTCCCACACCTGGCCCCAGGAAAAGCCTTCCAGTGCGAGCGCCGCGCATTCCCATTTGGCCTCTGTCGGAAGCCCCCGCGCGGCCCAGCGGCACCAGGCCTCAGCTTCGTGCAGGCTTACGTGAACCGCCGGACGCAGCGGGTTCAAGGGCGCCCACCGGTCACCGCGCCGCTCCTGCCAGCCACTGCCATGTAGCGCAAATTGGCCGGCAGACGCAAAGGCTGGCCAGCCAGCCACGCACCGCCGGCCTGCGACCACAGTTCGTTTCGCTCGTAGCTGCCGGCCTCGATGAAAGGCAGGAAACGCGCCCAGCTCACGATCTGGGCGTCGATACGGACCGCCCCGAGCGTCACCTCGTGGCTGTGCAGTTCGTTGTCGAACGTGAACCCTTGTACGTCCGATCCGATCTGGAAACGCCCCGCCGGCATTCGAGCTCGGTGGAATTGGGCTGCTCTCCCACTGCTGCTACGGGGTCCAACGCGATTCCCAGGGTTTGGGCCATGTAGGCGGTCGCTTCCGCGTGCATCGCCTCGTGCAGTGCCACCAGCCTGAAAAAATACAAACAGTCGTCGTCCGCGTCGGGCGGCAGGCCGTCCAGCAACACCAGTGTCTGCGCCAGCTGCGCTCCAGGTAGTCGCGCGTCTCATGCGCACAGGCGAGCGGCAGTTCCCAACGGCTGCGGTGTACAACGCGGCCGGAGTCGTACCAGGAATCGGTCAGCGGCAACAGCGAGGCGCCCGCGCGTGGTGGGTCGCAGGCCGCGCCCAGCGTCCGCTGGCGATTGCGCGCGATCCACCATTCCTGGAACCAGGCAACGTGCCCCAGTTCCCACAATGGCGGGTTGAGCTGAGGCGCCTAAGGCACGGCCGGATAAGCCGGTCCCAGCGCCGCCTGGAAATCGTCCGCCATTGCCAGGGTCCGCCGCCGCGCGGCCAGCAGCGCCGCGCGCACGGCCGCGGCCGGCCCGGCCCGAAGCGCCAGCGCCTCGGCGGAGCTGGCCGGGATATAAACAGGGGATGTCGCGTTCATCGGTTGTCATCGTAAGCCCGGCCCGGGCAGAAGCCAACAACGGCAACTGGCGTACCGCCGAGCGCTGGCAGAACTTGTTGTCCCCCGCGTTTGGCACGCGCATCGTGCAGCATTGGCCCGATGCAGGGGCCGGGGCCGACACGCTCATGCTCGCGCTGCTCGCGCTGCACGCGCGGCGTTCCGCGGCAGACCCAAGCTGCAAGGTACCGGCCTGTGCGATGTCAGCGCACCCAATGATCTATGGTGCACCGACTACAAGGGCGAGTTCATGCTGACCGACCGCCGGTATTGCTACCCGCTCACCGTGACGGACTTCTCCAGCCGGTTCTTGTTATGTTGCGAAGGTCTGGAGAGCACCCGCGAGGCGCTGGCATTCCGTCACCGAGTGTGGCCGTATCTGCATGAACCGAAAGAAAGTCAACCTGAGCACCGTCCTGGCCGGTCAGCTTGTGGGCATTCGCCGGGTCGACGATCAGCTTTGACAGGTCAGCTTCATGGATTACGACCTGGGGTACTTCGACTTTGGACAGCTGCCGCGTCGAGCCCGGGGATAATCCCTTCGGGCCTAGATTGTTAACCATGTGACCGGAACAAACCGTTAACCGTGTCTCAGGTATGTACCCTGGGTGTCTGGTGGCGCTTCACGGATTCGAACCGCGGACCTGTGGATTATGATTCCATCGCTCTAACCGACTGAGCTAAAGCGCCGAGCTTTCCATTATATAAGAGGGCTCCCGCTTTGAACTCACCGGGCGAGTTTTCCCAGCTCATCGGACGCCAGCCGCACGATCAGCCGGTCCAGTGTGTCCACCGAGTAGTTCTTCACATCGTGCGCCGTCTCGCGCCCCGGGCCGCTGGCCGGGTCGTGGGCCAATAGGTGAGGAATACGAACCGGCCTCCGGTGTACTGGGCGATCTGCCGCTGGATAAATTCGCCCTGCTTGTTCAGGCCGCTGGCGCCCACGCTGAAGACCTTGATGCCCTTGCCCAGCGCGGCCAGCATGTCGTCGTCGTAGTACGGACCGCCATAGTCCAGGTGCGGCGGCCATCAACGGCTTACTGCTCAAACGAGAATTCTTCTCCGGACAGTAGTGGGCTCGACCCGCAATCCATCTCAAAACGGATAGTGCCGCTGCGAAGTCTGGATCGTGACCCACCTTAGATCGGTGAACTCCGCGATACCCGCCCTGCCGCCGAACCGTCCCATGCCGCTGCCCTTGACCCCGCCAAAAGGCATCTGCGCCTCATCATGCACGGTCGGCGCATTCACATGACAAATACCCGAATCGATCTTGCGCGCAACGTTGAAAGCGCGCGCGATGTCGCGGCCGAAGACTGCGGCGGACAGGCCGTACTCGTTGTCGTTGGCACAGGCGATCGCCTCTTGGGTGTTCTTCACGCGCACCACGCACTTGACCGGGCCGAACGTCTCCTCGTGATAGATGCGCATCTTCGGCGTGACGTGGTCCAGCACCGTCGCCGGCATCAGCGTGCTGTCGGCCTTGCCGCCGCACACCAGCTTGGCGCCCTGCGCCAGCGCGTCGTCGATCAGCGCGTTGCAGTGATGCACCGTGCCCATGCCGATCACGCTGCCCAGCACCACCGGCTCGGGCTTGCGCGGATCGCCCAGCGGCAGTGACTGCGCCTTCGCCGCGAACTTCTTGACGAACTCGTCGGCCACTTTCTGGTCGACGATGATGCGCTCGGTCGACATGCAGATCTGGCCGCTGTTGGCAAAGGCGCCGAACGCGGCTGCGTTGACCGCATCCTCGATGTCGGCGTCATCCAGGATCACCATCGGCGCCTTACCTCCCAGCTCCAGCACGGCGGGCTTGAGGTACTTGGCGCAAGTCTGCGCGATGAGGCGGCCGACCTTGGTCGATCCGGTGAAGTTGACGCGCCGCACCGCCGGGTGCGCCACCATCGCTTCGACTACCGCACCCGCGTCTTCAGGCGCGTTGGTGATGTAGTTGACGACGCCCGGCGGAAAGCCCGCTTCCTGGAAGGCTTCGACGATGAGCTGATGGGTGCGCGGGCAGTTCTCCGAGCCCTTCAGCACCACGGTGTTGCCGCAGGCCAGCGGCGTCGCTATCGCCCGCACGGCCAGGATGATCGGCGCGTTCCAGGGCGCGATGCCCAGCACCACGCCGGCGGGCTGGCGCAAGGCCATCGACAGCGAGCCGGGCACATCCGAGGGAATCACCTCCCCGCTGACCTGGGTGGTGAGCGACGCGGCTTCGCGCACCATGCCGGCGGCGAGCATCACGTTGAAGCCGGCCCACATCGCCGTGGCGCCGGTTTCGGCGGCAACGGCTTCGGCAAACTGCGGCACCTTGGCTTCCATTTTCTCCGCCGCTTTCAACAGCAGCATGCGGCGCTCGGTCGGGCCGGTCTCGCTCCAAGTCTTGAAGGCTTCGGCCGCGGCTTCCACGGCCATTACCGCATCGGCGGGCGTGGCCGCGGGCGCGCGCGTCGCCACCGTGCCGTCCAGTGGATTGCGGCGCTCGAAAGTGGCGTTTTTCTCGGCCGTGACTTTCAGGCCGTTGATCAGCATCGACAGGTCGGACATGTTGTCTCCTTACATTCACTCAACTCGTTCGGGCTGGGCCTGGCGCTCCGCCCGAACAGCGTGTTTGGCGGCCGAAGCCGCGCTCGTGGTGTCGGCACTGGCGGCACCGAGATAAGCCTCGCGCACGATGGTGGAACGCGCCAGCAGCCTGGCCGGGCCGCTGGCAACCAGCGTGCCGCGCTCCAGCACATAGCCGCGGTCGGCCACTGCCAGCGCCTTCTTGATGTTCTGTTCCACCATCAGCACGGTGGTTCCGCTGTCGGCGATGCGGCGCGCCATCGCCAGCAATTCGTCGACCATGCGCGGCGCCAGGCCGAGCGATGGCTCGTCGAGCATCAGCAGGCGCGGCCCGCTCATCATCGCGCGCGCCACCGCCACCATCTGCTGCTCGCCGCCGCTCATGGTGCCGGCGAGCTGCTGGGCCCGTTCGCGCAGCTTGGGGAAATTGTCGAAAGCCTGCTCGAGCCGTCGTGCGCGTTCGGCCTTGGTTTGCAGCCAGCCGCCGAGCTCGAGGTTCTCGGCGACGGTCATCTGGGCAAACAACTGGCGGCCCTCGGGCACCAGCGCCACCCCCGCCTGGACGATTTCGTGGGTCTTCTCGGGCAGGTCTTCGCCATCCAGCAGCACATCGCCACTGCGCGGTATCAGGCCATTGAGCGCGCGCAGCAGCGTGGTCTTGCCGGCGCCATTCGGGCCGAGGATGACGGTGAGCCCCGGCTTGACCTCCAGCTTCAGCCCGCGCAACACCAGCATCGGCCCGTAGCCCGCGCTTAAGGCCTCGACCTTAAGGTGGGCGCGGGCCGAGCCACCCAGCTCGAACCCCGGTTGGTGCCACATCATGCGAGCACCTCCGCCTCGCCGATCATCTCGTCGCCCAGGTAGGCTTCGATCACTTCGACGTTGCGCACCACTTCGGCCGGCGTGCCGTCGGCGATCTTGCGGCCCTGGTGCATCACGATCACGCGCTCCACATGGCGCAGCAAGGTCGTCACCGCGTGCTCGATCCAGATCACGGTGAGGTCGAGCTCGTCGCGCAGGCGCCGGATCAGGCGCGCCATCTCCTCGATCTCGGCCTCGGTCAATCCCGCCGCCACTTCGTCCAACAGCAGCATGCGCGGGCGCGTCGCCAGCGCCATCCCGATTTCGAGCAGGCGCTGCTGCGACGGTGTGATCGCCGACGCGGGCAGTGCGGCCTGCGCCGTGAGGCCGATCAAGGCCAGGATGCTGGCCGCATCGCGCAGCGCCCACGGCACCGACTGCTCATCGCCCCACAGCCAGTACTTGCGCGGCCGCCGGCCGGCGAACTTCAGGCCGAACTCGATGTTCGATTGCACCGGCATGTCGGCGAACACGCGCGGCGTCTGAAAGGTGCGCGCCAGGCCATGCGCCACATATCGATGCGGGCCCTTGCCGGTGAGGTCGTGGCCGCTCGCCACCAGCCGGCCCGAGGTGGGCGGCGTGACACCGGTGATCGCGTTGAAAAAAGTGGTCTTGCCGGCGCCGTTGGGGCCGATGATGCCGACCAGCTCGCCGGCGCTGAAGCTCGCGCTCACCGCGTCCACCGCGACCAGGCCGCCGAAGCGGACTGTGACTTCGCGGGCTTCGAGCAAGGGCAGGGTAGCAGCGTTAGACAAGGCGGCGCTCCCGGGCGCGGCGCTTGTCGCGTGCCTTGTCGCCGCTCCATTCGTAGCGCCGCTCGGTGCCCCAGGCGCGGGTGTCGCGCCACCAGCCGCGGAAGGTCTCCCAGCGCAGCGAGGCCAGGCCGCCGGGCAGGTACAACACAGACAGAATCAGCAGCAGCCCGAGCGCCATCATGTAGACCTGCGGCGCTTTCAGGCGCAGCGTCTCGGCCAGCAGGCTGAACACCACGGCGGCGATCAGCGGCCCCCACAAGGTGACGGCGCCGCCGATCAGCGCGATCAACACCGTCTGGAAGCCGATGAAGGGATTGAAGACGGTATGTGGGTCGATGTAGGTCCAGCGCACCGACATCGCCGCGCCGACCGCGCCCGCCACCGCCGCCGTCATGGCGAAGCCGGCAATCTTGATCAGCCTTGTGTTCACGCCGAGCGTCTGCGCCCTTTGCTCGTCGGCACCAATGCCCATCAGCGCCAGGCCGAAGCGGGTTCTGCGCACCGCGATCGACAGCGCCACCGTGGCGACGGCCAGCGCCAGCACCGTGAGATAGATGGTGTCCCGCTCGGGCACTACCGGCAGCACCCGCCCCACCGTGCCGGTCACCTGTTTTTCGAAATAGGTGACGGCATGGCGGATCAACTCAGTCATGCCGAAAGTCAGCACCGCGAAATAGGTGCCGCGCAGATGCAGCACCGCCGCGCCCATCACCACGGCGACGACGGTGGCGATGCCGGCGCCTAGCGCGATCGACTCGACCCACGACAGGCTCTCCAGTGCCAACGCGCTGGTGTAGGCGCCGATGCCGAAGAACGCCGAAGTCGCCAGCGACAGGTAGCGCGTGCTGCCGCAGAACAGGCCCCAACTGGATGAGAGCGCGACGTACATCAGGCAGGTCAGCGCCATCGACACCATGAACTCGCTGGCGAAGTAGGGCAGCGACAAGGCCCAGCCGGTCAGGCCGAATAGCACTAGCAGGTCGCGCACCAGGATCTGACGACTCGTCATTTCGCGAACAGCCCCTTCGGCCGCAGCAGCAGGACGGCGATGAACACGACGTACGACAGCAGCGCCTTGAGCGAGGGATTGGTGAAATGCATCCCGAGCGCCTCGATCACGCCCAGCAGTAGGCCGCCCGCGAGCGCGCCGCTCATACTGCCGAAGCCGCCGAGCGTGATGACGATCAGCGCGGTGACGGTGTACGGCTCGCCCATCGAAGGCGAGATCGTGTACGCCATCGACAGCAGGCTGCCCGCGATGCCGGACAGGCCCAGCCCGACGCCGAACATCAAGGGGTGCAGCCGCTTGGTGTCGATGCCGACCAACTGCGCGCCCACCTGCGACTGCATTAGCGCGCGCACGCCTTTGCCCAGCAGCGTCATGCGCAGCAGCACGATCAGCGCGCCGCTGAACACCAGCGCAAGCCCGAACACCAACAGCTTGTTGCCGGCAAACTGCGCCTGCCCCAGCTTGACCGGATCGGTGAGATAGTCGTAGCCGCGCAGGTCGCCGCCCCACATCCACGAGGCGAAGTTCTGGACCAGGAACATCAGCCCGAAGGCCACCATCAGCCCGCGCGCCTCGAAGAGGTCGAGATTGGGCGATGTGGCCGTGAGGCGCCGGAAGCACAGCCAGTGGATCGCCACGCCCAGCGCCATCAGCACCGCGAACGACACCGGCACCATCAGCAGCGGCGACAGGCCCAGCGAGGTCTGCGCCATCCAGGTCAGGTAAGCGCCCACCATCAGGAATTCGCCATGCGCGATGTTCAGGATGCGCATCAGGCCGTACTGCAAGTTCAGGCCAAGTGCTACCAGTGCGTAGATGCCGCCGGTGATGAGGCCGGAGGCGAGGAGTTCGAGCCAGGCGGGAAGGGACATGTGGTCAGGTTGTCATCCAAACCACTGTCACTCTCCTATTTCCACGCCGCCTTGCTCGGATTCAGCTTCGCCGTCGCAACCTTCTGCGGCCAGACCACTTCGAACTCGCCGTTCTGCCACTGGCTCACTGTGCCGGGCGTGGCGGTGTTCTCGCTGCCGGTGAACTTGATGTCGCCCAGGATCGTCTTGTGCGTGGTGCCGGCAACATATTCGCGCAGCGCCTTCCGGTCCAGGCCGGTCTTGGCGACGCCGGCGGTGAGGATCTCGAGGCCGGCCCAGCAGGCGCCGCTGGCCCAGCGGTCGGGTTCCTTGCCGGCGAACTTCTTGGTGTGCGCGTCGAAGTAGGCCTTGGCGGCGGGACTGGTCTTGCTGTTCCAGGACCCCATGCCCAACACGCCCTCGGCGCCGGCCGGCGTCATCACGTTCTTGTACAGCTGAAAGGCGGTGCCGACCGACGCATAGAAGAACTTCGGGTTCAGCCCCACTTCCTTGGCCTGCTTGCTGGCCAGGATGGTGTCGGGCGGATAGGTGAAGCCGACGAACGCATCCGGGTTCTTGTCCTTGATCGATCGCAGCACCGGCGACAGGTCCTTGACGCCACCGGGATAGCTGGTGTCCTGCACCAGGTTGATGCCGCTGCCCTGCAAAGCCACCTTCAGCGCCGAGTAGTTCTCCAGGCCGAACAGGTCGTCGACGTAGATCACTGCCAGCGACTTGGCGCCGTTGGCCTTGAGCATGTCGACCAGCGCATTGGTCATCGGCGCGGGCTGCTGCAGCAGCAGGAAGAAGTAAGGCAGCTTCATCTCGACCAGCCGGCGCGACAGTGCGGTGGGCGCCAGGAACGGATAGCCGAAGCGATTGGCCAGCGGCGCGACGGCGAAGTTGGCGTTGCTGCCCCAGGGCGCCAGCACCAGATCGACCTTGTCGCTGCCCATCAGTTTTTCGTAGGTGCGCACCACGGTCTCTGTGTCGCTGCGGTCGTCTGAACTGATCAGCTCGATCTGCCGCTTGACGCCCTTGACGTTCAGCCCGCCCGCCGCGTTCTGCTGCTCGGCCCAGAGCAGGTAATTCGGCTCCTGGCTGACTTGCGCGCCGCCGGTCCAGGGGCCGGTTCGCGACATCGCGTAGCCGATGCGCACCGGCCCCGACTGCGCCATCAGGTGCGGCGCCACCGCCATCGCCCCCACAACCGAGGCGGCGCCCTTGATCAGTTTGCGACGAGTTGCTTGCACCATGGTGGTCTCCTGGAAAATAACGCCCGGCGGGGTTGGATTTTTGACGATGGCAAGCGTTTGCGTCCGCGCTGCTTTGCCAATGGCGCACTATGCTCTCGTGGATGCGTGCCCAAGCTCTGGGGTTTACCCTCAAGCCACGTGGCTGGCCCTGAGCACCGCTCGACGCCGGGATGACAGCTGCCAGAGCCCGTGATGACAACCGCCTTTCATTGATTCTTGAACTGCGCCTTGCGCTTGTTGACGAAAGCGTCCATGCCTTCCTTCTGGTCCGTGGTGGCAAACAGCGCATGAAACATGCGGCGCTCGAACATCACGCCGTCGGACAAACTGCTCTCGAAGGCACGATTCACCGACTCCTTGGCAGCCATCGTCGCGATCTGCGAGAACTCGCAGATCGTGAGCGCCGCCGCCAGCGCTTCGTCCATCAGCTTGTCTAGCGGCACCAAGCGGCTGACCAGACCGGCGCGTTCCGCCTCCACAGCGTCCATCATCCGCGAGGTCAGGATCATGTCCATCGACTTCGCCTTGCCCACCGCGCGGGTCATCCGCTGGGTACCACCGGCGCCCGGCATGATGCCCAGCTTGATCTCCGGCTGGCCGAACCGGGCGTTGTCGGCAGCGATGATGAAGTCGCACATCATCGCCAGTTCGCAACCGCCGCCTAACGCGAACCCGCTCACCGCCGCAATCACCGGCTTGCGCACACTGCGGATGATCTCCCAGTTGCGCGTGATGTAGTCGCCCTTGTAGACATCGGCAAAGGAGTAACTCGACATGGCGCCGATGTCGGCGCCGGCGGCAAAAGCCTTTTCGCTGCCGGTGACGATCATGCAGCCGATGCTCTCGTCGGCGTCGAAGGCCTTCAACGCAGCGCCAAGCTCGTCCATCAGTTGATTGTTGAGAGCGTTGAGCTGCTTGGGCCGATTAAGCTTGACGATCCCGACCTTGCCGCCTTCGGTGCGCACTTCAATCAGTTCGTATGCCATGGTGTTTCTCCTGTTTGATCCAATCGCAGCACTATACCGAGTGGTGTACCAGCCGATTGATCGTCCGTCCGCTGCTAGAGTAGCGCCCAGGAGACCGACATGACCGAACAGACCGTTCTGTACGAGACTCGCGGTGCAGTAGCGCTCATCACGCTGAACCGCCCGCAGTCCCTCAACAGTTTTACCCGGCAGATGCACCAGGAGTTGTGGGGTGCGCTCGACCGGATCGAAGCGGACCGGTCGGTCCGGGCGTTGGTGATCACCGGCGCCGGACGCGGCTTTTGCGCCGGCGCCGACCTGGCCGAGTTCGATTTCACACCTGGCCCCCGGCTGGTCGAGCGAGCCGACCCTGGCCCCTTGATCGATCAGGCTTTCAATCCCACAGTGCGCAAACTGCAGGCTTTGCGCGTGCCGACCGTTGCTGCTGTCAACGGCGTGGCCGCCGGCGCCGGCGCCTCGCTGGTGATGACTTGCGATCTGGCGGTTGCCGCACCCGGAGCGTCCTTCATTCAGGCCTTCGCCAGGATCGGTTTGGTGCCCGATGCCGGCGGCAGCTGGTTCCTGGTCAAGCGCCTCGGACTGGCGCGCGCGCTGGGCTGCGCGATGCTGGGTGACAAGCTCAGTGCCAGGGACGCCAAGGAGCAGGGAATGATCTGGGATGTGGCGGCGGACGGCGAAGACTGCGTCGACGCAGCCATGAAGCTGGCGCAGCGGCTTGCGTTGCTGCCCACCCAGGCCCTGGTGGCGACACGCCGGCTCTTGCGCGCCGCGGCCAGCAGCGAGCTCGATGTCCAGCTGGATGCCGAGCGCGACACCCAGTCGGCTCTGGGCAAGACGCATGACTACCTTGAAGGCGTGACGGCTTTCCTCGAAAAGCGCCCGCCCCAGTTCAAGGGCGAATGAAGGGCTCTGACGTGGAGGCGGCATGAAGCACTTTGCCCTGGAACCGATCGAGAAGGCCAGCATCGACGAACTGCGCGCGTTGCAGTTGCAGCGGCTGAAGGCGACCTTGCAGCACGCCTACGCCAACTCGACAGCGTATCGGGCCAAGTTCGACGCAGCGGGTGTGCATCCGCAAGACTGCCGCACATTGGCCGACCTGGCGAAATTTCCCTTCACCACCAAGATCGACCTGCGCGACAGCTATCCGTTCGGCATGCTGGCGGTGCCGCGCGAGCAATGCGCGCGCATTCACGCCTCGAGCGGCACCACCGGAAAGCCGACCGTCGTCGCCTACACAGCCAACGACATCGACACCTGGAGTCAGGTGATGGCCCGCAGCATCCGCGCTTCCGGCGCCCGCCCTGGCGAGCTGGTGCATGTGAGCTACGGCTACGGACTGTTCACCGGCGGCCTCGGCGCGCATTACGGCGCGGAACGGCTGGGCCTTACCGTGATCCCGTTCGGCGGCGGCCAGACCGAAAGGCAGGTGCAGCTGATCAACGACTTGCGGCCCGACATCATCATGGTGACACCCAGCTATATGCTGGCGATCGCCGACGAGTTTGAGCGGCAGGGGCTTGATCCCGCCGAATCGAGCCTGCGTCTGGGCATCTTCGGCGCCGAGCCCTGGACCAACGA